>NZ_JBOCCY010000008.1:0-167897 GCF_050586445.1 Bacillus coreaensis
CACCAGCTACTCATGCATTCTGATCAAGGGTGGCATTATCAGATGAAGCAATATCGTCACGCACTTAAATCAAGAAAGATAGTCCAAAGTATGTCTCGAAAAGTAAACTGTTATGACAACTCTGTCATGGAGAATTTCTTTGGAATTATGAAATCTGAGTTCCTCTACACAGAGGAATTTGAGAGTGTGGAACATTTTAAAATAGAATTACAAAAATATATCAATTACTATAATACGAAACGGATTAAGGCAAAATTAAAAATGAGTCCGGTACAATACCGAACTCATTTTACCCACGCTGCCTAATGAAATAACCGTGTCTAACTTTTAGGGGTCACTTCAGAGTAGGCATTATTTATGGTCCTAATATTAGGTTTGTTGCAACTTTCATTGGATTTCTTGCAACTCTGACTCAGTTTCTTGCATCTTCGATCGGTTTTGTTGCAACTTTTCCGATTCGACATACATTTCATACTAAACCGACAAAAATCACCTACAACCGAAACTTCGCCAATTCCTTCTTCATCTCCACCGTCAGCTCCTGCAGCTGCTCCATCTTCTCATTCACCTGCTCAAACGCCTGAAGCTGCGCATCCGTAGAAGCACTAATCTCTTCCGTTCCAGCCGCAGTTTCCTCGGTAACCGACGAAATATTCTCAATCGCAGATATAACAGAAGTACTCATGCTGCTAGAAGTTTTCATCCCCGCAACCAATGCATCCAATTGCTCATTGATCGCCATCACATTCATAGAAATCACTTCAAATGAAGATTCTGTTTCCTTCATAGATGACTGCTGTTGATTGGATAACTCATATCCAAGCTCCGTTGCTTCTACAATGGTCGCAATGCCTTTTTTCATATGGCTAACCATCGTTGTGATGTGTTCCGTTGCCTTAGTGGAGTCGTCTGCCAGCTTACGAACTTCGTCGGCTACAACGGCAAATCCTTTACCAGCCTCGCCAGCGCGTGCCGCTTCAATAGCCGCATTTAAGGCTAACAAATTCGTTTGATCAGCGATTTCACGTACGGAACGTGCTGCTTCCTCAATTTGTCCTGCGAATTGCGTGAAGCCCTCGACGGATGTTTTAATATGATCGGTTGACCTAGACAACTGTGAAGCGAGTTCAACTTGTTTTTCCAACGACACTCGACCAGTTTGAACCGAATTCAACGCAGCGGATCCAGCCTGTGATGATTGCTCGGTTTTATCCTGAACGCGAGAGAATTCTTCGTTCATCGCACCCATAGAGCCAGCTGTCGATTGAATGTCTTCTGAAACCGATTGGCTTCCGCGCGCAAGTTCTTCTGTTGAAACAGCCACCTGGTTGCTGATTTCACGCAAATTTACCATATGTCCAGATACTTCAGTGGTAAAGCCCGTCACTCGTTCGCCGACTTGTTCAATTGATTGAACGGTTTGTTTTACATTCGAAATCATTAACGAAAAAGCAGATTTTAGCTGATCTAGCTCGTAAGAACTATCTTCCTTTACTGATTCCACTTCCACAGTGAGGTCTCCGTCCGCCACTTTAATCGCGTGATCCACCACTTCACGTAATGGTTTCGCAATACGTCTAGCCAAGAACCAAGTTGAAAGGCTAGATAATACAATTAATATAACAATCGCAATGATTGAGAATAATACAACAAACTGAATCTTCTTCTCGGTTTGTTGGAGCATTTCGTCATACCATTCTCCAGTCTGTTTATCCAACAGGTATACATCATTCAAGACACCAGAAATACGAATCGATTGTCTTTTAATCGCCGAGGGGTCGTTACTTCCAAACCCCGCATCAACCTCAGACGATAGGGCGTCAAACTTTTCTTGTACTTTCCCTAGCGTTGCTTTCTGCTCATCCACTCTAATCACTTTTGTAAGTGCCGCCATTTGCTCATCAATGTTCTGTAATTGTGTCACAGCTTCTGATTTGTTTGCTTCACTTTGGTTGAATGTATAATTTGAGAGTGCTTGCTTGGCAACTACCAGCTCTCCTTGAATACCTTCCACCAATAATAAAACCTGTACATCATCCTTAGCGGAGCTTTGCATACTCACTAGCTGAGATATCATAAATCCAATAATCAATGTTGATAATAAAAGTGGAATGATGGCGATGATGAGTAAGCGAGATCTAAGTTTCATGTCATTCCCTCCTTATTCCATTTCGACAGTAATGTCGCCCGAAATGATTTTCTCTTTTGCTTCTTCAAGCTGGCTGTTTTCAGCATCTGTTAGTTGTACCACACGAATGTCCGCTAAGCCAACACCGTTTTCAGACAGACCGAGCACATATGCGGAAGAACCAATTTTTCCTGTTTCCTTCAATTCTTTAGCGATATCGTATACGGCCACGTCAATATTTTTTAACATAGAAGTGGTAACAGCCTTTTCAGCTACGAAAAATTGGTCAGAATCCACACCAGCTGCTAGCTTACCTAGTTTTTGAGCGGTCTGAAGTGCTCCGAAGCCAGTAAATCCAGCTGCAGGATAGATGAAATCCGCACCAGCTGCGATTTGTTTTTCGGCAATTGTCCCACCAAGTGTCGCGTCTCCAAAGGAATTCGCATACTCGACCATTACTTCTACATTCGGATTGACGTATTTGGCTCCTTGTATGTAGCCTACTTTAAAATGATTCACGACAGGCACATCAAAGCCACCGATAAATCCAATCTTTCCCGTGGTGCTCTTCATCGCAGCGACCATTCCTACTAAAAAGCTTCCTTCGTATTCCTTAAAGGTGAGGGATACGACGTTTTCAAGCTCGGAAACCTCATCTATAATCATAAATTGCTGATTTGGATGGTCCTTTGCCACCTTCTCCAACGCTTCCTTGACAGAGAAACCAAGACCGATAATCAGGTCATATTCTTCCTCGACAAGTTCCGTTAGTTTTTCTTCGAAGTCTCCATCTGGAGCTTCTTTATAGTCAAATAAAATTCCAAACTCATCGCGAGCACGTTCTAGACCTCGGAACGCCGAATCGTTAAAGGACTCGTCTCCAAGTCCACTATCAGATAAAAGAATTCCAATTTTATATTCTTTTTCTGTCTTTGTTTGCTGTGCTCCGAGTGAACATGCGCTTAAAACGTTCACGACTAGGAACAATAAGAATATTCTTTTTAGCATATTGCTGTCCTCCTCTTGGTTGTACATACCTCTTATGTATCGGACAAAATTCGACAAGTTTAAGTAAATTGTTTCGATTTTGTGAATATCTCGAATTCCGAAATAAACGGTTAACGAAAACACATAAGTTTGGTATGATGAAACTATCTGAATTTTTTAATTTAGGAGGAATGTTATGAAGCACAGACAGTTATTTATCGCCTTCTTCCGCTCAGGAATTCTGGGCTACGGTGGGGGGCCATCATCAATTCCTCTTGTGAAAAAGGAAGTTGTCGATACATTCAAATGGATGGATTCGGATGAGTTTGGGGATATTTTGGCACTTGCTAATGCCTTGCCAGGGCCGATTAATACGAAGATGGCCGGTTATATTGGGTATCGTGTGGGTGGTGTGTTAGGACTTTTAAACGCTCTTTTTGCCTCGATTTTACCGAGTATTTTTTTCATGATTATCTTGCTAAATGTACTAAATACCTACAAGGACGAACCATGGGTGCGAGGGATGTCGATGGCGGTAGTGCCGGTTGTTGCGGTGATGCTTGCAACATTAACTTGGGATTTTGTAAAAAAATCATCGAGCTCTAGTCTCGGTTGGGGCTGGACACTTCTTTTTGTTTTAGCGAGCCTTGTGTTACTTCAATTTTTAAACGTGCATCCTGCAATCATTATTTTTGCTTTATTACTCAGTGCTTTATTGAAAAAAGATCCTGAGAAGTCTAAGGAAAAGGAGAAGACGTCGGCATGATTTATTGGCAATTGTTTTTGGCGTTTTTTATTCCGGGAATTCTCGGGTATGGAGGGGGACCGGCTTCGATTCCACTGGTTGAAAATGAAGTGGTGGATCGGTATGAATGGTTGTCTGTTAATGAATTTAGTGAGGTGCTCGCGTTAGGGAATGCACTGCCAGGACCGATTGCGACCAAAATGGCCGGTTATATTGGTTATGAAGTGGGTGGTGTGTTCGGAGCAGTGGTTGCTGTATTTGCTACGGTGGCACCGTCGTTAATTTTGATGGTTACTTTACTCGGTTTATTGATGAAATATAAAGAATCACCAAAGGTTAAGCGACTCACCGTATTGGTGCGACCAGTCATTGCCGTCCTATTAGGGGTGATGACATATGATTTCTTTTTCTCCTCATATGAAGGAGCGGGCATTTGGCAGACGATAGGGATTGGTGTCATTGCCTTTGTGTTGATGGAAAGGCTGAAGGTTCATCCTGCCTATGTGATAGCGGGTGCGCTTGTTTATGGTGGGGTATTCTTAGGATAAGTCAGGATCAGTAGCACATTCCACAAGCTGGTGTTGCTAGCGCAACAAAGGCTTGCTTCATGTGCGACTGACCTTATTAGAAGCGTGAGGAGGCAGAAACATGACGTTTTCAATCGTAGGTTATGATCCAAAGGAAAAAGAATGGGGAATTGCGGTACAATCAAAGTTTCTTGGAGTCGGAGCCGTGGTTCCGTTTGCGAAGGCTGGAGTAGGTGCTGTTGCGACGCAGTCATATGCGAATACGGCGTATGGTCCGGAGGCACTTCAGTTATTTTCAGAAGGGAAGTCAGCAGAAGAGGTGATCGAAATCATTACCTCTCGTGATGAGGACAAGGATCTCCGACAGGTTGGAGTGATCGATGCTAAAGGAAATGCCGCTACTTTTACCGGTGAAAAATGCTATGACTGGGCCGGTGGAATCACTGGCGAGCATTTTGCTACACAGGGGAATATTTTAGTCGACGAAAAGACCGTACAAGCGATGGCAAACACGTTTCAAGAGACAAGTGGTACTCTGGCTGAACGTTTGCTTGCCGCGTTAAATGCGGGGCAAGAGGCTGGAGGTGACAGTCGTGGTCAGCAATCAGCGGCCCTATTAGTAGTGAAGGAAGCGGGTGGTTATGGTGGCTACAATGATCGTTTCATCGATCTTCGTGTCGACGATCATCCGGAGCCCATTAAAGAGCTCATTCGTGTGTTTGGTTTGCAGCAACTTTACTTTGCTCCTCCTAAGCAAGAGCGGATTGCTGCGATTGAAGGGCATGTGAAGGAAGAATTGGTTGCCTGCTTGAGACGTCACAGATATTTGGAACTGTATGTGGATGAGGAAAGTGTTCACAAGGCACTGACTCGTTATATACATACCGAGAACTTTGAAGCGCGTGAGTTAGAGCGTGGGAAAATTGACTTGGACGTTCTTGATTATATGAAAAAGCAATAGTTTTAATAGTGAGCACTTCTTCCTAGCCTAGAAGTGTTTTTTATTTTGAAAAACACGACCCATTTTCTCCTCTATCCCTTTTGTATTCCACCAGAATCGTTTACACTAAAGAGATAGATATTTGGATAAAGGCTATGTTCACATAGAGTGTTGTTAAAATCTAAAAGCCGATTTTAACGTAGAAACAAGCTATTTTGTGCTTGAAATTAAGAATGCAAGCTCTTTTCTTACAATTGGAGTCTATTTTGCTATATATTGTAGCTCAGGTTAAGCGTTTTTTATCTCCAACAATAAAGTTTAAGAAAAGAGCCTTGATAAAGAAGGAGAACCGAATGGCAGCATCATTTAACCGAAATGCACCATGTACATGTGGGAGCGGGAAAAAATATAAAAAATGTTGTGGCTTAAAAGAAGCCATTTCGATTAGCTCATTAATTGAACGTGAGATTGAGCAAATTCAGGCAAAGATCATCAGCGATGTGGATTATATGTACGGTGATGAAATAGACGAGGATTTTGATACATATGTCTTACCGGCGTTAGTGGACGATGAAAAGGAAATTGAATTTTTTGGTTTTATCCACACGGTGTGGTTTGCTCTTTTCAAGCTAGTGGACCAAAATAGGACGTTTTTACAAGACTTCATCGATCACCGTGATAAAACGGTCACAAGAGCGAGTTTGCGAGATATCGTCGCTTCCTGGCACAATCCTCGCCCGGTAGCAGGGAGAATGCTGGAGCTTACGCCAACAAGTGTAACGATGAAGGACACGTTGACTGATGAGCATCTACAGATAAAGCTTCTTCAGCCATCAGAGGCCGAGCCAAATTCCTTTATTTTCGGATTTATCGTTCCTTATCGTGACGAGTGGATCTTTTTCCCGACCTTCTTCGACCTTGAAGGGGAGTCTGATCAAAGAGATGAAGAGTTTATTAAGCAGGAGTTTGCTGAAAGCAAGTACGATGACCCCATCGAGTTTTTGAAAAATCAGCTTCTTTATGTGATGAACGAAATTCAATTTTTATCTGCTGAAGTGAACATCGACAATTTCAACTGGCCACTTCCTGTTCACAAGGTGGTAGCGGACCTTTTAGTTCAAGAGTTTAAGAGCTATGGTTCTCCACCAGAACTAACAGGAACGGGAATCGCACTTTGGAATCGTTATTGTCAAATCAAGCCGAAGCAGTTGAAAAACAAATCTGTGTACGTGGCGGCTGTTCAGTACGTGGCAATGGAGGTTCATCCGTTAGTCGATCTAACGATTAATGAGTTTGCCTTGGAGACGGGAGTATCTGCTACTAGTCTTGGAAGAATTGTCAGGGACTTAAAAACCACGCTCACTCCTGAGTTACGAGAACTCCGTGCGATGATTTTAGAAGACTTACAGATTGAACTAGAAGAGGACGAGTATTTAAAGTAGGTTGTTCTTTTCTGCGGAAACTCAGAACAATCATTCAAATATGTTCCATAATTTAAGAAAAGAGCCTTAGTAACACATTCAGGCTCTTATTGGCACTGATTACCCAAAAGTGATAAAATAATAGGTAAACATTCGAATAACGAAGGGTTCGCCAAGCTACCTGGCGAATTTATACATAATAGCCATAACCCAAGGCTCTTTTCTAAAACATTGTTGCTATATACACACTTTTTAGGAAATTAACTATTCGTTTCAATAGCCAATCAGAATATTTTTATCTTTAGAAAAGAGCTACTCTCCAAATAGACCAATAAAACCCAGCGTTATGCGGGGAAAAATCCGGCATTTGGGATTTTTACAAAACAACAAACTTTACGAAAACAACTTTATCCAAAAAGGAGCGTTTCTAAATGCTTGGAATGTTAAATAAAGTGTTTGATCCAAATAAAAGAGAATTAAAACGCCTAACCAAACTGAGTGAAGAAATTGAAAAATTGGCACCAAGAATGGAAGCGTTGAGCGATGACGAGCTTCGTGCTAAAACGGACGAGTTCAAGTCTCGCTATCAAGGTGGCGAGTCGTTGGATGATTTGCTTGTTGAAGCATTTGCCGTTGTTCGCGAAGGGGCCAAGCGAGTTCTAGGACTATACCCGTATCCTGTTCAGCTCATGGGGGGCGCGTCTCTTCATGAAGGGAACATTTCCGAGATGAAGACAGGGGAAGGGAAAACGTTAACGTCTACCATGCCTGTATATTTAAACGCCTTGTCTGGAAGAGGCGTTCACGTCGTAACGGTCAACGAATACTTGGCAAGCCGTGACGCGACAGAAATGGGTCAACTTTATACGTTCTTAGGCTTAACAGTGGGTCTAAACACAAACGGCCTTTCAAAAGAAGAAAAGCAAGCTGCGTATGCTTGTGATATTACTTATTCAACGAATAATGAACTTGGATTCGATTATCTTCGTGACAACATGGTTCTGTACAAAGAGCAAAAGGTACAGCGTCCGCTTTTCTATGCGGTCATTGACGAAGTCGACTCCATCCTCATCGACGAAGCGCGTACACCATTGATCATTTCTGGTTCGGCTCAAAAGTCGACAGCTCTTTATATTCAAGCGAATGCGTTTGTTCGTACGTTGAAAAAAGAAGAGGACTACACGTACGATGAAAAGACAAAGGGTGTTCAGCTGACGGAAGACGGAATCAACAGAGCAGAGCGCGCGTTTGGCATCGAGAACTTATTCGATATCCGTCATGTCGCGTTGAACCATCATATCGGACAAGCGCTTAAAGCACACGCGAGCATGCATTTAGATGTAGACTATGTGGTGCAAGACGGGGAAATCGTGATCGTTGACCAATTTACAGGTCGTCTCATGAAGGGACGTCGTTATAGCGATGGTCTTCACCAAGCGATTGAAGCGAAGGAAGGTCTGGAGGTTCAAAACGAGAGCATGACGCTTGCGACGATTACGTTCCAGAACTACTTCCGTATGTATGAAAAATTGTCAGGAATGACGGGTACAGCGAAAACAGAGGAAGAGGAATTCCGCAATATTTATAATATGAATGTTGTTGTCATTCCTACGAATCGTCCGATTGCCCGTGATGACCGTGCCGATTTAATCTACGCATCAATGGACGGGAAATTCCGTGCCGTTGTGGAGGATATTGCAGAGCGAAACAGCAAGGGCCAACCCGTTCTTGTTGGTACTGTTGCGATTGAAACATCTGAATTAATTTCAAAATACCTAACGAAAAAAGGTATTCGCCATAATGTATTAAATGCGAAGAATCACGAGCGCGAGGCAGAAATCATTGCAGAAGCAGGTTATAAAGGTGCGGTAACGATCGCTACCAACATGGCTGGTCGTGGTACAGATATTAAACTTGGTGAAGGTGTAAAAGAGGTTGGCGGCTTAGCCGTTATTGGTACGGAGCGCCATGAGAGCCGTCGTATCGATAATCAGCTTCGTGGACGTTCGGGTCGTCAGGGAGATCCAGGGGTCACACAGTTCTATCTATCAATGGAAGATGAGCTAATGCGCCGCTTCGGTTCAGACAATATGAAGGCAATGATGACACGTCTTGGCATGGACGATTCTCAGCCAATCCAAAGTAAAATGGTATCAAGAGCCGTAGAATCGGCGCAAAAACGTGTTGAAGGAAACAACTTCGATGCGCGTAAGCAGCTTCTTTCTTACGACGATGTGCTTCGTCAGCAGCGTGAAATTTTATACACGCAAAGAAATGAAGTGCTTGAGTCTGAGAATCTGCGTGAAATCGTAGAGAAAATGATTGAAACGGTTGTTAGCCGCAGCGTGGAAGTTCACACACCGAGCTTTGAGGATCGTGACAAATGGAACCTGCAAGGAATCATTGACTATGTGAACGGAAATCTTCTACACGAAGGTGTTGTAACAGTTGATGACCTGAAAAATAAAGAGCCAGAGGCCATGGCAGAATTGATTCTTGCGAAAGTGAAGGAGCGCTACGACGAAAAAGAAGAGCAGCTTTCATTCGAGCAAATGCGTGAATTCGAAAAAGTTGTCGTGCTTCGTGCTGTTGACTCGAAGTGGATTGATCACATCGATGCAATGGATCAGCTTCGTCAAGGAATTCACTTACGTGCGTACGGTCAAATTGACCCACTTCGCGAATATAACCACGAAGGCTTTGCGATGTTCGAAAGCATGATCGCAGCCATTGAAGAGGATGTGGCGAAGTACGTCATGAAGGCAGAAATCCGCAACAACCTAGAGCGCCAAGAGGTTGCCAAGGGCCAAGCAGTGAACCCAAAAGAAGACGGCGAAAAGGCAGTCAAGAAAAAGCCAGTAACCAAGGCAATGGATGTCGGTCGTAACGACCCATGTATTTGCGGAAGCGGCAAAAAGTATAAAAACTGCTGCGGAAGCTTAGACTAGAGGCAATAAAAGTGGCTGGATTTTTGGCATTAAGGTGATTTTAGGACAAGAATGGGCGGTTTTTAGTGAGTTTGCAGTAGTTTTGGGGAGAGAAAGTTTCGATTCTCAAGATTTACTTGGGATTTTAGAAATATATTTGCGATTACAAAAATATATTTGCGATTCTCAGGATTTACTTGCGATTGCAAAAATATATTTGCGATTCTCAAGATTTACTTGCGATTATAAAAATATATTTGCGATTCTCGAAAATTACTTGCGATCCTAACCATATATTTGCGATTCGCAAAAAATACTTGCGAAACAAAACCCAACTCACGTTCCAATCCCAAACAAACATAATAAAATAGAGGGTCGGTAGCAACAGATTCTACCGTCCTCTTTTTATGGAAAACGATCTTATTAAAATTCTTATAGAGGTGGCACAATTATGGAATTAGCAGATATTCGTAATGAGCTTGAAAAAACAGCTAAGAAATTAGCGGACTTTAGGGGGTCTCTTTGACTTAGAAAACAAAGAGGCACGAATTGCGGAGCTTGACGATGTCATGCTTCAACCTGAATTTTGGAATGACCAGCAAGCAGCGCAGGCGGTGATCTCGGAATCCAACGAATTAAAAGATCAGGTACATGAATTTCATGACCTGTACGAAGTGTACGAAAACTTAGATCTCACGTATGAACTTGTTCGTGAAGAAACAGATGAAGAAATGCAAAACGACCTGGCAACAGAGCTAAAAGAATTCTCGGAGCGTCTTGCTCAATTCGAATTACAACTCCTACTAAGTGAAGAATATGACAAAAACAATGCGATCCTTGAGCTTCATCCAGGTGCTGGCGGAACCGAGTCACAGGACTGGGGTTCGATGCTTCTTCGTATGTATACAAGGTGGGCAGAGAAGAAGGGCTTTAAGGTGGAGACGCTTGATTACCTACCAGGTGACGAAGCGGGGATTAAAAGTGTCACTTTAGCGATCAAAGGTCATAATGCGTACGGCTACCTAAAAGCAGAAAAAGGGGTCCATCGTCTAGTGCGTATTTCGCCGTTCGATTCATCAGGTCGCCGTCATACGTCCTTCGTTTCTTGTGAAGTGATGCCAGAATTCAACGATGAAATTGAAATCGACATCCGTACAGAAGATTTAAAAATTGATACGTACCGTGCGAGTGGTGCCGGTGGACAGCATATTAACACGACAGACTCTGCCGTTCGTATTACTCACTTACCAACGAATGTCGTGGTGACGTGTCAAACCGAGCGTTCGCAAATTAAAAACCGTGAGCGTGCGATGAAGATGCTTCAAGCCAAGCTTTATCAGAAAAAGATTGAAGAGCAAGAAGCAGAGCTGTTGGAAATTCGTGGCGAGCAGAAGGAAATTGGCTGGGGATCACAAATTCGGTCGTACGTATTCCACCCGTACTCGATGGTAAAAGACCACCGTACAAGCACGGAGACAGGAAATGTGCAAGCGGTTATGGATGGAGATCTTGAAATTTTCATCAATGCGTACTTGCGTTCGAAATTAAGCTTATAAAATAAGAAAGCCTTCTAAGCATCAAAGCTAGAAGGCTTTTTCTCTACAAATCACTTTCTCTTAACAGCTGGTCTAACTTTTTATTCCGACGCTTTTCAATCCTCTTCTGCTCTCGTACTTCCTCATTTAATGACATACTCAAGGAGACGACCATCAGTACCATAATCACCGCAAATGGCAAGGCAGCTACAATTGAAGCAGTTTGAAGCCCATTCAATCCTCCACTCCACAATAACACCGCAGCGATGCTTGATTGCAGGAAACCCCAAATGATTTTTGTAGAATTCGCGGGATTTAACACCCCTTTGGACGTGAGCATTCCAAGCACTAATGTAGCGGAGTCAGCAGAGGTAATGAAGAACGTAATAATTAACAATGTTCCTAAGCCTGCTAAAATGGTTCCAAGTGGGAACTGCTCTAAGGTGATGAAAAGGGCAGTTGTCACGTCGTTGCTCACCGCATCGACAATTCCTTTGTTTTCAAAAAGCTCAAAGAAAAGAGCGGAGCCTCCAAAAGCTGAAAACCAAATGGTACCGAATAAGGTTGGGACGAGCAAGACCCCTAGGACAAACTCCTTAATGGTTCTTCCTTTAGATACGCGAGCGATAAACGTTCCAACAAATGGCGCCCAGGATATCCACCATGCCCAGTAAAATAGGGTCCATGCGCCAACCCATGTTCCTTGTGTAAAAGGTGATAAACGGAAGCTCATTGGAATGATGTTTCCTATGTAGCCACCAATTGTAGTGGTTAAGGCATCAAATATAAAGGAGGTCGGTCCAACGACTATCACAAATAATAAGAGCGCGACTGCCAGTCCTAAATTCAAATTACTTAAGTAACGAATTCCTCTATCTAGTCCTGTGGTAGCAGAAACCATATAAAGGATGGTAACAATAGCGATAATGAACATTTGAATCGTCGTATTGTTTGGAATTCCAAATACATGGGAAAGGCCACTGTTAATTTGGAGGGTCCCTAATCCAAGTGAAGTCGCCACACCAAACGTCGTTGCGATTGTAGCAAATGTATCAATTCCCTTTCCAATCGGTCCCTCGACCCTGTTTCCAAGCAGAGGGCGAAAGGTTGAACTAATCAGTCCAGATTCCCCTTTTCTAAATTGTGAATAAGCAAGTCCAAGGGCAATGATGCAATAAATCGCCCAAGGGTGGAGCCCCCAGTGGAAAAAGGAGTATCGTAATGAATAACGAGCTGCTTCTGCTGTTTGACCTTCAGCCAAATCAAGCGGGGGATCAATATAATGAGTGATGGGTTCAGCTACTCCCCAAAAGACCAATCCAATCCCCATCCCTGCGGAAAATAACATGGCGAACCATGAAAAGTATGAGTATTCGGGGTCATCATCATCTTTCCCGAGCTTAATTTTTCCATATGGACCAAATGCTAAGTACGCCGCAAATACTAAAAAGATAAAGGCAGCTAATAGATAAAACCAGCCAAAAGTCCCCGTTGTAAAGGCGAGTGCCGCATTTGCAGAATTAGCCAAGTGATCTGGTGCGATTAATCCCCATAAAACAAATAAACTAATTATAATGACAGATATGTAAAATACCGAGCCTAGTTTCTTCTCTTGCACAGAATCATCCTTTCTACAGTTCTTTCTCACATAGTATACAATCTTTCTACTAATTCATACGTTTGTCAAGGAATTAGGAATGGCTGGAAAAAAAGCGGTGAAATTAATACCAAATGCCCTTGAAGGATAAAGGGTTTTCAAAAATAATAGAGAAAGGATCAAGAATTTTGTGAAGAAATAGGCACAACGCTAGTTTTTTGTTATCATAATGAAAGGAATGCGAACGTGCTGGACAGAGGTGAAAAAATAGTTATGATTAATGAGCAATCAATGCTCTATTTAACCGAAAAACTCCGCAAAGAGGATGAATTGGTGGAGCTAAAATATGAATATTATAAGCGACTTTTACGTGATGAACTCCGTACATATAAACAAATTAAAGTACCTACCGAAAATTATGCCATCTCCAATGAGGAATTTGTGGATTGGGCAATTGAGCTTTTAACGCCACAAGAGCTGCATGATGTGATTATGATGATCCGATATGCGAAAAATCGATCTACGAGCGTTCGTCCGTTTCTCGAAACGATCGCGGTTGGAATCGTGAATAAACAGTAATAAGACCGAGCATGGTGAATGCCCGGTCTTATTTTGTATCATATTAATAAAACGCTGTTGTCGTAATGTTTGTTGTTAAAATCTTAAAGCCGATTTTAACGTGGAGATAGCTATTTTGCGCTTAAGAATTTTGTTTACAGGCTCTTTTCTTATTAAATTTATACAAATTTTCTACGGAAACTTAGACAATCATTAAAATTATGATTCAAAAAGCAACAAAGTTTAAGAAAAGAGCAATATATAAGAAGGTTTTTTAACCCTTTAACACGGTGGTACAGTGGCATTTACAACCTTTTTCCTCCATGCTATACTCGCCTAGTTATTTATAAAGATTGTTTTCTTAAAGTTTGTTGTTTTGGAAAAATCCCAAATGCCGGATTTTTCCCCGCATAACGCTGGGTTTATTGGTCTATTTGGAGAGTAGCTCTTTTCTAAGGATGAAAATATTCTGAGTGGCTGTTGAAACAAATAGTTACTATCCTAAAAAGTGTGTATATAGCAACAATGTTTTAGAAAAGAGCCTTTGAAAAAGAGGTTGGTAAAGGAGACACGGTTAATGAATCGAAAAAAGACATCGGGAGTCCCTCCGAAGGTAGAAGTATTTTTAGAATACATATATGTACTAATTGGATCAGCTATTGTGGCGATTGCCTTTAACTTATTTTTATTACCCAATCAAATTGCTTCTGGTGGGGTAAGTGGGATATCCACCATTCTCTATTCTCTATTTGGATTTGAACCAGCTATTGTTCAGTGGACTTTTAATATTCCTTTATTTATTGCTGGTGTTCTTTTATTAGGGAAGAATTTTGGTGTGAAAACGCTGGTGGGAACGATTTTTCTGCCATTAGTCGTGTTTTTTACGAATGATTATGAGCCTTGGACGAATGATCCACTACTCGGTGCATTGTTCGGGGGAATTGGAGTGGGTCTAGGATTAGGAATCGTGTTCCGCGGCAAGGCGTCAACCGGTGGAACGGATCTGGCGGCTCAGATTATTAACAAATACACGGGTCTTACATTGGGAACATGTGTGGCAATTATCGATGGATTAATTGTTTTGTCTGCTGCGATTGTGTTTGATATTGAACGAGGCTTGTATGCATTGATTGCCTTGTATGTAACAACGAAAACGATTGACTTGGTTCAAGTTGGTCTCGGTCGTTCTAAGATGGCGATGATTATCACCAACAAGCAGGCGGAAGTACGTGAATGCATTCTGAATAAAATCGACCGTGGTGTGACAAAACTATCAGCATACGGTGGTTATACCGATCACGAGCGACCAATCCTGATGTGTGTTGTTGATCAAACAGAGTTCACGAAATTGAAACAACTAGTGAAAACCATTGACCCATCTGCATTTGTCATTGTTATGGATGCTTCCGAGGTGCTTGGTGAGGGTTTCAAACGAGCCTAGTCTTGGTATAATATTACCGACTATGTATTTTTTTCCTTAGGGGGGAGTTTGGATGAAAAAGAAGCTTCTTGCACTATTGATGGGATCATTATTTGTATTAGCTGCATGTGGCGGCGGTGAGGAAGCAAGCGATGACAGCGCAACAGCTAGTGGCGGAGACGCTGAAAAGCTTTACGGGCAAAAATGCTCAAGCTGTCACGGCGGAAACCTCGAAGGTGGAGTAGGACCGAAGCTTGATGCCATCGGTGCTAGTTTATCAAAAGAAGATATTGAAAATGTAATTGCCAATGGCCAAGGCGCTATGCCGAAGGGACTTCTACAAGGCGAAGATGCTTCCACTGTTGCGGAATGGCTAGCTGGAAAGAAATAATGGTAGATGAAAAACGTCCTGAGCGGGCGTTTTTTGTTTGTATCGGAGGTCGTTGATATATTTAAAAAGTCGCTGATAAAGTAGAGAAAGTCGCCGATATCATAGAAATGTCGCTGATATATGCTTGAATATCATGTTACTTTTCTAAAGTCCACCATAAAAATACAAAATTCCACAACATATCGCCCTCATAAAATAAAGGAATTCCACCAATCATGTCGAATCATTTACATGACTATTTCCAACTCTCACCATAATATGACAATACTTGAAAAGAAAATGTAATATTTTTATACCGCTTTTTGTATTAGGATAGTGCTATAATGTTTCTTGTATGTGATTTATGAAGAATACTGTCTAAAGTAGCGGTCAACTTTTGTCGAATTTCGACGATAATTCATTTGAGCATCATCCATGTAATGTACCAACATCCAAAGGCTAATTGATAGATATGACAAAAACAATATAGGTGATAGTTAAATGATACAAATGAAAGAAGTGTATAAAAAGTATCCAAACGGCGTAACAGCCGCAAATGGTATAGACGTAGAAATTCAGCAAGGTGAGTTTGTGTACGTGGTTGGGCCGAGTGGTGCGGGGAAGTCCACTTTTATTAAAATGATGTACCGGGAGGAAAAGCCCACAAAAGGTACGATTATGATAAATGGAATCAATCTTGCCACACTCAGACCCTCAAAAGTTCCACTGTTACGAAGAAATATTGGCGTGGTTTTCCAAGACTTTAAGTTACTTTCGACGTTAAATGTATATGAAAATGTTGCGTTTGCACTTGAAGTTATCGAAGAGCAGCCGAAATATATTAAGAAGCGAGTAATGGAGACGTTGGATCTCGTTGGCTTAAAGCATAAAGCGAGAATGCTGCCAACTGAGCTTTCTGGTGGAGAGCAGCAGCGTATTTCTATTGCCCGTTCGATTGTCAATGCACCCAAGCTTGTGATTGCCGATGAGCCGACAGGGAATCTTGATCCTGAGACTTCATGGGAAATTATGAACATCTTTGAAGAGATTAACACAAGAGGGACAACCATCGTGATGGCGACCCATAATAAGGATATTGTAAACACGATTAAGCATCGCGTGATTGCGATTGAAAGTGGAAAAATAGTTCGAGACCAAATGCGAGGTGACTACGGTTATGAAAGCTAGAACGATCCGTCGTCACATGAAAGAAAGCGTCAAAAATCTTGGTCGTAACGGTTGGATGACATTTGCGTCTGTTAGTGCCGTTACGGTTACATTGATTCTTGTTGGCGTGTTTTTAGTGTTAATGATGAACTTGAATAAGGTAGCCGATTCGATTGAAGAAGACGTGGAAATCCGCGTTCATATAGATATAGCAGCTACGAAAGAAGACCAGGCAGCGCTTGAGGAACAGATTAAGAGTCTCTCGAAAGTGGAAAGTGTCACCTTCTCTGCAAAAGAGGAAGAGCTTGATAATTTGATCTCTAGTCTTGGCGAAGAAGGAGAAGTGTTTAACCTTTTTGAGCAAGACAATCCTTTAAATGATGTATTTATCGTCAAAGCGAAAAATCCTACTGATACGATGAATGTCGCGAAACAAATTGATAAATTTGAGTACACGACAAAGGTGAAATATGGACAAGGCTCTGTTGAAAAGCTATTTAGCTTTTTATCCGTCAGCCGCAATGTTGGACTTGTGCTCATCGTTGGGTTGCTTTTTACAGCGATGTTCCTAATTTCCAACACGATTAAAATTACGATTATTGCTCGTAAACGTGAAATTGAAATTATGCGCTTAGTGGGAGCAACGAACTCGTTTATTCGTTGGCCGTTTTTCCTTGAAGGGCTTATGCTCGGAGTACTAGGTTCTATTATTCCTATCGCATTGATTTCAGTGTTATATACAGAAGCCCATGCTTATATTGCACCAAGATTAGAGGGCAATTTCATTCAAATATTAGATGTGAATCCATTTATTTTCCAAGTCGCTGGAATCCTTGTGATCATGGGCGCCTTTATTGGAATTTGGGGAAGCTTAATGTCCGTACGTAAATTCTTAAAAATATAAGGAAAAGGAATGTACGAAGTTCCTTTTCTACATAAATAATGGCTAGATTAATAGACTAGAATCTATCTGTCTATCGAACGACTAACTTAGCATTTGGAAGGAGAAATCGGAGTGAAAAAACAGATAACATATGTCACACTTGCTGCTGCAATAGGTTTCGGAAGTGTTCTTGTCTCTCCAGTAAAGGCGAACACCCTCGATGACCTTAAGGAAGAAAAGAGTCAAATTCAAGAAGAAAAATCAGAAGTAGAAACGAAGCTTGATGAAGCGGAACAAAAGCTTTCTGAAAATCAAGCCCAACAGGATAACATTCAAGCTCAAATTAAAGAGATTGATATGAAGGTAACAGATACGGAAAATAAGATTGCTGAAAAGAATGTTGAAATCGAGAACACAAAGGCTGAAATTGAAACATTAAAAGCAGAAATCGTTGTTCTAGAAGAGCGTATTGCCAAGCGAAATGAGTTGCTTAAGGACCGTGCTCGTAACTTCCAGGAAAACGGGAGTATGGTTAGTTATATCGATGTATTGATGGGGGCAAAGAGCTTTTCAGACTTTATCGATCGCATGAGTGCGGTGGCAACCATTGTGGAAGCTGACCAAGATATTTTAAGAGAGCATCAAGCAGATAAAGAAGAACTTGAAGCGAAGAAAAAAGAAGTAGAGGACAAGCTTGCTGGATTAGAAAAAATGCTTGCTGACCTTGAAGGAATGAAGCAGAGCCTTGAATCACAAAAGGCTGAAAAGGACAAGTTAATGGCGACTCTTCAACAAGAAGAGACCGAACTTCATAACCATCAAATGGCGCTAGCAGAAGAGCAGTCGATTTTAGCTAATCAAGCTGCTGCGATGCAAAAAGCCATCCAAATGGAGCAAGAACGTCAGGCCAAAGCAGCAGCTGCAGCAGCGGCCGCAGCAGCAGCCGCAAACAGTTCGTCAGGTGGCGGTAGTACAGAAAGTAGCGGCGGAGGAAGCACCGTTTCAGCTCCAGCTGTATCCGGTGGATCTTTCACAAGACCATCAGCGGGTTACCTGTCTTCAGGATTTGGTGTTCGTTGGGGTAAATTACATGCAGGGGTCGATATAGCAGCAAAAGGAACAGTACCTGTTGTATCAGCAGCGGATGGGGTAGTTATTCGTTCGTACTACTCTTCAAGTTACGGGAACGCGATCTTTATTGCACACAGCATTAACGGTCAAACCTATACAACGGTCTATGCTCACTTAAGCAGCCGTGCCGTGGGTGAAGGACAAGTCGTATCTAAAGGCCAATTTATAGGAAACATGGGTAACACAGGTGATTCCTATGGCCAGCATTTACACTTCGAGCTTCACCGTGGAGGATGGAACGCATCGAAGTCCAATGCGGTTAATCCGGTTGGAATCGTGCCATTGTAAAATTTACATGTCATAATAAAATGAAGTGCATCATGTCTACTCTCAATTATAGACATAATGTGCTTCTTTTTTTAGGATGGATATTTATTCAACAATTGTAGTCCTGCTTCAACATCTGTCTTTCGATTCTAATGCAATTGTAAACTGCTAATTTTATGATTAGCTAAAATAGGAATATCACCAGAATTTTAGGTTGAGAAACAGCAAGGGTTTAATTGATGATTAATTTAGAATCACTTCCAATTAACTGGGTAAATTATAAAATAAAAAGGAGAATTTATTTATAAATGCCCAATACAATTAGAATCATTCAGTTAGTATTGCCTTGGATAACCATCGTTTTCCTCCCAAAGAAATCATTTAGACAATATTTTCCTGTTTCAATTTTTGCCTCATTTCTGGTGACAGGCATGTGTTTACTGGCTATTCCATATAAGTGGTGGAGTGTTAAAGGAGGATGGAGAGCTAAGGTATTAAATGATTGGAGTTTTATTTTAGGACCATTTATTGTAGGTACTTTATGGATTTTTTATTTTACCTTTGGGAATTTTAAAAAATATTTTGTAGTTAATTTATTTATGGATTCATTATTCTCTTTCCCTTTAAGCTATTTGTTTCAAAGGTTAAAACTTTTTAAATTAGTTAACTTTAGACCGAAGCACATATTTATTACATTCATTAGCTTTTCCCTAATAATTTATGGTTTTGAATTGCTATTAAAAAGGATTAAATTAAACAAATAATTAGTAGTATTTAATGTAATTCAATTTTAAATTTACCTAATGGAAATATCTTTTTATGACAGCTATGTATAGTGGGATCTTTTCTATTTAAGGAACTATTTCTATTAGCATTATACCAGCGAAGGTATATATCCATGAAATGAGTTTTGTATTATTTCTGTTGAATATTTCAATTCCCAGTTTACAGATGGGTATAATGTGGATTATAGTAAGGTAACAGATAAAAAGCTTACTATTGGAGGCGAAACAGATGGCAGAAACATATCCGGTTATCGAGGGAGCAGAGGAATTTTTCTTCAAGGGAAGTCAAGTAGGAGTACTAATTTCTCATGGATTTCTTGGGACACCTCAAAGTGTACGGTATATTGGGGAAGAGTTTGCAAGATTAGGGTACTCGGTGTTAGCTCCTAGATTAAAGGGACACGGAACTCACTATAAAGATATGGAAGCTTGCTCATATCATGACTGGTTCTCTTCATTAGAAAAAGCTTATTTACAATTAAAACAACATTGTTCACATATTTATGTGATCGGACAGTCAATGGGTGGAACACTATCTCTTCGATTAGCTCATCGTCACAAAGAAATAAAGGGGCTTCTCTTAATAAACGCCGCTTTAGAAGTTCCAGCCTACGACTATTTAAAAGATCAAGTTGAACCAAGGTTTTTAGATGAGTCAGAACCAGATATTCATGCAAAGAATGTTCATGAAATTACTTATTCAAAGGTACCATTAAAAGCGGTTCATGAATTACAAAGGGTCATGAAGGATACGTTAAGCATCCTTCATGAGGTAGAGAGCCCGGTTTTAGGTATCCGCTCAAGTGTGGACCATGTGGTTCCGCCTGAAAATACCGATTATATCCTTCAAACGGTACACTCTACTAATAATGAGAGGCTCATATTACCAAATTCCTACCATGTGGCATCTATGGATTTTGATAAAGACGAAATTGTGAAAAGTGGACATCAGTTTATTCAACAGTTAGTCGCAAAGGAACTGGTATTCAGTTAAATTTGAAGTGAATATTTATAATAATTAAAATTTATTATTGAGTTTTGTTCCTTACATGGATATAATGAAACCATATATTACAATCGAGAGATCATTTCTTTAAACTTCTAACAGAATAGGTGTATTTAGCATATAGTTAATACCTTTATTGGCTATGTGAAAAATGAGTGAATCCTAAAGAATAGAAGGAAAAGGAATATAAATCGGTATATTTTCTGGACTTGTGCAGTCTTGGGAAATATACCTTTTTTGTTGGTGAGGAAATAAGAAGGGCTTCTATTCAGTGAAAGAACAGAAACAAAATAAAGGGAGATTCTCAGAAGGCACTTTTAGCTAGCTGAGGGTAAACCGACAACTCTCGGAAGATGGAATGCCATCCTTCTATTGTTGTCGGTTTTTTTATTAAATAGGGGGATTTAAATGCTAGAAATCATACTTCAAAATTTAATGTCGCCAGTAGTTTTATTTTTCATATTAGGTGTAATGGCGGCTGTAGTAAAATCTGATTTAAAAATTCCTAATGGTCTAAGTGAGGCATTAAGCATTTATTTATTAATTGCGATTGGTTTAAAAGGGGGAATAGAACTCTCGCACTATCCTATTGAAACCGTTGTAGGTCCTATTCTAGGAGCACTTTTTATCGGGTGCATTATCCCTATTATTACGCTATTTATCTTAAGATTCATTCAGATGGATGTGGAAAATTCCATTGGTTTAGCAGCTACATATGGCTCTATAAGTATAGTTACCTACGGTGCTGCACTTACCTTTTTAGACAAAAATGGAACCTCTTATGAAGGCTTTATGAATGCGATTGTTGTACTTATGGAAAGCCCGGCAATATTAGTTTCATTGCTTTTATACAAAATATTAGAGGCGAATAAGGGAACTGGAGCATTTTCTACTCGGAATCTAGGGTTTCTTCCTCCATCATCAAGATTGCTTAATAGAGAAGTTTTAAGGGAAAGTATTTTTGGGAAAAGTATCATTCTTCTAGTAGGAAGCTTATTCATTGGTCTATTTCTTGGTGAACGTGCTGTTTCAACAGTTAAACCTCTGTTTATTGATTTATATAGTAGTATTTTAATTCTATTCCTTTTAAATATGGGGTTGGTTGCCGGGAAACGGTTACCAGAAGTAAAAAAACATGGTCTATCATTGTTAATGTTTGGTATGCTTACTCCTCTTCTATTCGGAACGTTGGGGATCTTTGTAGGGGATCTCGTTGGACTCTCTTTAGGAGGCACTACCTTAATGGGAGTTTTAGCAGGAAGTGCGTCTTATATCGCTGCTCCAGCCGCTTTAAAAACATCTGTCCCAGAAGCAAACCCATCTATTTATCTTGGTTTATCTTTAGGAGTGACGTTCCCATTTAATCTAGTTATCGGGATACCTGTTTATTATGAAATAGCAAAATGGATGCACTAGGGGGAAGACTTTATGATAAAAAAGACTTTAATTATAACAAGTTTCAATGAGAAAATTCTACAATACATTCCAGAGATTTCACAAAAAACGACGGAAGAGCTACTTATTTTTAATAGTTTAGGAGAAGTAATATCCCAACCGTATGGGTGCTTAGTTAGGGATATTATTTTGGCCATAAACTTTGAAAATGTAGTTGAAATTTATGTAATAGGTGACGAAAATAAATCAAGCATTTCAGAAGAGGAACTTATCATTAGATTGGAAAAGTCTGGTGTTACCAAGCAAGCAATTGAAACGCTTGATTACATTAATTTTGTAGGGGATAGTACCATCAACTGGTTAAAAGGTCCACAGGTTACTAGAGACAAAATAAAAAGAAATGTAGATTTAATAAAGAAGCATCCACTTATTCCAAAATCACTACCGGTGAAAGGATTTATTGTTAACACAGAAAAAAATGAGATCGATTTGATTTCTTAAAGTAGAAGAGGAACTCCCTCTTCTTTTTTTATCTCAGAGTCGAAATTTGTAGAAATATTTTGAGCATTACGAAATAAAACCTCCCCCATTCCTATACTCAAAACTAGAATTTGGCACTATAATAGTAATAATTGCACAGGTAAAACGGACTATAGGGGTGTATGAAATGTTAACAGAGGGGAGTCTTTCCTTACAATTAGTAGGATCGGTGCTAGCGGAAGATGTGTATGCAAAAAACAAATCGATTCCACTACTACGAAGAGGCACGGTATTAAACGAAAGACATATCTTTGTTTTACAAAGTCACTTGAATCATAACAATTTGCGTTTGGATACGTGTTCAATTAACCAACCGTCTATTAGTGTTGAAAAACTAGAACAGAACTACAAGGAATCACTTGGACAGTTAAAAACGATTTTCGAAGATTTGGAAGCAACTATAAATGGTAGCGCTTCCAACCAACCATTACAAAAGCTCGAGCATATGTATACACCGATGCTGAATACGATTGTAGCGGAAGATGAGCATTTTGAGTTACTCAAACTCCTTAGGAAGGATGATGAGTTCACATATGTTCATTCGTTAAATGTAGCGGTCGTCTCTTCCATTATCGGAAAGCTATTAGCTATGGATAAATCAGAAATATTGCTGCTTGGGGAAACAGGAATATTACATGATATCGGCAAGCTTGCTATCCCACTTTCGGTGTTAAAAAAGAACGGAAAACTAGATCCTGAAGAATGGGAGCTGATCCGAAACCATACCGTTGAAGGGGTACAAATTCTGAAAAGTATGGGTGAGACTCGCTCGAAGGTGATTATGGGAACACTTATGCATCATGAAAGATTAGACGGTTCTGGGTATCCGTATGGTGTTCGAGAAGATGTTATTCCTTTTCATGCCCAAATCATCTCGGTTGCTGATACGTATGACGCCATTACGGCGGTCCGTCCGTATAAGGGGGAGCAGTCACCGATCGTTGCTGTCATGATTTTAATGGAGGAAACCGCAAAGGGAAAGTTCAACTCAGCGATTACAGTACCATTTACCAAATACTTAATGGACCAATTTATCGGAAAAAAAGTTGTGTTAAATACAGGGGAGCAAGGGACAATCATTACGGTGTACGAGGATATGCCACATTGTCCACTTGTGTATTTAGGTGATAATCATTATGTAGATTTACGTTATGACTTTACACGCTCATTAAAGGATGTTGTTTCATTTTAACAATGGGGGAATTGATATGGACAGAATTCAGTATATGCAGGAGAGAAACAAGCTCGTCACGATCTTACTATGGATTTGCTTTGCCTTAGGTCTTGCTAGTAACATTGCTGCAAACGTTAGCACACAGGGAATTGTTACGTTTGCCATTGTTGGTTTCACACTTGTTTCGATCATTACGACATTAACCGTAACCAAAAAGTTTACACTACATATTCATTACATCGTGGCTGTTGGGATCGCGATTCTTATTTTCTTTATGGTCTCTAGTTCTCCAAAGCTATCAAGCTACTTAATGATCTATTTTGCTTTAGCGGTTGTTATGATTTATAACCAAGTGGGATCCATGGCCATTACGGGAGTGATCGGCTTAGCTCTGAGCAATTATTTCTTTTTCAAATTTAATGATCAAATGTTTTACGGTGCTGACGTTTCGATCTTAATCTCATTGAATGTCATCAATATTGTGACGCTAATGATGTTCCTCACACAGGCTCGACTTACTTCAAGACTAACCCAAAAGGTGGAAGCCGACGGAATTGAGTTGAAGCAAGGTAAAGAACAAGTGGATGAATTGCTAGAGAAAGTAAAAGAGTCGGTAGGTGTGCTTCAAAACTTTAGTCACTCTTTTAAAAGAAATATTGAGAAAACCAATCAAATTTCTGTTGAGCTGACCTCAGCTTTCTCCGAAATATCAAAAGGAATGGAGACCCAAGCAAGCTCCGTAACCGGTATGAATGAGACGATGCAATTGTCAGGAGAGATGATTCGTAGGGTCGTAACATCCGCTCAAACGCTGCATCAAATCTCTCTAGAAACAGAGCACACGTCGCAGGTAGGCACAGAAAAAATTCACACGCTTGAAACAGAAATGAAAGATGTATATGACTCAGTCGAAAATACAAGTCAATTGATGAAAGAGCTCAATGATCAAACCCAGCAAATCGGGGCGATTGTTTTAAAAATTAGAGAAGTCACTAATCAAACGAACCTACTTGCCTTAAACGCAGCAATTGAAGCAGCGCGTGCAGGAGAAGCGGGTAAGGGCTTTGCGGTGGTAGCTGGAGAAGTTCGTAAGCTCGCAGAAACCTCTCAAGCATCCACACATGAAATCGAAGCCATTCTGGATGGAATCCAAAGACAGACGATGCAAGTAACCGGCCAAGTACAAGGCGGCCAGCTGGCGGTTGAAAAAGGGTTAGAAATGACCCAGCAAACAAGTCAAACCTTCCAGTCGATGCTCACCTCTTCAAAGCAAGGACTACAGCAAGCAGAAGAAGTAGAAAAAAGTCTCGTTAACTTCTCTAAAAACTCAGAAGTGGTTATCGACGAAATCTCCTCGCTATCCAGTGTTTCCGAGCAGTCCAGTGCAGCAGTAGAAGAAGTACTAGCAAGCGTCGAAGAGCAATCCAACCAAATCACCCAAGTAGTCGAGAGTTTCAAAGAACTAGAAACCTTAACACAACAACTCGCCACACTCGTCGTCCGGAATTAATTCATAACTCGTCCCTTTCACACATATAGTGGTTATACAAAGACATCTCACAACTTTGTGGGATGTTTTTTGTATAGTTAATAAAATGGGGCTATTTCTCCTGGAGGGAGCCTTTGTTGCGTAGTAACAACAGCTCTCGGAAGGAGAAATAGACCCTTAAACGGACACAAAGTTAACGCCGGAAAAATAGTGCTTTTCTTTTAGGGAGGATTTTTCATGAATCGAAAATGGGTCGCCTTGCTAATGACAGGATCATTGCTAACAGGTGCTGGAGGAACATATGGGTTTTTGCATTATACTGGTGCGTTAGCGGCAGAGTCCAAGGTGGAATTACATACCGGAAGTAATGACGAGGGAACTCCTCAGAATATTAATCTAGAAGAATTGGACAAAGTCGAAAAAGCCTACGAGTTAATTTTAAATAGTTATGTAGAAAGTGTGGATCAATCAAAGCTCATCGAAGGTGCGATTCAAGGCATGCTCACCACACTTGATGACCCGTATTCCGTGTACATGGATAAAGAAACGGCCAAGCAATTTAGCAGCACACTTGAATCTTCGTTTGAGGGGATTGGAGCAGAGGTTGGGCTAGTTGATGGCAAAATTGTCATCGTATCCCCATTTAAAGACTCGCCAGCTGAAAAAGCAGGCTTGCGTCCAAATGACCAAATCCTATCGGTGGATGGAGAAAGCTTGGACGGGGTGGACCTCTATGAAGCAACCCTAAAAATCCGAGGCGAAAAAGGAACAAAGGTAAAGCTGGAAATCGCACGTAGTGGCTTGAATGAGCCTCTTGTTGTCAACGTGAAGCGCGATGAAATTCCACAAATCACGGTGCATAGTGATGTGAAAAAGCAGAATGGGAAAGAAATAGGTTATCTTGAGATCACTACATTCTCAGAGGAAACGGCTAAAGAGTTTAAAAAGGAGTTAAAGGCGCTTGAAGATCAAGGGATCGATGGATTACTGATTGATGTGCGTGGCAATCCAGGTGGACTATTATCGAGCGTGGAGGAAATTTTAAAAGAATTCGTGTCAAAGGAAAAACCATTCGTCCAAATTGAGAAACGAGATGGCGAGAAGATGCGCTATTTTTCAAATCTAACCAAGGATAAGGACTATCCTGTTGCCGTGTTGATCGATAAAGGTAGTGCCTCTGCCTCGGAAATTCTTGCTGGTGCATTAAAGGAAGCGGAAGGGTTCCAACTGATCGGGGAAACCACATTCGGAAAAGGAACCGTTCAGCAGGCTGTGCCGATGGGAGATGGCAGCAATATTAAGCTGACGCTGTTTAAGTGGTTAACTCCTGATGGAAATTGGATCCACAAAAAGGGAATTGAACCCGATGTGAAGGTGGTTCAATCGGAGCTCTATCACACGCATCCGCTCCAGCTCACCGAGGCATTAGAAAAGGATATGAACAACGAGCAAATCAAAAACGCCCAGCAAATGCTGAAGGCACTTGGACTTGACCCAGGTCGAGAGGACGGCTACTTTAACGACCGTACTGAAACGAGCGTCATGGCCTTCCAACGTCAACATGATTTAGAGATGACGGGGAAAATTGACAGCAAAACAGCCAGTGCTCTAGAAAGTGCAGTGATTGAAGCAATGAAGAAGGATAGCAACGACACCCAGCTTCAGACGGGACTTCGGTTGTTGGCGAAATAAGATTGACCCTCTTATCCCTATGGATAAGAGGGGTGTTTTTGTTATGGAAGGTCCGCGAATATTCACCTAAAACCCCTTATCCACTATTATCCAAAATATTTCTAATATCGAATTCTCCTTTCATTTGGTAAAATAAAGATTAATAGGAAAGTTCGGAAATAGATTGATAAGGTTGGTGGCTAGTTTGGTTCTAGAGTGGCTATTAGAAATGGCTTGGGGATTCGCAAAACTATTAATACATCCAGTGTTTTACTTCACATTCCTACTCGCGGCATTTTTAGGAGTTTCTCGAGTAAAAAGGGAGCGAAGTCATTTTCACGTTCGAGCCGAAAATGCCTACTATGAGCTCCGTCAATTACTACCGCTCGGACTATTGCTCGGATCCGTACTCTCGATCATCATGATCGCCGCGGGAGTGGTCATTCCGCTTGCGGCCATCCTGTTTATCGCAGCAATTACCATAATCCTAAGCATACGTGTACGCCTGCTATCATCGGTATACACCGTGGGTCTCACCTTCTTCGCCCTCTTTTTCACAGCGGGCAAAGACTGGAGTATCCCGATTTTCCCAGAGCTCTTCAGCAGTCTAGAAGACAAGCTCTACCCGTCCATCACGGTCCTTCTAGCTCTACTAGTCATAGCAGAAGGCATTCTTATTTTGAAAAATGGAAAGAAGGGGACCTCGCCTAAGCTTATGAATAGCAAGCGCGGCCAACGAGTAGGCGTTCACGAACTCAAGCGAGTGTGGATGTTGCCGCTTCTTCTGTTGATCCCTGGAGATGCCCTCCAGCAGCTGCCGTTTGAATGGTGGCCAGTGTTTGATGTAGGTGGAGAAGGCTACGGACTACTACTAGTTCCGTTTGCGCTCGGTCATTATCAGCATATCCAAGGAGCACTGCCAACTCAGGCAGTCACACATGTTGGAAAACAAATCATGGCCCATGGTTTCGTTCTAACAGCCATCGCCATCGCTTCATACTGGGTGCCGATTTTATCATTAGCGGTCGTTGCGATCGGAATTCTTGGACGCGAAGTGATCTATTTTAGTCAAAAAACGAAAGAAGAAAGTGGTCCCTTCTATTTTTCCAAGCGCAATCAAGGTGTTATGATTTTAGGAGTGTTACCATATTCTCCTGCACAAAAAATGCAGCTATCCGTTGGGGAGATTGTTTCTAAGGTCAATGGAACCATCGTGCATAACGAAGCAGAGGTCTATGAGGCGTTGCAACGGAACCGTGCTCACTGTAAGCTTGAGGTGTTAGATGTTAATGGACAGATTCGCTTTGTTCAGCGAGCTCTTTATGAAGGTGATCATCACGAGTTAGGAATTCTGTTTGTTCAGGATGAGAAGAAGTGGGGAACGGAAGCAGTTTGATTTAAGTTTCCATAAGCGGAATATTCCAAATAGAAAAGAAACCTTCAACAAATAAGTTAGCAATTTAAATTTATAGGAATACTGCCTAATCAAGAGAACGCAATCAATCATTGCGTTCTTTTTATATTGTCAGCAACCTATTGACAAATCCCTATTAACGAAATCTTTTGACAGAATGTACAATGTGAGACAATACACATTGTACATCCCATTGATGTACATCACCATGGTAATAATTTGGAATGAAAACGTGTACATTTTTATTTTTATGAATGATACTATGTAACCAAGGAGGACATGACAATGGATTTAGACGAGAGAAGCAGTCAAATACTTCATGAAATTCTTATTAATCCGAGTATAAAAAACAAGGATCTGGAAGATCGGTTTTCTCTTAGCAGAAGACAGGTCGGATATAGCATTAACAAAATTAACGATTGGTTAATAGCGACAGGTTTACCTGAGATCAAAAGAACAAAGTCTGGATTATTTCTTCTAAATAAAGTGCATTTTACAACTCTCCTAAATGAAAATGCCTTAGATGAAACAGATGCATACATTCTTTCTGAAAACGAAAGAGTAAATCTATTGATACTCATGCTATTAAGCAGAAGTGAAGAACTTTCACTTTACCATTTTACTTCGTGCCTTAGTGTAAGTCGTAATACTATAATTAACGATCTAAAAAATGCTCAACTCCAGCTTGATATCTTTGATTTAACAATTAAGTACTATAGGCAGTATGGCTACCTTATCGAAGGTAAGGAGTTTAATAAGCGACAGCTATTGATTAACATTATCTTTAAAACGATTGAAATGACGAATGGAAAAAGGTGGATTGAAGAGTTAACTTCCATTCTACTATCAGAGATTGATACCTTTCATGAACGTGTGGAAGAGGTTGAAAGAAAATTAAATCTGAAGTTTACTGATGAAAAAATCGAATCAATGCCCTACATACTCATATTACTTCTAAGACGCATTACTCAAGGGAAATTAATTGAACCTTTTCACATTCATTATTATGAGCTGTCTGATACGAAGGAATTTCAAGCAGCAGAAGAGCTTTTACAGGATTTAGATCAAATCCCAATGGAAGAAAGATTATTTATCACATTACACCTTTTAACAACAAATGTATCCTCTTCCGAACGCAATGCAGACAATACATTTCCTGAATTATATCATTCTATTAGTCTTATGCTCTCTCTATTTGAGAAAAATGCATGTGTACGATTACAAGAGAAAGATCAGCTTTTAAATAAAATCCTTCTACATGTTAAACCAGCGTATTACAGAATTAAATATAAGCTATCGATTACAAACCCCTTAGAAAATACAGTAAGCAATGAATTTAAGGAGCTACATCATCTTGTAAGAAAATCTATGAGACCATTAGAACAGCTTATTGGAGGAAATATTCCGGAGAGCGAATCCACTTATTTTACAATGCTTATCGGCGGTTGGCTTTCTAGACAAGGGGATAGCCTCCAAAAGAAAATTAAAGCTCTCGTTGTTTGTCCGAAGGGGATTTGTGTATCAAGATTACTCGAAAGTACCTTACGAGAATTGTTTCCAGAGTTTGTATTTATTGATGCTTTGTCAGTCCGAGAATTTCATGTTTATACACTTGATTATGATCTTGTCTTTACTACCACTTTTCTACAAACGAATCGGAAACAAATCCTTGTTAAAACGTTTCTGGAAAGAGAAGAAAAATATCGGTTGCGAAAACAGGTAATGCAGGAGCTAAACGGCTACACACCATCGGTTATGAATGTGTATCACGTAATCGATATTATTGAAAAACATGCGACCATTGAAAGTCGAGAGCAGCTACAAAAGGAGCTTGAATCACATTTTCGTCTAGATCATTCACCGCATATGCCAAAACCTATGGAGCTACCGAAGAGAAATTTAAATGAGCTTATCGTACCTGAAACGATCACCTTAGAAAAAAGGATGAATTCGTGGCAGGAAGCACTTCAAATTTGCTCAAGACCTTTAGTTGAGAGTGGTAGTGTTACACCCTCTTATGTAGAGGAAATGCTTCGGTTGTACGACAGCGAAGACCCTTATATTATTATCGGGAACAATATAGCCATACCGCACGCAGATCCTGAAAGTGGTGTAAACGAGGTTAGTATGAGTCTTCTTAGATTAGAAGAACCTGTTCAATACAATGAATATTCAGTCCAAATAATTATTACAATTGCTGCTTTAGACAAGCACCAGCATTTAAGAGCTTTGATGCAGCTCATGAAGCTAGCTAGTAATCAGGAGGATACTAAGAGGCTAATAGAATCCAAGTCGTCAGATGATCTTCTCCAGGTGATTTCGAAATACTCAGCTGTCTAATAATCTATCTTATGAAAGGGGGAATGCTTAAAAATACAAACTTAGTAAAACTATAATCGAAAGTAAGGAGAAGAATGAAAATGGACACCGTTTGTCTAGAAGAATCACTCATAATGGTAGACTTGGATGGAACAACAAACGAAGAAGTTCTTCAAAACATGGCTAGAAATTTATACGAACAAGGTGTCGTCAAAGAAAGCTATATCTCTGCAGTGATCGAAAGAGAGAAGACTTTTCCAACAGGCCTGCCAACACTAGGATGTTCTGTCGCAATTCCACATACGGACATTGAGCATGTGAATAGAAAAGCCATTAGTGTGGCTGTTTTAAAAAACGAAGTGGATTTTGGAATTATGGGGGAAATGGGAAACGTTACTCCAGTGAAGCTTGTCTTTATGCTTGCAATGGATCAACAGCATGCTCAATTAAAATTACTTCAAAGCTTAATGCAAATCTTTCAAAATGAAGAAACATTGAATGAAATATCAAGGGAACATAGTAAAGAAAAAATCATTGATTTACTTGAAAGTAAATTAAATCATTAGAGGGGCAGGGGTTTTCTATGAAGAAAAAGACGATTTTAGTAGCATGTGGTGCAGGTATTGCAACTTCTACAGTGGTAAATGAGGCAATTCTAGAAATGTGTAGTGCAAACAACATCCAGGCTAACTTAGTTCAGTGCAAAATAACTGAGGTATCAGGATATTTAGATTCTGCTGACTTACTTGTGACAACAACTATAACTGGTAAGGATTACCCATTCCCAGTCATCAACGCAAGAGCTTTCTTAACAGGAATTGGATTAGATGATGTGAAGCAGCAGATTCTTGAGGAGATTAAAAAATGATTTAATCGTTTTTTATAACTGTTTTCGAAAGCAGTTGTTTCCTTAACGAAAATCAAGATTTTGTAAAACCCGTCTTCTTAACTATGGGTGAAAGATAGGTTCATGTGAAACGACTTATCCGAAAACAGAGTAGTAGAAAAGTATTGTACTTAGTTTGAGGAGGAAGAAATATGAAGGATATGGTTGAAGCTTTACAGGCATTTTTAGGACTAGGACCAACGGTTATTTTACCAGTAGCCATCTTTCTTCTAGGTATGCTTTTTGGTCAAAAGCCAGGGAAGGCATTTCGTTCAGGTTTAACGATCGGCGTTGGATTTATCGGTATTTTCATGGTCGTAGATTTGCTAGTTAATAATCTTGGACCTGCCGCTAATGGGATGGTTGAGAGGTTTGGAATAGAATTAAATGTGATTGACGTTGGTTGGCCAGGTGCAGCAACTATATCATGGGCATCACCAATCGCAGCATTTATTATTCCTCTAGGGTTAGTGATTAATATCATCATGCTTGTTACAAAAACGACGAAAACGATGATGGTAGATATTTGGAACTTCTGGCACTTTACATTTGCTGGTGCAGTAGTTTACGCATTATCAGGTAGTATCGTTCAAGCTTTAATTGCTGCAGTTATTTTCCAAATTATCATACTTAAAATTGCTGACTGGACAGCGCCTATGCTAGAAAACTACTTTCAGCTACCAGGAATTTCGATTCCAACAGGAAGTACAGCATCTTATGCACCAATTGGTATTCCACTTGTTTGGTTAATTCAGAAAATTCCCGGAATAAAAAATCTTCACGCTGATCCAGATACCATTCAAAAAAGATTTGGTGTTTTCGGTGAACCAATTTTTATGGGGCTTATTTTAGGTATTGGGCTTGGTGCACTGGCTGGTTATGGCGCTGGAGATATCATTAAGGTCGGAATGGCAATGGGTGGGGTAATGTTCCTTATGCCTAGAATGGTTAAAATTCTCATGGAAGGATTGCTGCCAGTATCAGAAGCTGCTCGTAATTTCTTAAGTAAAAAGTTCGATGCAGACAATATTTACATCGGGTTAGACGCGGCTGTAGCCATCGGACATCCATCAGTCATAGCAACAGCTCTTATTCTTGTGCCTATTACCGTTGCATTAGCAGTTATTTTACCTGGTAACAATCTATTACCATTCGGTGACTTGGCAACTATTCCATTTATCGTTGCGTTTATTGTCGGTGCCGCAAGAGGGAATATTATCCACTCTGTTATCGCAGGTACTGTAGTTATCGCATTATCACTTTACATGGCAACAGATCTTGCTCCGCTTCACACCCAAATGGCCATTGATGCACACTTTGATATGCCTGAAGGAACCAACATGATCTCTAGTATCGACCAAGGCGGTAACCTAGTAAACTATGTTGTTTATAAGCTCTTTGCACTTTTTAATTAGGGCTATAAATAGCAAGAGCTAATACATGCAAAAATGCAGCATTAGCTCTTGAAATCTCGACTTAAATTGGCGTTTAATTCGAGAGGCTTAGAGACGGGAATCTCTAAAAAATATAATTTGATTTAACAATACTATAATTAATACCTTTTGTCAAAATTGGCTATTTCTACCTTAGTTTTATACGTGATACTGACAGTAGTATACCGTATAGACAAGGATTGGCTATTGACAAAGAGTAGTCATTAGAAAACAGCCTTTTAAAAGAAATCCTTTTAGGAGGAAACTAAATGAAATCACTTGTAAAATTAGAACCAGGCTTCGGACACCTAGAATTAATAGACGTTGAGGAGCCAACGGTTGGCGAAGATCAGGTAAAAATACTTGTAAAATATGCTGGAGTTTGTGGTACTGACCTTCATACCTATGAGGGTAAATACAAAGTGAATGCACCAGTCACTCTAGGACATGAGTTTTCTGGAGAAGTAGTAGAGGTTGGTTTGAATGTTAAAGACATTCAAGTTGGAGATCGTGTGACTTCAGAGACGACCTTTACTATTTGTGGTAAATGTAAGTATTGTCAATCGAAGAATTATAATTTATGTAGTGATCGAAAGGGTTTAGGTACACAGCAAGATGGTGGATTTGCAAAATACGTAATTGCTAGGAAGGAAAGTGTTCATAAACTTCCTGAAAACGTTAGTTATTTATCAGCCTCATTAACTGAGCCCTTAGCTTGTTCACATCATGCGATTGAAAAAGGTCGTATCCAACCAGGTGAAGTTGTTGTCGTATTAGGTCCTGGACCAATCGGACTACTTACAGCTCAAATTGCAAAGCACAAAGGAGCAACAGTGGTAATTACAGGTCTAGAAAAAGATGAACACCGCTTAGAAAAAGCCGTTGAGCTTGGTATCGACCATATTGTTAATATTCAAGAAAAAGATGTAAAGCAAATTGTAAATGAAATAACAGAGGGCTATGGTGCGGATGTGGTGCTAGAGTGTACCGGTGCACCACCTGCCCTTTCCATGGGATTAGATTTGCTACGAAAGAAAGGGCGTTACGTCCAAGTAGGTATTTTTGCAACCCCTGAAATAGTAGTTGATTTTGAAAAAATCATTCAGAAAGAAATTGAAGTCATCGGTTGTAGAAGCCAAAACCCATTTGACTGGGAGCCTTCACTCCAATTAATGAACGAATCACGCGTAAAAGCGGATGCACTAGTGACCCATCAATTCACGATTTCGGAATGGCAAAAAGCGTATGAAACGATCAAAAGTGGCGAAGCAATTAAAGTAGTGTTAACACCTGTTGAATGAATAAACGCACAGGTAAACTATTAAGAATTACAGGCTAGTCTTCGAGTCCGTGGACTAGCCCGTAGTTTACGTGTGAAAAATTGAAGGAGTAAGGTGAATATTATGGTAGAAAGTATGATCGATTACGCATTAGGACCACATGGAAGATTTTTAAGTGAGTATTATATGCAATATCAATTTCCCATCAACAGTGCGGTTTTTGCTATTGCGGTCTATCGGTTAACTGTATCCAGATTGAAGAAAAGAAAGCTCCAGAATTCCACACGTGCTACGGGTCTCGAAGACATAAAAGTTGACTGATTGCGTTTCAGAAAAGCTGATTTCATAAAGATTGTTGTTAAAATCTTAAAGCCGATTTTAACGTGGAAATAGCTATTTTGCACTTTAAGAATTTAGTTTGCAGGCTCTTTTCTTATTAAATTCATGCTATTTTCTGCGGAAACTTAGTATTATCAATAAAATTCATTCCCAAAAATCAACAAAGTTAAAGAAAAGAGCCTTTAGAAAAGAGGAGGCCGAAGATGAAAGCAGCAGTTCTTTATTCTGAAAATTATTTTGTGTACGAAGAAGTTGATATTTCGCCTTGTCAAAAAGATGAAGTGAAAATAAAAGTAATGGCTGCGGGCATTTGTGGGTCAGACACACATAAAATGACAAGCAAATGGAAGTATGATCTTCCAGCTATCATGGGTCATGAATTCTCTGGTGTTGTTGTAGAAAAGGGTAGTGATGTTAGCCATTTAAATCTTGGGGAGAGAGTAGTTGGTATCCCTTTTCTACCATGCTATTCATGTGAATATTGCAAAAGAGGGCAATTTTCATTATGTGAAAATTACGGAATGATTGGTTCTAAGTCTCCAGGTGCGTTTGCCGAATATGTCAATATAAAAGCAACCAATGTTCTTCCGGTAGGAAATATGAGATTTGAAGAGGCGGCCATGATTGAACCTTTAGCTGTAGCCCTGCATGGTGTTTTGAATATTTCTTCGCGTATAGGTGATGTGGTGGCGGTATTTGGTGTTGGGACGATTGGAATACTCGTCATTGAATGGCTAAAAGTATCTGGTGTACAAGAAATCATTGCTATTGATATTTCGGAAGAGAAACTAGATTACGCTAAGTCAATCGGTTGTAAACGTACCATCAATCCATTAAGAGAAGATTTAGCAAGAAAAATAAAAGATTACACAAACGGTCTTGGTGTGGATATCGCCTTAGAGTGTGCCGGATCAAAAATTACGCAGGAACAATGCTTGCTTGTTATAAGGAAACAGGGGAAAGTTGGTTATCTAGGAATTGCTTATTCAGATGTTTTACTTTCGGAACAAGCATTTGAAAATATTTTTCGAAGAGAACTTACCTTAAAGGGCTTTTGGAATTCTTATTCTGCACCATTTCCTGGTGAGGAATGGACGAAAAGTATTGAGTTTCTTTTACAGAACAGAATTCAAATACGAGATCTTATATCTCACCGCTTTACTTTAGAGGAAACTCAAAAAGCATTCAATATGATCATAAATCGGGAAGAACCATTTAATAAGGTGTTGATTTTACCTAATGGGCAAGAAGCCATTGATCAAGAAGAGGCGATTTAGATATTAGTTGACTAAACATTGTTTTGTGAAGTAATGAACAATGAGAAAAAGAGGAGATTCATATGAAAATAGCGCCTTCAATACTAGCAGCAGATTTTTGCCATCTAGAGGACCAAATGCAGCTTTTAGAAAAAAGTAATATTAGCATGCTTCATATTGATGTAATGGACGGAAACTTTGTTCCCAATATTACTTTCGGTCCCGATCAAATCAAAATGCTTCGGCAACGTTCAAAGCTCATTTTTGATGTTCATTTAATGGTACAAAATCCAGATTGGATTATTCCGATTATAGCTGAGGCTGGGGCGGATATCATTACCATTCATCAGGAAGCAACAACGCATCTCCATCGAAGTTTGCAATTAATAAAGAAATACAATAGAAGAGCTGGTGTAGTCCTAAATCCTGCGACCCCGATTGAAACGATTAAGCATGTTCTAGATGAAATTGACATGATTCTACTTATGACCGTTAATCCAGGTTATGGTGGTCAGTGCTTCATTTCAAGTATGCTACCGAAAATTCAGGAAGCAAAAAAGCTTGTAGAAGGTAGAAATATAGACATCGAGGTTGATGGGGGAATTAACCTCGAAACAGCCAAGCTATGTGTAGAAGCAGGTGCCAATGTAATCGTTGCAGGTTCATACACATTTCATGGTGATGTTAAGGAGAATTTAGAGAAGCTAACTAGAGTAATAAACAAACAGGGGGCAACCGTATGAAAATCGCATTAGGCTGTGACCATGGTGGATATTTGTTGAAGGAGTCTATTAAGCATCACTTAGAGAAAAAAGGATTCGAATGCCTAGATTACGGAACTCACTTTACAGAAAGTGTTAATTATCCTTTATATGCAAAAAAAGTGGGAGATTCGGTTGCCAATCTAGAATGTGAATTAGGAATTCTTTGCTGTGGAACAGGTATTGGAATGTCCATTGCTGCTAATAAAATTCAAGGTGTTCGTGCGGCAGTTGTAAGTGATACATTTTCCGCGAGAGCAACCAGAGAGCACAATAACAGCAATGTGCTATGCCTAGGTGAGCGGGTATTAGGAGAGTCACTTGCACTAAACATTGTTGACATCTGGCTCGAAGCAGAATTTCAGGGTGGTCGACACCAAGAGCGACTAGCTTTAGTGGAACAGCTAGAAATATCTTTAAAATCTAAAAATATATAGATCTATTACGACGAACTGCTAACAAAAGGAGTGTCAGTATGAGTTCAATAGAAATGAAAAAAACAGTAGATGAATTAGCGATTAACACCATTCGCACATTATCCATCGACGCCATTGAAAAGGCAAATTCAGGACATCCGGGAATGCCAATGGGGGCTGCACCAATGGCTTACGCACTTTGGGCAAAGGAAATGATTCATAACCCCAAAAATCCTAATTGGTTCAACCGAGATCGCTTCGTTTTATCAGCGGGTCACGGATCCATGCTCCTATACAGCTTATTGCACTTGTTTGGTTATAATGTCACGCTAGATGACTTGAAAAATTTCCGCCAATATAAGAGTAAAACACCGGGTCATCCTGAATTCGGGCATACACCTGGTGTAGATGCAACAACAGGTCCACTTGGTCAAGGGATTGCGATGGCAACAGGGATGGCGATGGCCGAGCGTCATTTGGCAGAAACCTACAATCGCGAAGGCTATCCTATTGTCGATCATTTTACTTATTGCATCTGTGGTGATGGAGATCTGATGGAAGGAGTATCAGCAGAAGCTGCTTCATTAGCAGGTCATTTAAAGCTTGGACGCTTAGTAGTACTTTATGACTCAAATGATATTTCTTTAGACGGTGACTTGAGCCTTACATTCTCCGAGAATGTCCAACAACGTTTTGAAGCATATGGCTGGCAAGTGCTCAGAGTAGAGGATGGAAATGATGTAACTGCCGTCCAAAATGCTGTGGAACGTGCAAAGCTTGATGAACAAAGACCAACACTTATTGAAGTGAAAACAACCATTGGCTTTGGTTCTCCTAATAAAGGAGGGAAATCCGATTCTCACGGTTCTCCGCTTGGTCCCAAGGAGACGGAACTGACGAAAGCAGCCTATGAATGGGAAGAAAAAGAGCCATTCCATGTACCAAATGAAGTGAGAGAGCACTTCCAACAATTTGCAAGCATTGGTAAGCAATTTGAAGATCAATGGAACTCCCTTTTCGAGAGCTACAAACAACAATACCCAGAGCTTTCACAGCAGTTTGAGCGTGCAATCAAAGGTGAATTGCCTGAAGGCTGGGAACAAGATCTACCACAGTTTTCAAAAGGTGAAAAAATGGCAACTCGTGCATCTTCAGGGAAAATGCTAAATGCAATCGCAAAAAAACTCCCGCAATTAATTGGAGGTTCTGCTGATCTCGCGTGCTCGAATAAAACAACATTAACTTTTGAAGGAAACTTTGGTGTGGATGGATATCAAGCACGAAACATTTGGTTTGGAGTTCGAGAATTTGGAATGGGTGCGGCGTTAAACGGAATGGCTTTACATGGAGGAGTTAAAGTATTTGGGGCAACATTCTTTGTCTTCTCCGACTACTTAAGACCAGCAATGCGTCTGTCTGCATTAATGAAGCTACCTGTTACCTATGTATTTACTCATGATAGTATTGCAGTTGGTGAAGATGGGCCCACACATCAACCGATTGAGCATCTAGTATCATTACGTGCTATGCCAGGATTGTCATTAATTCGCCCTGCTGATTCAAAGGAAACTGCAGCAGCTTGGAGATTAGCTGTGGAAAGTGAGAGCAACCCAACCGCTCTAGTACTAACTCGTCAGGATCTACCAACACTTGAAATGTCTGAAGATGAAGTATTTGAAGGTGTTCAAAAAGGTGCCTATGTGGTATCTAAGGCAGCCAAAGAAGTAGAGGGCTTACTATTAGCTAGTGGATCAGAAGTGGCCCTCGCAATTGATGCACAAAAGCTTCTCGAACAAGATGGCATCTATGTTTCCGTTGTGAGCATGCCAAGCTGGGATCGTTTTGAGAAGCAAACGAAGGAATATCGCGAAAGCGTCCTTCCTAAAGGGCTTCTAGCAAAATTTGCAATCGAAACAGCATCTTCCTTTGGTTGGAGAGAATATATCGGAGAATATGGTGAGGTCTTATCTATTGACCACTTTGGCGAATCAGCGCCAGCGAGTCAGTTGCTTAAAGAATATGGATTTACTGCCAAGAATGTTGCAGAAAGGTTTAAAGCTCTTTCAGAAAAGATTAACTAAATTAATTTTCAAACCTCTATTTTTAACAGACTGTAGACAAACTCAAAGTATTTTGAGTTTGATTGCAGTCTTTTTACTTTATGGCTCTGTTAAATATAAATGTTGATATTTCTCCCTGTCAGGTTTCTTTGTAAAACACTTTTAAGAACGCACATTAAATAGGATCATTAAATATTTAATATACGAATCAAAGGTAAAAGGTCGAATGAGAAAAATAACCTCAATGGCCTATTTTAGCTATAGTTGAACGGGACTTTCCTATCAAATTAATATGTTAGTAAATCATAATTTACTAAATATGGTATATTTGTATAATGGTGTATTTGAAATTGTTGAAGTTTTTAACTTACATATTAATATGAAAAAGAAAAGAATTTGGTTGTTCATTGCAATGATAACTGTATTGATTTTAGTCGCTTGTGGAAAATCAGAAGAATCCTCAACAAAAGTAGTTGAAGAAACTAATGGTAAATCATCAGGTGAAAATAGTGAAGAAGACAAAGATGTGTTTGAATCTTCATCAAGCAAAGAAGAGGAGGTTCAACCTTCTAAAAATTTATTGGATAAAAACAAAGAGTTTAAATATGAAGATGGTTCGGTTGTCATGACACTTACAAAAGCCGAGTTTACTAAAAAATTTGGAGCATCAAACGCTGATCCAGAAGATACTTGGGCAAACCATGAGATCACCACTGATTCGGAAATTTATCTTCACTTAACTGGAACAATTAAAAACGATACAACTGACTTATTTTCTTTTGGGAATAAGCTTGGGGAAATAAATTTTTCTTTGTTATATGATGGGAAACATACATTTGAGAACACAAGTTCAGCGGAAGAAGAAAACGGAACAAAATTAGGCGCATCAAGTATCGATGCATTAAAGGAAGGGAATATCCATGTTTTCTTTCAAGTACCAAAGACGGTCTCTGAATCAGACAAACCTTTAGTTTTAACAGTAACATTGGGTGAAGAACCTTTTGAAATTCAGTTGCACTAAACGGATGAAGAGCCCCTCTCATATGAGAAGGGCTTTTATAGTAGTTTTTTGCTATTGTCTAGGCACGAGGAGAGGAGGACATTTGTTGGAAAACTATATGTTCAAAGGAAAGTGGGTTAACGAGTATCAATATTCATTACTGAGTTCGGAATGGGAGAAGAGTTAAAAGGCAAGTACAAGGTAAAAGAAGATCAATATTATTAGCGAAGAGCAGTAATCTGTCATGGTTAGTGTTCTTTTTCAATTTATAAAAAGATTTTAAATAAATTTATAATAAGTAAAACCTTTGACAGAGATATACGTCTAAACACTGTACTAGAAAAAGGAGGTTAATCTGTGGAAAGTGATAAAAGTAAGAATATACGAGATTGGTATGATGAATATAATGAACCTATTTTTAAATTTATATTTATGATGATTCAAGATTACCAACAAGCAGAGGATTTACGACATGAGACATTTATTAGGGCATTTGTAAATTATGAATCTTTTAAGCATCAATCTAGTCCTAAAACTTGGTTATATAGTATCGCGCATAATGTAACCGTTGATTTTATTCGAAAAAGAAAGCCTTTGATTATGTTAAAAGAAGTGCTTTTGTTAAAAAAAGATGGAGGACTTTTACCCTCTGAACAAATTGAAATTAAAGAATCCTCTTTGGAGTTATTCAGAGCGTTGGCCACTTTAAAGGATACATATAGAAAAGTAATCATTCTTCGAAAGGTCAAGGGCTTTTCCATACAAGAGACAGCCATCATATTAGATTGGTCAGAAAGTAAGGTAAAATCAACTTTGTTCCGAGCCATTCAAGCTTTGGAGAAGAAGATGCTTAAGGAGGACTTGTTAAATGAAAAAACAGTATGACTTTAGTTATCTTGATTATGCACTAAAACAACTAGAATCAAATATTGAATGGAAAAAAGCAAATGACATTGATTTAAAGCAGAAACTTATAAGGGAAATCAATAAACGCAAAACTAACGAAATATTTAAATCGGTGTTGGGTGTGGCCTATAGAGTCAGTATTGTTACGGTTGTTGTGTTGATCGTATTTATCATGGTGAAACAGGAGTCTTTACTCAATCAAAACACTTCTTCAAAATCCACAGCTACTTTTGAGCAAAAAGAACACGAAAAGAATGAAGAAAATACAGAATCAGTTCAATCTATAGTGGAAAAAATGGCAGGGAGTCCAGAACAAGCAAGAACTAATCTTGGAATGAAAGAGGAGCATTATAAAATGCTGTTAAATGAAGTAGCTGTTGCCCAAAAGTACTTGTCAAAGGGGGAATTTGAAAACCTGTATATCCCGTTAACTAGTAAAATTGTCGCTTTGGATGGGAAAGAACAAACTGGAGATCCGGATAAACCGTTTAATCCTGATTTACTTACTCCTGAAGAGAAAGCATCTTTAAAAGAGGCAACAAAAACAATTACACCTATTCGAAAAAAATTTTATTCGCGTTTTGTATATACACTGGAAGAGGCTCAAAGCTTAGTCGATTTTGCAATTAAAAAGCCTAGCTATACAGTTGAAGGTTATGAACTAGTAAAAGAAGAGTATAGATCGGAAATTACAACGGGAACACCAGAGCCTGTTAGTAGATGGGAGTATAATGGTGGTGAATTTGGGTATTACGTAAATCAAGCTTCTATTACAGCAGAGTCTCCTGCTTTATCTTCTTTTCTTGATGCAAAGTTGGAAACATATAGCCTTGAGGGTAAGCAAGTTACTTATGGTGATAACCCGAATTCAAATACGAATATGATAAAAATGATAGTGCCAGCACAAAAAGGAAATGAAGCATACCAAATAATTATTAATAGTGACATGCTAAACAAAACTGAATTAGAAAAAATCCTTATCTCAATGTTGTAATATACAAAATAACCTAACAAAAAGCAGCTAATATTTATTGTCTACTCCAAAGCCCTTTAAGATAATATTCTTAAAGGGCTTATTTGCTCTAAGGAGGTATCTATGAAAACAGTTCTACAAGCGGTTTTAGCATCAATCATTCTACATATCATTTATATATTGAACACGATAGGTATTGGTTATCTGAAAACAATGTATTATAAACCGAACCTACAAGGAGAAGGGTACCTCCTTCAAAATGAAGTAGTTTTTGTTATGGTGATTTCCCCCTATATTTATCTCATTTCATTGCTAGGAGTTTCTATTAGTTGCGCAAGTATCATAGTTTTTTATAAGAAAATAAAAAGGAGAGAATTATGAACTTCATCGCTAAACATTCCACTGTCATATTGTTTTCCGTAATTGCAGTAATGATCGTAAAAAATGCTCTTCCCATCTCTCAACTTTTAAAAGAAGTGTTAAGTATCGTCTCGCTCTTTGTTGTCCTATTGGTAGTAATTATCAAGAAAGGATTTAAGAGAACGTAAAGAATCATGTCGAATATTTCCAAGGAAATTACGACTTATTTCCTCAATTATTTACACGAAACTGGGAAACGCAACAAAATAAATAGGAGAGGTAAGTTAGATTACCTCTCCAAAGAATAAAAAAATTATCGAAAGTTACCGCCCATTGATTGTTCAGCCATTTGCACTAGGCGTTTTGTGATTTCTCCACCTACAGATCCGTTTGCACGAGCAGATGTTTCTGGTCCTAAATTTACACCAAATTCACTAGCAATTTCGTACTTCATTTGTTCAAGTGCTTGCTCAGCTCCAGGTACTACTAATTGATTAGAGTTATTTCCACGGTTGTTTCTGTCCATTTCAATCTCTCCTTTTCGTTGGTGTAGCTATATATTTTGCACCTTTAAAAAAAATATACATTCATATAAAAAATTATTGTAAAAGAAAAAATGCGGTTCCGTTTCTTGTCAAAAACAATAAAAATGTAAGTTAAAATGAGTCCCAATTTGTTTATTTGGATGGAGATAGCATATACAATTTATCTTACAAAAAAATAAGCGGAGGTTTTCCGGTTATACTGCAGAATAGAGCTCTGTTCAGGGTATATAAGGGGAGGTTTTCCGATTAAGTAAAGTGAAATTGCCCATTCTTCCGTTTTTTAAGCAAATAGCCGGAATCTCTCCGTCTATTTCTGCTATTTTCATTTCTATTAGATAAGTTAAGAGGAATTTCTCCGCTTAATTATCTACCCTGCTGAATCCCTCCTTGATGTCCGCTCTTTTATGGTTGGGAAGGGAGCTTAGTTTAACAAGAAACCAAAGATGGATATTAAAAATGGCTCAGTATTGTGAACTGAGCCATGCAGTACAAATGGGGCTACATTTTTGATTTTACTAATCTGTGACCAGAAAAGGGCGTTTTACGATACTGATACCGAACTTTTGCTTTTGTTCTGCTGAATAGCAGCAACCGAAACGGCTTTGGCCACCATTTTTGCCACTCTTTCATCCAGTGCGCTCGGAATGACATGGTCGGCTTTTAAATCTTTTTCTGAAACAGCCTCTGCAATCGCATAAGCGGCAGCCAATTTCATTTCTGTTGTAATATCCTTTGCTCCCACATCCATGGCGCCTCGGAAAATGCCAGGGAAGGCAAGTAAGTTATTTACCTGGTTCGGGTAATCGGATCGACCTGTTCCCACGACAGCGGCACCTGCAGCAAGGGCTTCTTCTGGGTAAATCTCTGGGATCGGGTTTGCCATAGCAAACACAATCGGATCCTTCGCCATGGATTGGATATGTTCTGGCTTCATCGCACCGGGTCCAGATACTCCAATAAACACATCTGCTCCATGGATCGCATTAGCTAATGTTCCGCGAACTCTTTTTAAATTGGTCACTTCTGCCATCTCTTGTTGGGCTGAATTCATCCATCTTTCGCCTTTGCTGACCACACCTTCAAGGCTTACAAGGGTAATGTCTTGAAATCCTGCCTGCATCAAAAGCTTGGCAATCGCAATTCCGGCTGCTCCTGCCCCGTTAATCACAATTTTAAGGGATCTGTGCTGTTTATTGACTACTTTTACTGCATTGATTAACGCAGCAAGAACGACAATGGCTGTACCGTGTTGATCATCGTGAAAAACGGGGATATCAAGTTCTTGCTTTAATCGTTCTTCAATTTCAAAGCAACGAGGAGCGGAAATATCCTCAAGATTTACTCCTCCAAAACTAGGAGATAGTGCCTTTATGATTCCGACAATCTCATCTACATTTTTCGTATCTAAGCAAAGTGGAAAAGCATCTACATTGGCAAACTTTTTAAAAAGAAGAGCTTTTCCTTCCATAACAGGGAGGGCTGCCTTTGGTCCGATATCGCCCAAGCCTAAAACGGCTGTCCCATCTGTCACAATAGCAACCATATGTCCTCTGGATGTTAACACATCAACTTGCTCTGGATTCTCCACTATTGCTTTACAAACGTCCGCTACTCCAGGTGTATATACGAGACTCAGTTGTTCCTCAGTTGTTACATCAATTTTGCTGACAATCTCAATTTTCCCCAAATGTTTTTTATGAAGCTTAATGGCTTCCTCTTTTAGATTTATCAATGATATCTACCCCTTTGGTAATCGCTTTCAATCTTCCTACATCGTAATGAAAATGACCAAGGTTTGATAGATTTTGTAACTATACAACTTTATTAAATTAAAAAAAGTGGAAATGCACTTTTTAAAGATACATGTCCACTTGGTTTAGTTTTTCTACTTGTAGTGTATATAAATATACCGGTCTACCAATTCCGTAGGTTAATGATTCCTTTAAAACACCTATCTGGGTTAAGAACTTTAAATATTTCCTTACTGATACACGGGAGATATATGTACTTTCTGAAATATCATCAGTAGAGAACGGGTGTGTTCCTTTTGTTTTCATCATCTCTACTACAACTTGTAGAGTGCTGCTCGTTAATCCTTTGGGTAAATCAATGATCGGTTCTTCAACCTGAGTTTGCTCTGTACTGAGAATTCGATCATCAAGATCTTCTTGTTTAAGCACGGCATGACTAGCGAAAAACATATATTTATCTTGAAACTTCAGCAGTGCTTGTTGAAATCGATCAAACTCAAATGGTTTGATTAAGTAGTCAACGGCACCGAGCCTAAGCGCCGTTTGAACTTTATCCTTCTCCCCGGCAGCGGTAATGAGGATCACATCTGTTTCTAGATGGTGTTCTCTGATATATTTGAGCAATACTAGTCCGCTATCACCTGGCATATACACATCTAGTAAAATAAGCTCAACGGATTCCTTTTGAAGAAAGGTGATCGCATCCTTTACATTATGTACCATGCCTGAGAGACGAAATCCTTTCATATCTTGGAGAAAACGTTTATTAATTTCAGCAACCATCGGATCATCTTCAACGATTAGAACCTTTATCATGATTCCACCTCTTTGCTTTTATAAGGTATTTTTATATAAATATTGGTTCCTAACATCCATTTCGAGTCGATTTGGAGTTCGCCACCGAGCGTTTGGACGCTCTTTTCTACTAAGTGTAGTCCATAGCCTCGGTTGTCTCCTTTAGTGGAGTAACCTTTTTCAAAGATTCGTTCCTGCGTTTCATCAGATATTCCCGGTCCGGAGTCCATCACTTCCATGTCCAGCCACTCACCATCATAGCTAAAACTCACTTCAAGCGTTTTTTCTTCGCAATCGACCATTGCCTCAATCGCATTATCGATCACATTCCCGAGAATAGTGATCAGCTCATGTGTGGTTGTTTGATCGGCAGGTTCAGGAATGACGGTCCCAGTTTTAATCGTGAGATCGACGTTTTGTTCCCTGGCAAAACTCAATTTTCCAAGAATAAACCCTCCGAGAGCAGGGTCCTTGAAATGTTCGGTGATGTTTCCAAATTCTTGGTTTCTGTAACTGACCAAAGTACGAATAAAGTCGGTGAGTTCACTGTAAGACTTTAACTCGATCATTCCTCGAATCACATGTAGGCGATTCATAAATTCATGAGATTGGGCCCGAAGCGCATCGGTATAGGCTCTAACTCCTGTTAATTGCTCAGCGAGCTGATTGACCTCTGTTTTATCACGGAAGGTGGAAATAGCTCCGACTACTTGTCCATTAACCAACAGTGGGACGCGATTGACGAGAATCGAGACTCCATTAATGTTCTGTTCCTCATCTAGTTCAGGCTCACCCGTTTGTAACACTCGATCCAATCCGGTGGAAGGCATATAGTCATGAATGTTCATCCCCACTGGATTAGAATCTAGGCCAGCTTTTTGAAAAATTTGAAGGGCGGACTTGTTAACGAGTGTGATCGTCGATTGATGATCCACCGCAATAATACCTTCATGAACGGATTGAAGCATCGTACTTCTTTCCTCTGTGATCTTTGCTATGGCAAAAGGCTCTAGCCCAAGTAGTGTCCTTTTAATATATCTCGCTAGTAAAATAGCGCCGATCACACCGACCAATAGTCCAAAAAACGTAACGATCAAGATGTTCCGATGGCTTCGTCCGAGTGCAGTCTCTACACTTTTTAACGATATTCCGACTGCTACTACTCCGATTTGTTCGTTATTTTTATTGTAAATGGGCGTAAATGCACGTACTGATTCACCTAACGTACCCTTTGAGATGGACACATACTCTTTTCCTTTTAGCGCCTGCTTTTCATCTCCTCCCACAAAATGCTTTCCGATTTCGTCCGGGTTTGGATGTGTTCTCCGTATGCCCTTCATATCCATCACCACAACGAACATCATTTCTGTGGCTGTTTGAATATCATTTGTATAGTCTTGAACGGAGTTGGAGTACGTTCTGTTTTCTAACGCGTCTATGACTATATGAGACTTTGAAACGGTTCTTGCGACGATCCTCGCTTTTTCCTCTGAATTGGCTTGTATGCTTTTACTAACTGAATGGCTGATTAATAGGTCAGTGATCATCAATGAAATGAGGACGACCAGACAGACAAGGAAGATGATCACCGTACTAAGTTTAAAACGAACATGCCGTATACGCACTTTCGTAACCTCCAAACCAAGGACTGTTGTTATTTTTAAACTATAAAATGAAATCGCTTTAAAATAAAGGATTTGTTTTTGGAAGAGTCTCAATAACCTCATTACTATGTTGCTTACATTAATTACAAAAAGATTTTATAAGTTTTATTAACTATTCTTAGTTTTCGCAAAATTGTAACATGTGTTTAACAGAATAAATGAAATCGTTTTCAAAATAATTTTATTTTAGGAGGAGACCACATGAGAATTAATTTTAAGAGTCTTACCACTCAAGTAATTCTAGGTATTATTCTGGGTATAACTGTCGGGTTCGTGTTTCCGGAGATTGGATCACAGTTAAAGGTGATCGCTGATATATTTATTAAGCTAGTAAAAATGGTCATCGCGCCAATTATTTTCCTAACGATTGTCATCGGGATTGCAGGAATGGGAGATTTAAAGAAGGTTGGAAAAATTGGTGGGAAAGCCTTACTATATTTTGAAATCGTCTCAACGATTGCGTTAGCGATTGGAATTATCGTTGCGAATGTGATTAAAGCAGGTAAGGGAATTGATGCGGAGGCAGGGAAGGGAGATATCTCTCAATACACAAAGGCTGCTGAAGAAACGAGTCACGGATTTATGGACTTTGTTGTTTCCATCATTCCTGATAGCTTTATTGGTGCGTTTGCGAATGGTGAACTGCTACCTGTTCTTTTATTGGCTTGTTTGTTTGGAATTTCTCTTGCTCATTTAGGAAAGAAAGGGAAACCAGTTATTGAGTTTTTTGAAAAGATCACAGAGGTGTTCTTCGGCATTGTAAATATCATCATGAAGGTTTCTCCGTTCGCTGCATTTGGAGCGATGGCGTATACGATTGGTGAATTCGGAATTGGCTCACTTGTTTATCTTGGAAAGCTGATGGGATCGGTTTATATCACCATGGCTCTATTTATTGTTCTTATTCTTGGTGGAATTGCTAAAATGTTCGGATTCAGTATCTTTAAGTTTATTGCATACATTAAAGAAGAAATTCTTCTTGTGATTGGGACTTCCTCGTCTGAAGCGGCTCTTCCTAAAATGATGGAAAAGCTTGAGAAGTACGGTTGCTCCAAGCCGGTGGTAGGACTTGTTCTTCCAACGGGGTATTCCTTTAATCTAGATGGAACATCCATTTACCTGTCAATGGCTGCATTATTTATTGCTCAGGCCTATGGGGTAGACCTAAGCATCTGGCAACAGCTGACCCTTCTAGGGGTATTGATGCTCACGTCGAAAGGTGCTGCTGGTGTTACCGGTTCAGGCTTTGTCACGCTAGCTGCTACATTAGCCGTATTCCCTTCGATTCCAGTAGAAGGTATGGCACTTATCCTTGGGGTTGACCGTTTCATGTCAGAAGCACGTGCTATCACGAACCTTATCGGTAACGGTGTTGCAACGGTTGTTATTTCAAAGACAGAAGGGGAGTTTAAACCCGTTCAAGAGATTGAGGCTACGGTGAATAAAAAGGAAATCACTGCGTAAGTATTTTCGGATGCTTTTTTCAGAAAAGATGTATGGATTTTGTCATACGTCTTTTCTTTATTTATTAACGTTTCCAAGATGGTCGGTTGGCGGATCAGGTTAAAAGCACCCGAGCTGATAAATAGACGGAGAAATTCCGCTTAATTAGAAATTATTATTAAAAAAGGGTTAAATAAACGGAGAGATTCCGACTATTGGCTCGAAAACTTCGAAAATAGGAGATTTTGCTTTGCATAAGCGGAAAACCTCCCCTTATTTACCCCCAAACGAGGCTCCATTTTGCATCTAACCGGAAATTCTCCGCTTAGTTTTGCTGGTCACTCGATTAGAGACAAGACATTTTATTTAAAAGAAAGTAATCTTATCTCCAAAAGTCCAAGAGCACCTCATTTTGATGAATGCTGACAGGATGGAGAAGTTAAAATGTTGTAGAAAGAAAAAAATGGATTGACAAATGTAAGATTTCTATTAATCTAAAAATAGTTCTATCCCCAAGTTATTCTCAAAATAGTCTTTTTTCTTAGCTACTCCGCAAGTCTTTATTTGTCGTTTACAATTCTCCAACCACATTAAACTTCTTTTTCACTCGCATTTACACTCATAAAGTTAATAATTTTTCCGAAGTTCAACTGAATAAATAATTGAATGATTCATTCGTAGCACCGATTATTAAATGCCCATGTTGTGGATGTTCTACATCAGTATTTAGATAGGAGGGAAAGATGTTATGGGATTTGAAGAAGAATACCAGGCCTTTTTGAATGCTCACTTGCAAGCAAGAACCGGTGAACGGTTGCGGCGTTTACAAGAAGGTCACAATCAGGCTGAAATGGTGTTTTTGAGGCAAGTGTGGTGGTCTTTATATCACCATTTCAAGTACCTTCATCCAGAATATGAAGTTGATGATTTCAAGGATGGCAAAAGGTATTTGGATTTTGCTTATATTCGTCCAGCCATCCGGATTTGCCTGGAAGTCGACGGGTATGGCCCGCACCTAAAGAGCATAAGCAGATGGCAATTTTCTGACAGCCTGGAACGTCAAAACCAGCTGGTGATTGATGGATGGACTGTGATCCGCTTTTCCTATGACCAAGTGAAAGAGCAGCCCCGTCGATGCCAACAGATTATTCAGCAAGTGATTGGCCGATGGCTGGGTGATGAACTAGACCAGACATCTCTGTCCTTTCTAGAAAAGGAAGTGCTTCGGCTAGCGATTCGAAAAGGAGAAGTTATATCCCCTAAAGAAGTTGAGATGTATTTGAAGCTAAGTGACAAGACGGTAAAAAAAATACTTTCTCAACTGGTCGCTAAAAAAATGCTGATTCCCGCATCTGGGACTATGAGGGTTCGCTCTTATCGGTTGGGAGATCAGGTTAAGCAGCCTATCTGATCAATAGACGGAAAAATTTCGCTTAAGTAGTAAATAATATAAAAAAAAAGTCCTAATAGACGGAGAAATTCCGCCTATTTCCTCGAAAAACGTAAGAATAGATGGTTTTGCTTTGCCTAACCGGAAAACCTCCCCTTATTTACCCCCAAACGAGGCTCCATTCTGCATCTAACCGGAAATTCTCCGCTTATTTACTGGATACCAATAACGATGCAAATACAACTGTATTTTATGAAAAGCACTCCAATAACGATCTCCCCTTAATTAAGTTGAGTCAGCATGTAGATTCAGGCTTAACAAAATCTCTTTCGCAAAGGCGTTCACCCATACCCAATAGGCTGGCGCCGCATATCCTTTTATTGTATTTAATTACAATAGAGGAGGAATTACCTTGAATAATGAACATCAAATGTTAACACATGATGTAAGAATTCGTCCTGGATTTGGTTATGGAAGAAGACCGTTTGGTAGACCAGGTTTCGGTCGTCCTGGCTTTGGAGGTTTTGGTCTAGGCTTCTTAGGAGGTCTTGCTGCAGGTGCATTATTAACTCCAGGGCCTGGTTTTGGATATGCGTACCCTTATCCTTATCCATACCCTTATTATCCGCCTTATCCGTATCCTTATTATTATTAATAATGTAAAATCATTTTCGCAGTAAAGGCTGTTTCGTAAACAGCCGTTTTTCTATGTAAAATGAAATTCCTTTATCTAAAAATACATATTTTGTATGATATGGTAGTCTTATATAATAGTGAGATGATGTTGGAAATAAGATTTATTATCTTACCAATTCATACCCCTAGTAGTATAATAGAGGGATCAGTACAATGGAGGAAAGGGGATTAGAAATATGTCAACTAAAACTGAAAACCATCCATCCTGGGTGCAGCCATACATTGACTCCAAAGAAAAGCAACAAGCACTATACAAACGAACGCTTCTGATCGTCGTGTTATCTCAAATTTTTGGAGGGGCGGGGCTTGCGTCGGGCATCACTGTGGGGGCGCTTCTTGCCAAGGATATGCTTGGGACGGATAGCTTCTCAGGTCTTCCGGTCGCATTGCTGACATTAGGATCTGCGGGTTCGGCATTGCTAGTTGGTCATCTTTCTGACCGATATGGACGCCGATTTGGTTTAGCTGCTGGCTTTTTAGCGGGAGGACTTGGAGCAATAGGTGTAGTCCTTGCTGCGGTAGCTAGCAATATCATCCTCCTTTTTGCTTCTCTGTTAATCTATGGAGCAGGAACGGCAACGAATTTACAGGCTCGCTATGCGGGAACTGATTTAGCCAATGCAAAACAACGAGCAACAGCCATTAGTATTGCGCTTGTGTCCACAACGTTTGGAGCGGTTGCGGGCCCGAACTTGGTTGGTCCTATGGGAGAGTTTGCTGCCTCAATTGGGGTACCGACATTAGCTGGTCCCTTCCTATTAGGTGCGGCTGCCTTCATCTTAGCGGGACTTATGATACTTATTTTTCTACGACACGATCCACTTATTGTCGCAAAGGCGATTGCTAAGAGAGAGAGTCAAAACAATCACCTTAACAAGGAGACTGCTGTAACGGCTATTAATAAAAAAGGAATCATTGCGGCTGCAACCATCATGGTGCTAACTCAAATAGTCATGGTAGCGATTATGACGATGACTCCCATTCATATGGGGCATCATGGCCATGGTTTACAAGAGGTAGGGATGGTTATTGGCTTTCATATCGGTGCCATGTACCTGCCATCTCTTTTAACGGGGATGCTTGTTGACAAGGTAGGACGGACCTCCATGGCGATTGCAGCAGGTAGCATTTTACTTGCCGCAGGGGTGATGGCTGCATTTGCTCCGACGGATAGCATGCTTGTTCTAACGTTCGCTCTTATTCTTTTGGGACTCGGTTGGAATATCGGTTTGATTAGTGGAACGACGATTTTAGTGGATGCGACAAGTCTTTCCACGCGTGTGAAGACACAAGGGACCATTGATGTTCTTGTTGCGTTATCAGGTGCATCAGGTGGGGTGCTTTCTGGGGTAGTGGTTGCGTATTCTAGCTATGCGGCACTTTCTATTGCGGGAGGAGTTCTTTCGTTACTGCTTATTCCGGTGGTAATGTGGTCGTTAAAGCAGCCTTTAGTGGAGGAACAGCTTAATCAAAAGGTAGGAATTTAGTAAACAAAAAGGGATCTTCCATAGGGAGATCTTTTTTTTGTCGGAATAACTAGTTAACGTAACTAAAATTATAAGTTATTTTACTAAGTATTTACTAAGATTCATGATAAAAATTCAATTATTTTATAAAAACCTATTGAATGAAACCGCTTTTACTGATATATTCTTAACAAGGAGTTTAGTAAACTTTACTTAATAAAAGGCTGTGATCACATGACTACAATCAAAGACATTGCGGTGCAAGCTAATGTCTCAACGGCAACGGTTTCGCGAATTTTAAATAATGACCCTACGCTTTCTGTTTCTGATATCACACGTAAAAGAGTTCAGGAAGTTGTTCATGAATTAAATTATAAGCCTGCAAGAAAAAAGAGTGTGAAAGCGGAAAAGGGTCCGGAAACACACAATATTGGGCTTTTGTTAACTACAACAAAGGAGGAGGAGGCGCGAGATCCATATTTTATGAGCATCCGTAATGGTGTAGAAATGGCTAGTGGAGAATATGGGTTAAATATTACCTCTGTGTTTAATGTTGGGTTAAGTGACATAAATCCCGCGGTCTTGTCTGGATTAAGCGGATTAATCGTTATTGGTAGAGTGAACGTTGAAGAACTGCAAGATGTTTACTTCGATAACAAGAAAATAGTTTTTGTCGACTCAGTTCCAGAGCAAAAGGGATATGACGTGGTGATCTCAGATTTAGAACATGCTACCGATGAAGTGCTCAAACATCTATTTGAGTTAGGACATAAGGATATTGCCTATATGGGTGGAGGAGTATTTTTCAAAGGCCTTTACAACCAAGAGTTTGTTGGAGATGAGGATGCTCGTAAGCTAGCATATGAAAAGATCATGAGGGAAAAAGGTTTTTATCAAGAAGAACGTGTGCTAGTGGGAGATTGGAGTCCGAATGGGGGCTATGTTCTGATGAATCAACTCATCGAGTCGGGGGAATTACCAAGTGCAGTGGTTTGTGCTTCAGACCCTATGGCTCTCGGGGCTTTCCGAGCCTTGCATGAAGCGGGGATCAAGGTTCCTGAAGACATATCCATCATCAGCTTTGACGATATTGATGCGGCTGCATATCTCCAACCAGCCCTTTCAACGGTGAAAATCCATTCATTTGAAATGGGAAAAACAGCCGTGAAACTACTGCAAGATCGAATTAAAGGAAGAGAACTTCCAATGAAGGTGATTCTTCCAACTGAACTCATCCTTAGGGAAAGCGCAGGAATGAAAAAAGTATGAACATGATGTTGGTTCCTAATAAAAATTAATCATAGGGGGATTTTTTTCATGAAAAAGACAATTGCAATTCTTTCTGCTGGTGTATTATCACTGTCTCTTCTAGCTGGTTGTGGTGGAGGGGATGCAGCTTCATCTGATGGCAAAGTAAAGATTGAGTTTTTCCATCATAAGCGTGAAGGAATGGAAACCATTGATAAGCTGATTGCTAAATTTGAAAAGGAAAATCCAAATATCGATGTGGAGCAAGCGAGCCCGCCTGAGCCATCGACTGTTTTAAGAACAAGAGTTTCTAAGAGTGATATTCCTGATATTATCGGAGTCGGTGGGGATATGACCTATAAGGATCTTTCCGAAGCTGGAGTTTTTACCGATATCTCTGATGATAAAAGTTTGGAAAAGATTCAACCAGCATACGTACAGATGCTAAAGGATGTGTCTGGCCTTGATGAAGTGTATGCGATTCCATTTGCTACAAATGCGGTAGGCGTCATTTACAATAGAGCTATTTTCACAGAGCTTGGTTTAGAAATTCCAAACACATGGGATGAATTCATTGAGGTCTCTGAAAAAATTAAAGCAGCAGAGAAAACGCCTTTCTTCCATACATATAAAGATGCATGGACAACCTTGCCTTCATTTAATGCACTAGTTGCGAACACACAGGGTGATGATTTCTACTCAGAATTAAACAAGGGCAAGATTCTTGCTGGTGAAAGATACGAAGAAGCAGCAGAGAAGATGATTCAATTAACGGAATATGGTCATAAAAATCAGCAGGGTGTTGGCTACAATGATGGAAACACAGCCTTTGCTAACGGAGAAGCAGCCATGTACTTACAAGGGGTTTGGGCAATTCCTGAAATTAAAAAGGCAAACCCGGATCTTGAACTAGGAGTATTTCCTTTCCCTGCCACCAACAATGCGGACGAAGTTAAAGTGATCTCTGGTGTGGACCTTATCTTAGGCTTAGCGGCATCTTCTAAACATCCTGAAGAAGCGAAAAAGTTTATTGAATTCCTATTAGAAGAGGAAAATGCGAAGCAATATATTCAGGAACAAAACTCCTTTTCTGCTTTAAATGGGATTACGCAGGATGACCCATCTGTAGAAGATCTAAAAGCGAGCTTTGAGAAGGGTGCTCTAACGGATTTCCCTGACCATTATATTCCTACGGGAGTGGCACCAGAGAAAACGCTACAAACATTAGTACTTGAGAAAGATGTGGATGCGTTCCTTGAAAAACTGCAAAAAGATTGGGAAAAAGTTCAAGATCGTAAATAAATTTTTAGGAGGAGAAATTGGGATTCCCAATTTCTTTTTCCTTACATTGGGAGTGGAAAACTGATGAAAGAAGACAACCCTGCTATCCAAGCGCAGAATATTTCTCCTAAGGTTGCTAATAAAACAAAGAGAAAAATCAAGTCTAGAGAAATGGCCTATTACTTAATGGTATTACCAGCCGTTATTCTATTTGCAGCATTTCACACATTCCCAGCTCTACAAGGAATTTATTATTCTTTTACGAATTGGAATGGAATCAGCTTAGATTATGATTTTGTTGGATTGAAGAACTATATCAATCTATTTAAAGATGTAACCGTACTAGATTCCTATCTTTTCACCTTTAAGTTCGCTATTTTTGCTGCCATTCTTGTCAATATCATTAGTTTGGCAGTTGCCATCGGATTAAATTCGAAAATTAAAGGGCGAAACTTTTTTAGAGCCGTTTATTTCTTGCCGAATGTGTTAAGTGTTTTGATCGTCGGCTTTATCTTTAATTTCTTTTTCACCAATATTCTTCCTGATCTAGGTGAAAAATACAAAATTGAGTTTTTAACAACCAATATTCTTGGAAGCGTAGACCTTGCCTGGATTGGAATTCTACTTGTGTTTGTATGGCAGGCTTGTGCATTTAATATCATTTTATATTTATCAGGCTTACAAACGGTTCCTTCTGAGCTTTATGAAGCCTCTAGCCTGGATGGAGCAAATAAGTGGCAACAATTTTGGAAGGTGACCTTCCCGATGATTGCTCCGTTTTTCACGATTAACATGGTGTTATCGATGAAGAATTCTTTGATGGTATTTGATCAGATTGTGGCGATGACCGGAGGAGGGCCTGGGAATTCGACTACATCAATCTCTTTACTCATTTATACTGGCGGGTTTAGTGGTGGAGAGTTTGCCTTCCAGTCTGCGAATGCAGTGATTTACTTTATTGTGATTATGCTAATCTCAGTGTTTCAGTTAAAAATTTTACAAAAAAGGGAGATGGATATGTGATGGAAAAAAGAACGAATTGGCCGGTAACGATACTCATCACTTTAGGCTCCTTACTCATCATTTTTCCGTTATATATGGCTATTTCTATTGCGCTGAAAAATCCTCAAGAGCTGGCTCAGTCAGCCTTGTCTTTCCCGATGAACTGGCACTGGGACAATTTCACGAGAGCGATCGAAGCGACTAACTTCTTTAGTGCCTTGAAAAATAGTGCGATTATTACGATTTTTACATTAGTGTTCACGATTTTATCAAACTCCATGGTTGCGTATGCAATTGCTAGAAATATGCATCGTAAGCTGTTTAAAACCCTGTATTTCTATTTCGTCAGTGCTTTGTTTATTCCGTTTCCCATAATCATGTTACCGGTTGTGAAACAAACGTCTGCACTAGGTTTGAATAATCCGGCTGGCTTGATTCTTCTTTATGTAGTGTACGGAATGGCAATGAATATCTTTATTTATGTAGGCTATATTCGTTCCATTCCACAAGAGCTGGAAGAGGCGGCGATTGTTGATGGTTGCAGTACCTGGGGAGTGTTCTGGAAGGTGATCTTTCCTCTCTTGACACCGATCAATGCGACTGTAGGAATCTTAACCTGCCTATGGGCTTGGAATGATTTCTTGCTTCCGTTAATTATTTTAAGTGATTCGGCTGACGCAACACTTCCACTCGTGCAATATGTGTTCCAAACAGAATTTGGAACGGATTATAATTTGGCATTTGCTTCTTATTTATTAGCGCTAGCTCCAATGGTTCTCGTGTATTTATTTGCACAAAGATGGATCATTGGTGGAGTGGTAAAAGGTGCGATCAAGTAAACTATTCAGTTAGGAGTTGTACTCAACATGGGAATTCAATATCGTTCGGAAGATAGCCTCTTTCATTTGCAGGCAAAAGATACAAGTTATGTGATACAAATCGCGAAAGGTGGCTATTTGCTTCATTTATACTGGGGTAAGAGAATTAAGGCATACCGTCATTCGAATTATATCCAACAGGTAGACCGTGGGTTCTCTGGAAATCCTTATGAACAAAAGGAGGATCGTACGTTTTCATTAGATACCTTGCCACAGGAATACCCTCAATACGGAAATACAGATTTTAGAAAGCCTGCTTACCAAATTCAATTGCCAAACGGATCGACGGTCTCTGACTTACGTTATGATTCGCATGTGATTTTTAAAGGGAAAAAGATGCTTGAGGGTCTGCCAGCTACCTATGTGGAGGACGAAAACGAAGCGGAGACTCTAGAGATCACCCTGAAGGATCGAGTAGCGGGGCTAACTGTTATCCTGAGCTATACAGTGTTTGAACAGCTGAATGTGATTACGAGGTCGGTCAGATTTAAAAATGAGAGCTCAGAAAATATGAATCTCTTGAGTGCGCTAAGTATGAGCGTTGATTTTATGGATGCAGACTTTGATTTCTTACATCTTCACGGTGCGCATGTGAAGGAAAGACATATTGCCAGACAGCCTCTTCGTCATGGCATTCAATCGATCGAAAGTACAAGAGGAGCAAGCTCTCATCAGCATAATCCGTTTATCGCTTTGTTACGAAAAGGGACAACGGAAGATGTAGGCGAAGTGTACGCATTTAATTTCGTGTACAGTGGGAATTTCCTGGCTCAGGCAGAAGTGGATCAGTTTAGCACCACCCGAGTGACGATGGGAATTAATCCATTCGATTTCAGTTGGAAACTGGAAGGTGGGGAAGAGTTTCAAGCTCCTGAGGTCGTCATGGTGTATTCCTCATCAGGTGTAGGTGATATGTCTAGAACCTTCCATGACCTTTATCGTTCACGACTAGTAAGAGGAACGTTTAGAGATAAAGAGCGTCCGATTTTAGTAAACAACTGGGAAGCGACGTATTTTGACTTTCATGCAGATAAAATTATGGATATTGCTAAAGCAGGAAATGAGTTAGGAATTGAGCTTTTTGTATTGGATGATGGTTGGTTTGGAAAAAGAGACAATGACAAGACATCATTAGGCGATTGGTTTGTTAATCATAACAAGCTCCCTAAAGGATTAAATCATCTTGCCAACGAAGTAAATTCGTTAGGAATGCAGTTCGGATTATGGTTCGAGCCTGAAATGATCTCAGTGGATAGCGACTTGTACCGCGAGCATCCAGATTGGTGTCTGCATGTGCCACATCGTCCGAATTCAGAAAGTAGAAACCAGTTAATCCTTGATTTTTCAAGAGAGGATGTGTGCGAGGAGATTACAAAAAGGGTCTGTGATATACTAGCAAGCGCCCCAATTTCTTATGTGAAATGGGATATGAACCGCCATATGACAGAAATCGGCTCTGCTCTTCTTCCACCGGACCGTCAAAGAGAGACGGCGCATCGATACATGCTTGGGTTGTATCAGGTGATGGAGGAGATTACTTCTTCCTTCCCAGATGTGTTATTCGAAAGCTGTTCAGGTGGTGGAGGAAGATTTGACCCTGGCATTCTGTACTATATGCCTCAAACATGGACGAGTGATAACACAGATGCCATTTCTCGCTTGAAAATTCAGTATGGAACGAGCCTTGTGTATCCAATCGTATCGATGGGGTCTCATGTATCGGCTGTTCCGAACCATCAAGTAGACCGAATCACCTCACTAGATATTCGAGGGGATGTGGCGATGTCAGGAAACTTAGGATACGAACTCGACTTAACCAAGCTGCCGGCAAGTGAAAAAGATGTGGTTAAAAAGCAGGTGGAATCATACAAGGAAATCAGAGGACTGGTCCAATTCGGACATTTTTACCGTCTATTAAGTCCGTTCGAAGGAAACGAAACTGCGTGGTTATTTACGAATGATGATCAATCGGAAGCTCTCGTTTTCTATTTCTCGGTTTTAGCAGAACCTGCGGCACCATTGAAATTTTTAAAGGTAACTGGTATTGATCCAAACAAGCAATATCAGTTGGTTGGAACGGATCAAGTGTTTGGTGGAGATGAGCTTATGTATGTAGGATTAAGTATTCCAGTGGAGCTTAGGGGAGATTTTCAAAGCTGTAGTTGGTATTTGAGGGAAAAATAATTATATAGAGAAAAACATTTTTTGTTAATAGGTAGCAGTAGATTCGGGAAGAATCTACTGCTTTTTTATGGTTTTTCCCCTATATGTATGTCGAAACTATGAAAGATGACCTAATTTATAAAATTATCTAAAAAATAGTATTGACGATGATAATCATTCTCTATTATAATCACAATTGTGAATGAAAATCATTATCAATGTTAAAGATAAATATGATCAACGGGGGATTATTTTATGAAAAAGAGAGAGTTAAAGAAAATTTTTGCAGGTTTCTTACTAGCTAGTTCAGTTTTAACAGCATGTAGCTCAACTACTTCTACAGAAAAGACAGAAGAAAAGAAACAAGAAGAAGTGAAAGAGGAAGAAGTACAAACGGAAGAAGTAAGCTATGGACAGGCATTCCAAGAAGCAGTTACAGAATTAGAAAAAGCAAAAGAAGACAAAGAAGTTGATTTCGATAAAGTGACTGAACTTTATACCACAAACCTTCAAGGTCTCGTAAAAGAAAGAGATGCAGAATTTGAAGATACGATTGACCAACATATTACAACGGCATTAGCGGCTGGTAAAGATGGTTCTATGGACAAAGTAGTTGTAAAACAACTTTTTGATAAATTAATGCAAAAGGTTTTCTATACAACGATTAAGCATGAGTTTACGGAAGTAACGGAAAACTGGGCGAATAAGGAAGCAGTAAAAGAAGAAGTTGAAGAAGCAAAAGAATTCTACTCAATTATTCAATCGACTGTTGAAAAGCGTGATGCTGCTTACGGTACAAACATGGTGGATGCGATCGCAGGTGGATTTGATGAGATCGAGAAAGCAGTAGAAGCTGACGATCAATTAGGCTTCAACCTTGGAAAGCAAGTAGTGGACAAAACATTGATGAAGACTTTCTACTTTGCAACGGGCGCAGTTCCGAACGGATATGCAACAAAAGCTGCTGCTGCAGCGAAGGAAAATGCGGAAGAAGCAAAAATTGAGCAAGCTGAAGGCTGGGCATTTTATCAATCAATTTTCACTTATCTAGATAAGCACGCAGAAGAAGATGCTGCATTCATCCTAAGTCAATTCGATCTTCAAACAGACGTAACAACACTTGATCCTGCAGCTGTAAACCAAGCTTTTGTACGTGGGTTCTCAAAAATTGCATTGCATGAGTATGCAGAGAGTGTGGAAACTTGGGGTGAAGACAAATCTGTTATCACTGCATTAGAAGGTGCTCTATTCATTGATGTTATTGGTGAAGATATTAAGACAATTATTGGTGAAGCGGAGTTTACTGCTTTAACTGAAAAGGCGCAAAAATATTTAGAAGCAGCAAAAGCACAAGATAAAGCGACTGCAGATGCTACGCTAGCTGAAATTCAAGCGACTCTAAATACGGTTATTAACAGCGCTAAATAATTCACACAGATAGTTAGGAGAAAACCTTGGCATGATCAAGGTTTTTTCCTTTTCACTAACCCTCTCCTAGCAAAACTGCTTTCCATTCTTACTTAAGATATAATAATTGGTAAAGTGTAAAACTAGAGGTGTTGTTTTATGAAGATTGTTGTAACGGGTGGAGCAGGATTTATCGGAAGCCATCTTTCTAGAAGATTATTATTAGAGCAACATGAAGTGTTTATTATCGATTGTCTTCATTCCTATTATTCTCCAGATAGAAAAAGAACGCATCTGGATGAAATAAAAAAGCTGGGTGCCTATCACTTTTTTAATTTAGACCTGCTTGATCGAGAGGGGACGATTCGGCTATTAAAGGAAATCTCTCCTGATGTCGTGATTCATCTTGCAGCTCTTCCAGGTGTTGCTTATTCCATAGATCAACCACTCGAATACGTGGATTATGATATCAAGGCAACGATTAATGTGTTAGAAGGAGCAGGAAAAGCGGGAACAAGACAAGTGATTTTTGCTTCCTCGTCCTCGGTTTATGGAAATCAAGAAGGGCCATTCCTTGAAGAAATGGCGATCGGAAAAGTCATATCTCCATACGCAGCTGCCAAATACTCTGCTGAATCCTTCTGCCATGTGTATGAGCATTTATATGGATTCCAAATGAATATACTGAGGTTTTTTACGGTATATGGCCCATGGGGAAGACCGGATATGGCGATTGGTCATTTTATTAAAAAGCTTATGAACGGCGAAAGTATTCGCGTGTTTGGCTCAGGGAGCGCACGTGACTATACGTATATTGAAGATATTATAGAAGGAATCAACTTGACGATGATGAAAAGCAAAGAAAGTGAAACGTTTAATATTGGCTCAGGAAGACCGATTACGATGGAGCATTTGTTATCTGAGTTACACATCCATTTTCCGAACATGGTCGTGAAAAGGGAAGGCAATCGAGTAGGGGATGTTCATCAAACATGGGCGGACATCTCAAAAGCTGCAAATCAGTTAGGTTATCAACCAAAGGTTGAGTTTTCATTAGGGCTAGAGGAAACGGTGAAATGGGCGAAAGAGTATGAGAGTTCTCTCTAAAAAAATCGTTAAGAATAGCATCTCATTGATCATCATTTTGATCTTTATTGTGCTGACCACCATGTTTTTTGATGCTAGCCATGTATGGAAGGCGGGTAAACTACTTGCTCATCATCCTTTTTGGCTTCTTTTCATGTTTGGTCTATATTTTCTTTCTTTTTTTTTAAAAGCGGTGGCTTGGAAGCTGTACCTAAAAGGGAAACCAAGCATTTTCTCTTGCTTATTAGGGATTCTTTATAGCTTATGTATTAATCACCTTCTTCCTATTAAGGTCGGTGATTTGGTTCGAGCGGAAGTGTTGAAAAACAGAGAAAAGGTAGTAAATAGAGAAGAAGCCTATCATTCTGTTATCGTCCTAAGGGCGATGGATATGGTCTGTTTAATCGGTATCACTTTTGTTGGGTTACTCGCTTTAGACATCATCTACAGTATCCCAACCTGGCTGATTCTCGGTGGGCTATTGCTTGTTTTGCTAGTTCTAATCATTAGTAGACAATTCTTTAGCAGGTTTTTTCAAAGGCAATTTGTTTTAATGAAGAGTGCGTTATTAGGATGGAACGGATTCGTTATTATTATTTCCACATTGATTAGTTGGATATTAGAAGCAGGGGTATTGTACGGTACAGTACATATTCTTACAGAAAAGGCGAGCTTACTAGAGTTAGCTTTTGTAAACAGCTTGACGATTGCTGGGCAAGTATTTCAAGTGACCCCTGGAGGAATCGCCAACTACGAAAGTGTCATGACCTTTGGTTTAGGTATCTTAGGAATGTCGTTGAAAATGGGATACACAATTGCGGTCTTTAATCATGCCATTAAGTTCTTTTTTTCCTATATCGTTGGAGCATTTTGTTTTTGGATTCATCCAATCAAATTAGACACCATTAAGAGTTTGGCAAGATCGAGAGGAGTTAGTAGAAAGTGAAAAGTGCTTCAAAGTTTGAAAAAGTGGCAGCCCGATGTTGGAACTTACTTAACGAAGGCAAGCCCTTTACACCTATTTTTGTATTAGGAACGTTTCTTTTGTTTCATTTTAGGGATATAGCTTCGGTCGCGAATCTATCTTCCATCTTTTTATCATTACTGGTGATTATCCCGATTTTAGCCTTGTATTTTATTTTTGATTTTCCTTTATTTTTAAGAAATTATTTATGGATTCCTTTCATTGCTTATTTAATGGTATGGAATGATGTTCATCTTCCATTATTACTGTTTGCGATAGGTCTTTATTTCTTTTTTACCGTCTTTTTCTGGGGTACTCTTTATTATCATTTAAGAATCGGGACATCGTGGTTAAATTTCACCCGTTTTTGGAAGCTAGTTATGAAAAATAGTGATTCAACCAGCGGGAATGCGCAGGAACAATTGCCGAAGTTTTTACTCGTGTTATCTATTTGGCAGGTAGTTTATGATAATTATCGTTCTGGCGAGCCTGTTGAGTATCTTTCCATCTTCGTGTTCTATGGTTTTATTTTCATTTTTGCTTGGATTTTACACCGTTACTTGTTTGATTGGAAGCCGGCGATGTATGCGGACTATACAAAGGATTCTAAGGTGCCACCAATGAAAGCTCTCTCTGATAAAGTCGTTGTCATCGTTATTGATGGGATGAGAAAGGAACGATTTTACGAGGCAAATACGCCTTTCCTCGACTACTTGAAGGAAAACGGGACGGAGTATACGAATATGGAGACGGTGTATCCGGCAAGAACAGTGGTTTGTTTTACGTCGATGTTTACAGGAACGTATCCATTTGAGCATGGGATTACGTCCAACATGGTTTGGAAGCTGGGGATCAAGGTAGAGAGTATTTTTGACTCGTTACGTAAGGTAGGGAAAAAAGGCAGGCTTTTAGGGATTGCCCATTTGGTTGATTCGATGGGAGACGATGTCGAAACCGTTACAGCTGTTATGCATAATGATGAAGCAGATCCGAACATCATGAAAAGGGCAAAAAAAATCATGAAGGAACAGGATCCGGACTTATTCATTGTACAAATGATTGCAACGGATCAAACAGGTCATTCAAGAGGGGTCCTGTATGATGAGTACATTCAAAAAATCGAAGAAGCAGACGTTTTGGTTAAGGACTTTGTTGGGTGGCTTGAAGCAGAAGGGAAAATGGAGAATACGACATTATTTATTTGTGCGGACCATGGACAGGCAGACGGAATTGGCGGACACGGTCACCTCGATGAAGGGGAGCGCTACGTCCCATTTTTTATCCACGGTCCACATATTGAGAGAGGCAAGAAAGTAGAGCAAAAGCATAGCCTCGTTTCTATGGCTCCAACATTAGCACATCTTTTAGGGGCACCATTCCCTAGCCACAGCCGGGGAAAAGTACTAATCGAAGCGATTAAGGAAAGTAGAGAGTAAAAATGAATAGACAGAAGGTAATCGTATTTTTACCCGCCTATAATGAGGAAGAATCAATTGGGGAAGTCATAAAAGGCATTCCCCGTGACTTCCATCATGCGGTCGAGGTTCGTGTATTAGTGATAGACGATGGTTCTACGGATGATACTGTTCAAGTAGCGAAACAAGCGGGTGCTGATTATATCGTAAGCTTTGAAAAAAATCAGGGTCTTGGAGCCGCGGTTCGAGCAGGGGTCAAGGAATGCTATAAGCATGGTGCTGATATTGGAGTCATGATTGACGCAGATGGAGAGTATCCAGCAAAGCAAATACCTGAATTGTTACAACCGATATTTTCAGGAGAAGCGGATTATACGATGGGCTCACGATTTTTAGGAACGATTAAAGGGATGAAAATCCATCGTCGACTTGGCAATTATTGTTTCACTTTCATTCAAAGTCTGTTATTGAAAAAGTGGATATACGATGGCCAATCCGGAATGAGAGCCTTCTCCCGACAAGCTCTTGAGCATGCGGAGATCATTCATGATTATAATTATGCACAAGTCATTACATTAAATTTAGTGAGAAAGGGATTCCGTGTCCAAGAAGTACCTATTCAATATCAAGTACGAACGACAGGAGAGTCATTCATTACCTTCAGAGGGTATCTTTCAACGGTACTTCCAGCAATTATAAAGGAAATGAGTAGACCCGTTCAGAAAGTAGAGATTGATTACTCAGCTCACATACTCAGTCAATCATCAAAGGATAGAAATCAATTGATTCAGGGGATTTATCCATCGAAATTACACGCAAAATAGATATAAAGTTTAAATTGACACTTATAATGATAATCATTATCATTGAAGGTAGGAGGAAGGTATATGTTTAAGAAGCTTTTGTTTTTTGGTTTACTAGTAATTCTAATTTTTACCAGTTTATTTACAACATCAGCTAGTGCCTATACGTACGGAGATCCAAACAAAGAAGAGGTGGCAGAAGCCTATAAAGAAATTCTCCTAAAGTTGGATCAAGATCCACCTAATTTTGCTGAGTCGAGAGAGATTTATGAGTCGGTAAAAGAAGAAATAGATATGCATATGGGAGCAGAGCCTTCTGAGTTTATTCTTGCTGGAATGGATTCCGAGGACAAAGAAGCTACTATTGAAAATATGGAAAAACTTTTAGTACTAAACATTGCAAGAAGAATGGTAAATATCGAGGGAAAATTTACCGAATATGACACAAGTAAAAAGTTATTAGCGAAGGCATTTGCTACATATGAAGCATTGTCACCTAGAGTTGAAGCGGAAAATCCTGAATTAGACGAGGAATTAAAGGCAAGCTTTGATGAAGCGTTGAATGCACTTGGTAATCCGGGACTATTCGGGGTTGGCAAGAAGGAATCAGACCTAGAGGCCTTTAAGACAAATAAGGAAGAAATCCTAACCAATTTGCAGAAGGAATTTCAGTTAAAAAGCTTGGAAGTAGGTCATTTTTCTGAAAGTGCAACAGAAACAGAGTCTGCGGGAAAGCAAGAATGGACGGACATCTCTAATATCCGAAATTGGATCCCGTTAATTCTGATAACTGCAGCGATTGTAGGGGTTATTGTCTTTACGATTCGAAAAAGAAACCGTAAATAAAATTCATCATGGGGAAGGTGAAAAACTGTGGAAATTCAGGCCTTGTTGATTACATTTCGTGAAGTACTTGAAGGACTTCTCATAATCGGAATCATCACAACTTATCTGAAAAGAATGGATCACGCGCAATACAATAAATATGTTTGGCTTGGTGCAGGTCTAGCGGTTATAGCGAGCGTTGGGGTTGCTATGCTATTTCAAGTGGTATTTACAGGTTTTGCAGCAATGGGGAATGAAATCTATTTGAAAATAGGAATTATGCTCGTGTCCACAATTCTCTTGACCCAGATGGTTTTTTGGATGGCAGAACATAGTAAGGATATCAAAGGAAACATGGAAGGAAAAATGAACAAATTTATTTCGACTGGTAATATTGTTGGTATGGTCATTCATTCCTTCTTAGTTGTCCTCCGTGAAGGGGTAGAAACAGTCTTCTTTTTTGCGGCTATTACAGGTGGAAATATTGGAGCCGCCTTACAAGGCTGGGGTGCTCTTACGGGAGTCATAATCGCGGCTGTTGTATCGTACTTCTTCTTTAAAGGTACGATGCGCATTTCATTAAAAACTTTCTTTAAAGTAACGGGAGCCTTCATTATTTTAATTGCGGCAGGGTTACTCGTTCAAGCAATATCTATGATGCAGGATGTTGGAATTATCGGCAGTGTCATTCCACATGTATACGATATTACCTGGTTTTTACCAGAGCACTCTATCGATCATGCTCATTATGTTAGAGACCATGGGGCTGAACCACTTCTGTCTGGTGATATAGGAATCTTCCTAAAAGCATTATTCGGATATTCATCCATGCCTTCAATAGAAGAAGTGATTGCTTATATTGGTTACTTTGTAGTGATCTATCTATTAACAGGGTATCAACCTAAAGAGAAGTCAAAAAGTGCTGCGGAAGTAACTACGTTCAACGCACAGGTAAAATAATTTTGTAAGGGTACAAGGCACATGTCTTGTACTTTTTCTTTAGAAGTTGCTTGAAATAAAGGTGTGATTTATGTTGAAAAATGTTAAACCAAATATCATTATTTCTCTGAGCCTTATGTTCATCATATGGATGCTTTTATCACAGGTGAAAAATCTAAATTCATTTGCTTCCACCTATGATCAAGTCGACTTTGCTTTAGCACTTGAGCGTTATGATCTTTTAGCTATGCAGCCTCATTTTCCTGGATATCCATATTTTATTCTAGGGGGCTATCTCGTGCACATTTGGGTACAAGATAAAGCGGCATCCTTGACGTTATTTAATATTCTTCTATACACGAGTGCCATGATCCCGATGTATAAAATATCGCGAGCTCATCTTTCCGGAGCAATAAGTGTTTTAGTCGCAACATTAACTTATTGTTCGGGGTTCGTTGTTCTTATGGTTAATCAGCCGATGTCGGAAGGGGCAGCGATTGCGGTACTATGGTGGTATGTTTGGAGTATCCATGTTGCATGGAAAAAACAAAGCTTTTGGTCACAGGTTATTCCGTTATTCTTATTAAGCATATTGCTAGGGATTCGATTATCATACCTTCCGTTCTCCATTGGTGTACTCTTTCTTTTGTATAAGCTATGGAGAAAAAAACAATTGCCACTGAAGGACATGGCGCCCCTAGGACTTCTAGCTGTTCTTTTTCAGTTGCTTTGGGTTAGTGGAGTCGCACTTACGGAGGGGGGCTTCGCCGGTTTTATGAAACTCGCTCTGTCTTTTACGAGCGGTCATTTCAATGATTGGGGTGGTGCAGCCACCTCGGTAGACCAACCAATTTTTAGCCGTATGTATCAACTAATCATCGAAAACATAGGCTGGACAGGGATTGGGATAAGGTCCTTTATTCTAATAAGTATGTTTGCAGTAATGTTTCTATATTTTTTTCGGGCTATCAGTTGGAAAAGGATCAAGTCAAACTATTTATTTCAACTTTTCACCATACTAATCGTTGTTTATTTTTTATGGGTGTTATTTGCGCAGAATGTAGAAAAGCCAAGGCATATTATTCCCCTGATTACTTTAGGGACATTTTGTTTATTTTCAATGGTTTTTTCGAAATGGAAAACCACCTTTATGATCGCCTTTTCATTATTCCTATTGTCTGTTCAAGCTTACCAAACTACGCTTTTATTAAAAGAGCAGGCAAGCGAGCTTCCAGCTACCTATCAATTGGGGGCTTATTTGGAGAATCAAACAGAACCTTTTGTTATTTATGCTTGGGAGGAATCGAGGGTTTTTACGTATTTAGATACGTCGTTTCCTCATAAGGAAATTAACACATACTCAAAATTTTTACATGATCAATCGTATTATAAAAATAAGGATATCTTGTTAACCAATAGTGTTCTCGAAGGATTTATATCACAAGGTGTAGATCTAACAGGTAAGGTGGAGGTAGTAGAGGAGTTTTCCTCAAACTCATTGTTTGACCCTGTCTATCATCATATTATTTTGTATAGGTGGAAGGGAGGGAAATGAGAGTAGCATCCGTAACTCTTACTTGGAAGGCAGAAGATATCTTGTAGATTTTTCTATGTATATAGTAAAAAACTTACAATGTTGAAAAAAAGGATTTTAACAGCCTTCAAGCGAAACCTAACTAAGATAGTCTGTTTGTATTTATCGAGGGGGGATTAGATGGAATACGCGTATGAATGGGTGGAAACAGATGGGCTCTTCCCAATTAAAATCATTTATCACGTATCGGACGAAGCAGGATATATCCCAAATCATTGGCATGAGAGTATTGAAATCTCCTATGTTCTTTCCGGAAAGATAGAGGAGATTTATGTTGATGGGAGAACCTATACCTCCCGTGAAGGAGATATTGTAGTCATTAACTCAAATTCAATCCATTCCTTTACGGTGGATAGAGGTCCGGGGCGAAAAGCTATATCGGTCTTTATCCCTCCTGAGTTGTTGAAAGAAAAGGGTGTAAAAATAGATGAAGTGGCTTTTAACTGTGTATCAGCCGGGGAGCGGGATGAAGACCGGCTTCAACAGCTTCATGAGTTACGGATGGTTTTAGATCAAATGACATACGCCTACTTGAACAGGGAGAAAGAACCTTTTTCTTTTGTGAAAATTACTGCTTTATCGTATGAATTACTGTACGTGTTATTAAAGTATTTTCAAGTCCCTAAGGAAAGGCACCCGAACATTCATTCTAAAAAGCATCTAGACCGGTTGGCGCAGATCTTTGATTTTATTAAAGAAAACTATCATCAGAAACTATCTTTATCGATGATCGCTAATGAATTTGGGATTACGACAGAATATTTATCTCGCTTTTTTACGAAGCATATTGGTGTCACTCTTCTGCATTATATCAATGCCGTTCGGCTCGAATATGCACACCGAGATCTTGTAAATACCGACCTTTCTATACTAGAGATTGCTTTAAAAAATGGCTTTCCGAATGAGAAGTCATTTAATAGAGTATTCAAGTCGGTGTATAAGCTCGCGCCTAGTCAATATCGCAGGGAGTCGAAAGTACCTAATCAAGAATTGACGTCATTTTAGCTAGAAAAGGACAAGACGAAAACGGTTATTCCTACTAAAATCAAAAATGTAAACGCTTAAATAATTGATTTCGTAGGAGGAATTTTCATTGTTAAAAAGAATGAAGAAACAAGCACGAAAGGCATTTCTATTATCACTAGTAGCATGTACGACTTTTTCTTTTAGTAGTGGAGTGATGGCAAAAGATTTGAAAACACAACCAACCTCTTATCAAACTGTAACAGAAATTGAAGACTGGGGACCCGCGATTACGAAGGTGATTGTGGATTTAGGAAGACCTGTTCCGGTTAATTCTGTATCCGAGGATACTTTTAACGTTCACGTGAAACTTAGTGATCCGCGTTTAAAGAGTCCATTCTTATTTGAAGGTGATCGAAAAATTACTAACGCGTATGTTTCTGATAAAGATGGCAATCCAGCCGTGGCCACAGGAAAATACGTAGTGTTAGAAATGAAATTTGGACCTAATGAACCTCTAGGTAATACCATGAATTATGATTGGCAGACAACTGGTTTTAATGATTGGACAGAAAACGAATATACAATCACACAGGAAGAAGATATTGTTACAAAAGCGGGAACGATCTCAGACCTTGTGATTGATCATTTCTCAGGTGGAGTAAGAGAGCTAGTGGATGAGTTCTCTACAGGTGAAGCTACATATGATGATGTGACACTAACATATGCGGATTTTGAGCCGAAGAAGGATAATAAGAAAAATCCTCTGGTCATCTGGCTACATGGTGCTGGCGAAGGTGGAACAGATCCAACGATTCCGATTTCAGGAAACAAGGCGGTGAACTGGGCTTCTGATGACATTCAAGCCTACTTTGGTGGAGCGTATGTGTTAGCCCCTCAAACACCAACGTTCTGGATGGATGGCGAAACTGGCTTTGGTGATGGAACGTCGAAATATGAAGATGCATTAATGAGCTTGATTCAAGACTATGTGTCTAACAATAAAGACATCGACACGGACCGTATTTATATCGGTGGAGATTCAAACGGTGGATACATGACGATGCTCATGATTCGTGATTATCCAGAATATTTCGCAGCGGCTATTCCAACTTGTGAAGCACTAGCGGACACACTCATTACAGATGAGCAAATTGAAAACATGAAAAACGTACCAACTTGGTTTGTTACTGCTGCGAACGATCCAGTTGTAAATGTGAACAATTATACGGTTCCAACGTATGAGCGTTTAGTCGAAGCGGGTGCTCCCAATGTACACTTATCACTATTCGATAACGTGGTAGATACTTCAGGCTTATACAAAAATGAAGATGGCACACCTTACGAGTACAACGGCCACTGGTCATGGATCTACGTGTACAACAACGATGTAAAAACAACAATCGATGGAAAAGAAATCACCCTTATGGAATGGTTAGCAAGCCAGTCTAAATAATATTCAAAAGCAGTGTGCTTCTAACAAGAATCACACTGCTTTTATTTGGTATAGTTAGTACATAGAATGAGAAGAGGGGTGCCTACTACGTGAAATCAGAACAGCAATATTTTGAAGAAGGAAAATCCATCCAAGCATATATGGACGAAATGAGTACATTAAAAGAGGAAAGCTTTGCGGTGTATGAGCAATTCCAATTACCTGATGACGGCTTGGTAGACACACTAAAACAACATTCACTTCACTTTTTAACGATTACAGAAGATTGGTGTGGAGATGCCATGATGATTAATCCGGTTATTCGCAAACTAGCTGAAGCGGCAAACATTGACATGCGTGTCACTTTACGTGACGTTGACACCGATTTGATTGACCGACACCTAACAAACGGTGGACGAGCAATTCCAATGATATTAATTCTAAATGAGCAAGGAGAGTTAGTGGGGAAATGGGGACCTCGTGCACCTGAAGTTCAACAAATGGTGGACGATCTCCGTGCCACTCTGCCAGCCAAAGAAGATCCAACTTTTGCGGAAAAACAAAAAGAACTCTTTGGCAAATTAAGAAAAAGCTATGTTGAAGACCAGACCCTTTGGTTATACGTGTATGAGAGCTTTAAGGGAAGAGTATTAGATGTGATGTAAGTTTAAATTTTTTATGATCCGGGTATTAGTCTACTACCATCACAAAGGAGGACATACATATGGGATTACTTCTTTATTTGATCGTAGGCGGTATCATCGGGTGGTTAGCGAGTTTAATTGCAGGAAACAATCTCCCCTATGGGATCATTGGGAATATTATTTGCGGAATTATAGGTGCGTGGATTGGTGGGATGCTTCTAGGAACATGGGGACCAGCATTTGCAGGCATTGCCATTTTACCAGCATTGGTCGGTAGTATATTGTTTGTTTTACTATTGCGGGTGATCTCAAATATTCTTTCCAAATAACGAGTGAAGGCAGCCTTAAGGGTTGTCTTTTTTTTGTTCCACCTACTGCTAAATGATGGATTTTTTTGTGGGAAATGGACAATTTAATAAAAATAACTAAAATTGGTTGAGGTGAAATCGTTACATGATCAAGAGAAGACATTTGCTTTTTAATCTAGCAATTATCGCCATTCCGTGGTTATCGTTATTGTTTATCGGAAAGAAAAGCTTCAAGCGGTATTCTTTTACCGGTTTATTTATTGTGGTATTTGAAATCATCAATCATATTTACGGTCATAGGAGGAACTGGTGGAAGTTTTACGATGGGTATAAATCTTTCTTTAAGGATGAACTTCCTTTTAGTATTGGCCCCTACATGCCTTTTACGATGTGGCTGTTGAAGTATTCGTATGGCAATTTTAAAAAGTTTGTATTACTTAATGTGATTGCAGATGGAGTCTTTGCTTTTGTAATGATGGATGTATTGAAAAAATGTAAAATCATCAGTCTAAATGGGCTAAGTCGTGTCCAGTTTTTCTTCTACATACACTATAAAGCGTATTTATTGTATGCTGTCCAGTATTTGATTGAAAAATATAGAAAAAGTCGCTAAAGGAAAGGGTAGAACGAGGACCTGTCCTTCAGATTTCAAGAAAAAAGCGGGGACAAGGAACATGTCCCCTAGGATTGAACGGCGAATCGGATTGACCATGATTTTAGGCTTAAGTGTAGTAGTAGTAGATCGTCTGGGTCTGTGAGTGTTTTGCCTGTGATGGATTCAATTTTCTTTAATCGATAGAGTAAAGATTGGCGGTGTAGGTTTAAGGCACGTGATGTTTGGCTGATGTTACCGAAATTGCTTATATAAGCAGTAAGTGTATTGATTAAGTCAAGTCCCCGTTTTTGCTCGTAATCGACGAGGGTGTAAATCAAGTTTTGAAGCACTTTGTGTGATTCTGGTGTGGTGGAGAGTGATAGCAGGATATTGTATAGCTCTGTGTCCGCGTAAGTCCCTCTATGTCCAGGGCCTTGTTGAGCCCGTCCAATTTCAAGGGCTGTTCGTGCATCCTTATAGCTTTCGGAGAATGTGTGTACACCTGCTCGATTTTCTCCGATTCCCCATGAGATCACAGCCTTCTGATCAATCCGTCCTTCGAAGTGATCAAGAAACTCCATCGCATCTTGACGGATGTGGTTTAATGGAATCTCTAAAAATAGTAAAAAGCGGCCACTTCTCACCGTTGACAAAATTCTTCTATCTAATATTGATGCAGCGGATGAAAGTTCGTTTTGGCCCATTCTTTCCCATTTTTCCAACCAGAAGTCAAAGGATTCATCTGTATGATCTCCGTCATACAATTGCTGACTGTTCTCAAGTTGTCCGATGAGGCAAACATAAGGTCTATCAATATCAAAAGAAAGGGCTTTTGCTTTGTTTAAAAATACTTCTGAATTGTCAAATGCATCGTTTGCTAGACTCCAAATAAAATCCTCTTTTATTTTTGCTAGAGTCGCCTCTGTTGATTCGTACCGCTGAAGCCATAAGCTTAGTGGCAAAATGGTTTGCTTAAGAATAAGAGATTGAAACATGTACATTTCAGAAAGAGCGGTTTGTTTTACAATGAGCAAATAGCCTAATATTTTTTGATTGGTCTCAATCACTAACTTAAATATTGTCTTCTTCCCGCTAGTGTATTTTTTCTTTTGAGAACGAATAAAAGAAATGATGCTTTCTGAAGGAAGGGAGTAATGATTGCTTTTTCCCTTTACTTGACCCTCCACATTGACTATGGCTACTTCCGCATTAATTTCTTCCGCTATTTCATTAGCAGCAGCGTCTAACGTTTCTCCGCTTAGGTACCTATTGAGCAAAGACCGTTGAACGATATCCGACTTTGTTTGAAGTTGTTGCTCCCAAATGTAGATATTCTCAATTATGGCACGAGTAATGTCTGAAAAGCGAATCTCCCATGGCAGTTGAATGAGAGGAAAGTGATGGTTCTGAGCAAATGTGATCACTTCACTTGGGATCTCCTTTACATGTCTTCCCACAGCAATAGCAAGGGCTGCAGCCCCTGAATGGTATACATCACGTACAAAGGATAAAAGAATTGAAGGGTTTTCACCACATCCAATGGCAGTCGTTAATACAAACTCATGTTTCCGAACAAAATCCTCGACGGGTATCTCTATGACTGAAACGGAGTTGACTAGATTTTCTTCTGTTCGGTGTTCAGCTGTTAGTAAAATAGCTCCCTCCATCATGGGGATTGACATTACGCTTTTTACATTAAAGGACACGGACATTCTCCTCCTTTTAGAAGACTACCTAATTTAGAATATTGGAACATGTAGCTTGATGGATTCAATATGGGAATCAAGATCCACATTGTTTCCGCTTAAAATAACAACTGTTGTATCGCCAGGCGGTTTTACCAATCCATCTATTAGGGCTCCAACTCCAATGGCAGCTGCTCCCTCGACGATCATTCGATGTTGCTCGTATAAAAGCGCCATTCCTTTGGCGATCGTTGATTCTGGGATAAGAACATAGTCATCCACATATTTCTTCACAAGTGGAAATGTGTACTGATTGTCTACCCCTATGCCTCCAAGTAAACTATCCGCTAAAGTATGGAATTCTTTTACTTCGACTGGTTGACCAGAAGCGATACTGGCATGCATAGCGGCTCCTTTTTCCATTGTTACTCCAATTATTTTAATAGACGGATCACTTTGTTTCATTGTTACTCCAACTCCAGAAAGTAAACCTCCTCCAGATAGCCCGCCGATCACCCCGTTCACATCAGGAAGCTCCTCGAGAATTTCCAAGGCCATCGTTCCTTGACCTCCGATTATTAGCGGATGGTCAAACGGGGGAATAATGGTGAGCCCTTCCTGGTAATGAAGCTCGTAGCATCGTTTTTCTGCATCATCCTGACCATCTCCATATATCTCAAGCTCAGCTCCCATTTTTAAAATTGCTTCGGATTTGGCTTTTGGAACCCTTGTAGAAACACAAATGACAGCTCGTATACCTAACTGCTTGGCAGCGTAAGCAACAGCAAGTCCGTGATTTCCAGTTGAAAAGGTTGTGACTCCTCGTGCTTTTTCCTCCGAAGAGAGGCTGTTAATCATATTAGTGGCCCCTCGAAGCTTAAAAGAACCTGTTTGATGAAGGTGCTCACACTTGAGATAGATGGAAGCACCACATTTTTCGGATAACACCGGCGAAAAAACGAGTGGGGTTTTTTGAACAATTCCTTGTATATTCTTTTTTGCTTTCCATACATCTCGTATCGTTAATTCTTTTGAAAACAGAACTGCTGACAAGTGTGAATCCTCCTTTATTTAGTAATTACAAATTTTTGTATGTAAAGAAAGATAACATAATTTATAGTCTAGTTCTACAAATTGCGTAAAAAATTTGGATAATTTTACTGACTCTTTTAAAAGTGTAGTAGAAATCGTGGCAAAACTTCATACATTTTTGCCAATAGTTATTAAATCTTCAGATAACTATAATGACAATATCAATAGATGTTACAAAAAGTTACATTAGATGTTAGGAGATGTGATGGTAAATGTTGGCGTTCGAGCGGGAGGAATTTTTAGAGCGATTAAAAAAAACGAAGCAAAGAATGAGTGACCAAGGAATTGATGTATTGCTAGTAACAGACCCTGCAAATATGAATTATCTAACAGGATATGATGGGTGGTCTTTCTACGTACACCAGTTATTAATGGTTATCATTGATGAAGAGCAGCCGTTTTGGATTGGGCGTTATCAAGATGCGAGCGCTGCGAAGGTAACGACTTGGTTAGATGAAACTCATATTATCCCTTATTCAGATGATTATGTTCAATCGTTAATCAAGCATCCGATGGATTTTGTGTGCGACATATTAAAAGAAATTGGTCAGGACAAGCGCAGTATTGGAGTGGAAATGGACACTTACTACTTTACGGCTAAATGCTTAGAGCAGCTAAGAAGCGGCCTGTCAAAATCAACCTTTAAGGATGCCACTAATCTAGTAAACCATGTTCGTATCATAAAATCTGATAGAGAAATTGAGTATATGAAAAGAGCAGCCAAGATTGTCGAAAAAGCCATGAAAACAGGTATAGACCGTATTCAAGAAGGGGTACGTGAATGCGATGTGGTAGCAGACATTTACCACACACAAATCTCAGGAACAGAAGAGTTCGGAGGGGATTATCCAGCGATTGTTCCACTTCTACCAGCTGGGGAAAAAACTTCGACACCACACATGACCTGGTCGGATAGCCGCTACAAAGTAGGGGAACCTGTGATATTAGAGCTTGCAGGCTGCTATAAGAGGTATCACTCACCACTTGCGAGAACTGTTTTTATCGGTGAACCAGATTCGAAAATCAAGTTCCTTTCTGATGTAGTTGTAGAAGGCTTGAATGCAGCACTAGATATCGTGAAGCCAGGGGTTACTTGTGAGGAGGTGGAGTTTGCTTGGAGAAAGGTTCTTGAAAAGAGTGGCTTTCAAAAGGAATCTAGAATCGGATATTCAATGGGCTTGAATTATCCTCCAGATTGGGGCGAGCATACAGCGTCTCTTCGACAAGGAGACCAAACAATTCTACAGCCAAATATGACCTTCCATTTGATCCCGGGAATGTGGCTAGATAACTATGGTATAGAAATTAGTGAATCCTTCCGGGTCACAGAAACAGGTTGTGAAGTATTTGCCAACTTCCCAAGACAGTTATTTATAAAAAAGGCGGAAGCCCGCGTTTAGATTGTTATAAGAGGATAGGGGTACTTAATACTTCCCCTCCCCCTTTTTAACTCATAGGACTGGAGGTGTAAAGAATGTATGTGTTTGATGAGAAGAGCATTCGTGAATATGTAAAAACAGATGATAAGATCCTTTCCGTTATTGAGGAAGGTTTTTCAAAGCTTGCAAACGGTGAGGTGACTCTTCCACCGATTATGCGCATTGATATACCGGAGAATAACGGCGAGGTCGATGTGAAAACAGCTTATATTAAAGGGTTTGATAAGTTTGCGATCAAGATATCCTCAGGTTTCTTTAATAACTCACAAAAAGGGTTGCAGAGCTTAAGTGGAATGATGATTTTGTTAAGTGCGGAAACGGGTTTCCCCCAGGCAATTTTTCAAGATAACGGGTATTTAACAGATGTTCGAACAGGTATCGCTGGAGCGATTGCGGCGAAGTATTTAGCAAAGTCATCCATCGATACGGTTGGTGTTATTGGAACAGGGACACAAGCCCGCTATCAAGTATTGGCATTATCACATGTTCGTGAATTCCGTGAGGTGATTGTGTACGGTCGCTCAGAGAGTAAGGCAAAGGAATATGCCGCCGAAATAGAGGAGCTACTTGGCGTAACTGTTACATGTACCAATAGTATTGAAGAGGTGATCAGGGGAAGTGAGGTTGTTATTTCGACCACCCCTTCGACCGCCCCGCTAATCAAAGCAGAATGGCTTCACCCAGGGCTTCATATTACAGCGGTGGGTTCAGATGCCGAACATAAACAAGAGCTTGACCCGAAGGTTTTTGATTTTGCTCATCTCATCTGTTGTGATGTCAAGGCACAGTGTGTTCGTTTAGGAGAGCTACATCATGCGGTGGATGCAGAGGTGGTTCGGTTAGATCAAGAAAATCTTATTGAGCTAGGACAACTTACAACCGGGTTGAAAAAGGGAAGAACGAGTGATCATGAGATTACAATTTGTGATTTAACTGGCACGGGGGTTCAAGATACGGCGATTGCCCTCTATGCCTACAAAAAATTAACGGCAAAAAACCTAGTATAGGAATTTAATTGGGAGGGAACGAAATGACAAACTTTGAAACGGCAAATCTAGGAACAAAATCGGTATGGGCTGGGGAGAAGGAAGTGCTTGTTCATGGTGCCACACAGGTTCCTGTTGTGGTAAGTGTGGCTTATAACTATGACGACATGGATGAATGGTATGAGGTTGCTGTTGGAAAGAGACAAGGCCATATTTATGGTCGCAATACAAACCCGACCGTACAAGCATTTGAAGATAAAGTGAAAATTATGGAGGGTGCTCAAGCAGCAACCAGCTTTTCAACCGGTATGGCGGCCATTAGCAATACACTGTATACATTTTTAAAACCGGGCGATCGTGTTGTTTCCATCAAGGACACGTACGGTGGGACAAACAAAATTTTCACTGAATTTTTACCAAAAATGCAAGTTGAGGTGGCGCTTTGTCCAACTGGTGATCATGACGCTATTGAGGTAGAAATTGCAAAGGGCTGTGACATTCTTTATTTAGAAACACCAACAAATCCGACGGTGAAAATAACGGATATTGAACGGATGGCCAAAGCTGGAAAAGCTGTCGGGGCGTTAGTAGTTGTTGATAATACGTTTGCGACTCCTATTAATCAAAATCCATTACAGCTAGGAGTGGACTTGGTGCTACATAGTGCTACCAAATTTTTAGGAGGTCATGCGGATGCCCTTGGTGGGGTTGTTTGTGGAAGCAAGGAACTAGTTGAGCAAATTTATCATTATCGTGAAATTAACGGAGCAACAATGGATCCTTGGGCAGCTTACTTAATTTTAAGAGGGATGAAAACTCTCAAGCTTCGAGTGGAGCAGCAAGCCAAAAGTGCGTTTGCAATCGCGAAGTTTTTGGAAAAAGAAGAGCTCGTTGAAGCGGTCTTTTATCCAGGACTAGAAACCCATGTGAACCATGACATAGCGAAAAAACAAATGCGCGGTTTTGGTGGAATGTTGAGTTTCGCGCTAAAAGGCGGAATGGATGCGGTTAGAATCCTTCTACCGAAATTACAATATGCGAATCGTGCGGCAAACCTAGGCGCGGTGGAAACAACGTATGGACCAGCAAGAACGACAAGCCACGTGGAGTGCACTCCAGAAGAGCGTGCAGCCATGGGAATTCCTGATGGACTTGTTCGTATCTCGGTGGGAATTGAAGATATTGAAGATTTGTTAAGTGATTTAGAGCAAGCATTTTCATATTTAAGAGAACATTCTGTGGCTGAAGCGACCAACTAATAGCTAAAGGAGGTGGAGATATGACTGTGCATACACATTCCATGGAGGAGCTAGTGGCTCAGATAAAAGAGAAAATCATCGGTTGGCGAAGACATCTCCATGCACACCCTGAGCTAAGCTTCTGTGAATATCAAACATCAGCGTTTATTGTTGACGTGTTGCAGAAAATCCCTGGTGTTCATATTGACACTAGTGTCGGGACGGAGACAGCGGTTGTTGCTACTCTTTCGAATGGTGAAGGACCGACGGTTGCTTTACGAGCGGATATGGATGCACTCCCGATTGTGGAAAAAAATGAGTGTGACTACCGCTCACTGAACGACGAGGTCATGCATGCTTGTGGACATGATGGCCACACATCCATCCTACTTGGCGTGGTACATGTATTAGCGGAATGCTTTGCAAGAGGAGAAATCACTGGAACTGTAAAATTTCTTTTTCAGCCTGCGGAAGAAGCGACCGATGAAAAAGGGCTGACTGGTGCTCCTTATATGATTCAGGCGGGTGTGCTAGATGGAGTGGATTGTGTCATGGCTCTTCATTTAAATCCTGAAAACCCAGTGGGTGAAGTGCTTGTTCATGATGGCTACAGCATGTCAAACGTTGATGTCTTTGAAGCGGTGATTTCTGGGGAAGGGGGGCATGGGGCATACCCACATTTAACAAAGGATCCCATCTGGCTGCTCGGTCCCGTCTTGCAAAGTTTGCATGGGATTGTGGCACGGAGAGTATCTGCCCTTGATCCTGCTGTAGTGAGTATAGGCAAGATTGAAGCTGGTTCAGCTAGCAATATTATTCCAACAGAGGTTCGGTTGGAAGGGACGATGAGAAGCTATCGTCCAGAGGTTCGTAGCTTACTAGAAAAAGAGCTGAAACGAGCTTTTTCCATTGTAGAACCACTTGGAGGTAGCTTTACCCTTAAGGTTACACACGGTGAGCCTGCCCTTTATAATCATCCCGAAGTAAATAATGACCTTCGGGAAACGATTCAAGATGTTTTTGACAATATGACAATCATTGATTCGTCGTTTGGACTGGGTGGGGAGGATTTTTCTCATATGACAAAAGTGGTGCCAGGAGCAATGATTTTCCTTGGATGTGCACTATCTGATGGGGTAAAGCGAGATCTGCACACACCTATCTTTGATATAGATGAGGAATGTCTCCCCATTGGGACCATGATACTTGCTGAGACAGCGTTTAGATATTTATCGGGCCAATACAAGCTACCTGGGGAGGGAAAAGAATGACACATCGAATTGCCATGCTGGGATTTGGCGTGGTAGGGCAAGGTTTTATTGAGATATTATTAAGGAAAAAGCAACTGCTACAGGAAAAATTTCTGTTAGATACAAAGGTAGTTGCTGTGTCAGATATTCGAAAAGGTTCTATTTACAACCCAAATGGATTAAAGCTTGATGTGTTATTGTCGACAGTTGTTGAAACGGGGAGTTTGGAAAGTTATCCGGATGAACCGGGATTGATTCGCCACTTTGATAGCTTTGAAACGATTGTGAACACCAATGCAGATACGATTATTGAGGCGACCTATACGGATGTGAAAACCGGTCAGCCTGCGATTGATCATTGTAAGGTTGCGTTTACTCATGGAAAACATGTCATCATGACAAATAAAGGTCCTGTTGCTTTAGCATATGAGGAATTGATCTCACTAGCAGAGAAAAATAATGTTCGATGGGGCTTTGAAGGATCAGTGATGAGTGGTACCCCTACTCTTAAGATGCCGGATGTATCTCTTGCAGGAAATGAAATTATCGAGATTAAAGGTATTTTAAATGGGACAACAAATTACATTTTAACGAAAATGGAAAACGGAATTTCGTACGAAGATGCGTTGGTGGAAGCGCAGCGTCTTGGTTACGCAGAGGCTGATCCAACCAGTGATGTTGAAGGATATGATGGACTCTATAAAATACTTATCCTCTCCAAGGTGGTGATGGGGCAACCGCTAAAGGGAGAAGAAATCTTGCGAAAAGGAATCTCTCATTTAACTATCGAGGATATTGAAGAGGCACGAATGGAGAATAAGCGCTGGAAGCTCATTGCGAAGGTGAAAAAAGATGGAGAGGAAGTCATTGCTTCAGTCATGCCAGAAAAGCTCCCATCAGACGACCCGCTTGCCAATATAGCGGGTGCCACAAATGCCATTACGTATACATGTGACCTCTCAGGTCCTATTACGGTTATCGGTGCGGGAGCTGGGAAGGTGGAGACAGGATACGCTTTGTTGATTGACTTATTAAATATTCATCGAGCTCAAGTGAAAGAAGTGACAAGTCTAGTGATGTAGGGAGGAGGAACATATGCAAGCACAAACATTGCTTAATAAACCGATGCTTTTAGCAGGGGAATGGGTTATGCGTGAAGAGACGATCGATGTGTTGGATCCGAAAGATAATGGCTTGATTGCGAAGGTACCAGCTGCATCAAAAGAGGATGCTATGTTTGCCATTCAAGCAGGGCTCGAGGGAGCAAAAGTTGCAGCAAATTTATCGAGCTTTGAAAGAATATCCATTCTAACCAAAGCGGCGAATTATGTGGAAAAGAATCATGAGGATTTTGCTCGGATGATTGCCCTTGAAGGTAGTAAAACGATTCGAGAAGCTCGAAAAGAAGTGACGCGCTGTGTGAATACCTTACGTGTAAGTGCAGAGGAAGTGCGTAGATTAAATGGGGAAACGATACCTTTTGATCAGATGAGTGGAAGTGAGGATCGTGTTGGTTATTATTATCGCATTCCAATCGGACTTATTGTAGCCATAACTCCTTTTAACGACCCGTTGAATCTTGTTGCTCATAAGATTGGTCCCGCAATTGCTTCTGGAAATGCCATAATCGTGAAGCCAGCAACGGTTACCCCCTTAAGTGCGTTAAAGCTTGCTGAAGCGTTTGTAAATGCAGGCTTGCCTAAGAAGGTGTTGACGATCATAACGGGACATTCAAAGGAGATCGGGGAAGAACTCGTTACCCACCCTGATGTCCGCATGGTTTCCTTTACAGGTGGAGTAGAAGCAGGAGAAAAAATTGCAAAAACAGCAGGGTTAAAAAAGCTTGCAATGGAGCTTGGTTCAAACTCTCCTTGTATTGTAATGGCTGATGCTGACGTAAATGAGGCGGTGAGTTCTCTTGTGTCTGGCTCGTTTTGGGCGGCTGGACAAAATTGCTTAGGTGTTCAACGGATTTATGTCGACGAACAAATATATGAAGAGTTTGAACGGAAATTTGTCTCACGTACGAGGGCGTATGTCATTGGAGATAAGCTTCTTGATACAACTGATATCGGCCCGATGATTACAGAAAAAGAGGCATTAAGGGTGGAAACTTGGGTCAACGAGGCTGTTGAAAAGGGTGCAACCATTTTATGTGGAGGGAAAAGAAACGGTGCTTATTATGACCCTACCATTGTCACAAGGCTTCCCTCGGATTGCACATTAGCAACAGAAGAGGTGTTTGGTCCGGTTGTCATCTTATATCCTATCAATAATATTAAGGAGGCGATTGAAAAGGCAAATGATGCAAAATATGGCCTGCAGGCAGGTATTTTTACAAAAAACTTAGACCATGCATTTTATGCGATTCGTCATATCGAGGTAGGGGGAATTATGGTAAATGACAGCAGTGATTATCGCATTGATTCCATGCCGTTTGGTGGTCTCAAGCAATCTGGCCTAGGTCGGGAAGGGGTCAAGTATTCCATCCTTGAAATGACCGAGCCGAAAGTGGTTTGTTTTAAAACAATGGCAGTCACGTTAGCCTCTGCCGGATTGTAATGGGGGCTGTTAGCTTAAAAATATTACAGGGGGTAATATGTGATGCGTAAATATATGAAAGCTTTTTTAACAGTACTGTTGATTTTCAGCTTAGTGGCATGTAGCCAAACAGAGGGGACGTCAGGAAGTGAAGAAAAGGGAGAAACTACGCTAGAAAAAGTAAAAAGTGAAGGCTTTGTTACCGTTGGATTTGCCAATGAAGTTCCGTACGCGTATGCCACTCCTGATGGAAAGCTAACAGGAGAAGCTGTTGAAGTAGCGCGTGCTGTGCTGAAAAAGATGGGGATTGAAGAAATGAATGGGGTTTTAACTGAGTTTGGTTCCCTCATTCCTGGTATTCAAGCGAAGCGTTTCGACTTAATTACTGCTGGGATGTATATTACACCTGAAAGAGCAAAGCAGGTGGACTTTGCGGATCCGGAGTATAGCATTGGGGAAGCGATTGCTGTTAAAACAGGGAATCCTTTAAATATTAAAAGCTATGAAGATATTAAAAATAACTCGGATATAAAAGTGGCAGTTATGAGTGGAGCTATTCAAAGTGATTACTTAAAGAGTGTTGGTGTAGACGAAAGTCAAATCCAAGTAGTTCCTGATAACCCGTCTGCCCTTGCCGCACTACAAGCTGGACATGTGGATGTCATCGCAATGACTGGTCCATCACTTCAGTCTGTGCTGGATGCAGCAAATGATCCTGACGTTGAACGTGTTATGGATTTTGAAGATCCAATCATTGATGGGAAGAGTGTTCGTGGATATGGTGCAACGGTATTCCGTCAAGAAGATGATGATTTTAGAGAAGCGTTTAACAAAGAGTTAGCTGCCATGAAGGAATCAGGAGAATTGCTAGAGATCATTAGCCAATTTGGATTTACGGAACAAGAGCTTCCAGGAGACGTGACTGCTGAAGAATTAAGCAAATAATTTTAATGTTCTATCTACCATAAGGGCTGCAACCGAGAGAGTTCCTTCTCTCGGTTTTACCTTAGCTATATTTTTCAAATAAAGGAGGGGTGCCTGAATGTATTCATTTGTTGATTTTATTCCGCCATTGCTAGACGGTGCGATTGTGACTTTAAAGGTCATGATATTCTCTATGCTTATTGCGTTGGTCTTTTCTTTTCTATTCGGATTTATGAAATTGTCAAAGTGGAAGGTAGTTAGATTTATTGCAAACGTCTATATTGAAGTGTTTCGTGGGACATCTCTTCTTATTCAATTGTTTTGGTTATATTTTGCACTCCCGATGCTGGGCGTAAGCATTCCTGCGATGACAGCAGGAATTCTTGCAATCGGCCTGAATTATGGAGCTTATGGAGCGGAGGTTGTTAGAAGCTCTATTTTAGCAGTGCCAAAGGGGCAAACAGAAGCATCCATTGCATTGAACATGACTCCGTTTCAAAGGTTACGATATATTGTTTTGCCTCAAGCTATGCTCATCATGCTTCCAACCTTCAGCAACTTATCAATCGAACTTTTAAAAGGGACTGCACTCGTTTCGTTAGTTACCTTGTCTGATTTAACCTTTCAAGCGATGTCTCTCCGGACGACAACGATGCAAACAACGGAAATTTTCACTTTGCTACTTGTCTTCTATTTTTTAATTGGCTATCCAATGACATTAGGTTTTAAATGGCTAGAGAGAAAATTATCCGTAGGGAGGGTGTAAGCATGTGGGATTCTAATTTTGCCATTTCAATTGTTCCTGATTTAGTTGACGCGATGTGGATTACGTTAGGTGCAACTGTTACGGCATTTATTGTTGCTGCACTTCTCGGGCTGGTGTGGACAGTGTGTAAACGATCAAACTTCAAGCCCTTGTTGTTTTTAGTAACTGCTTTTGTCGAGTTTATTCGTACCACTCCATTGCTCGTTCAATTGTTCTTCATTTTTTATGTTCTCCCTGAATTTGGAATATCGCTAACCCCTTTTGTGGCAGGTGTCATTGGACTGGGGATTCATTATAGTACGTATTTATCGGAAGTGTATCGCTCAGGGATTGAAGCAGTTCCAAAGGGTCAATGGGAAGCAGGTACTGCCCTTAATTTTACCAAGAGACAAACGTGGTTTCGTATCATTTTACCCCAGGCATTACCTCCTGTTTTCCCGATGCTAGGAAACTATTTCATTGTTATGTTTAAGGAAACTCCAATACTTTCGGCTATTACACTAGTAGAAATGATGCAGACGGCAAAAATCATTGGGTCTAGTTCTTTCAAGTATATCGAAGCTTTTACAATTGTAGGGCTATTGTTCTTCTTGTTAAGCTACCCTGCATCTCTTGTTGTCCGTTATTTAGAAAATAAAACGGCTAATCGTTTTAATCGAGCTGCATGACGTTTGTTGCATGGAGCTTGATGCTTTTAATTGAAAAGAAAGGAAGATGAGTATGAGCCAAACATCCATTCTACCAATCAAAATAAGCGAGGAGACGGGAAAACTAGAACAAACACCGATTGTTCGTTATACAAAAATAAGTAAATCTTATGGTGATCTCGAAATATTGAAAGAGCTTGACTTTACAATTGACCCAGGGGAAAAAGTCGCTATTATTGGGCCTAGTGGGTCAGGAAAAACGACACTCGCACGAATGCTCATGACTTTAGAACAACCTAGCTCTGGTACAATAGAGGTGAACGGTGAACAACTTTGGCACAAGACGGTGAACGGCAAACTCGTTCCTGCAGCAGAAAAGCAGATTAGCAAGGTGCGTGGAGATATTGGTATGGTCTTTCAGCATTACAATTTGTTTCCGCATATGACAATCCTACGAAATGTTACGGCAGCCCTCGTTCATGTGGCAGGTGTTGAGAAGAAGGAAGCGGAAAAACGCGCGATTGAAATGCTGAAGAAGGTTGGATTGGACCACAAGCTTGACGTGTATCCTTCGCAATTATCAGGTGGTCAGCAACAGCGTGTGGCCATTGCACGTGCCCTTGTAATGAAACCAAGAATCATGCTCTTTGATGAAGTCACTTCAGCCCTCGATCCAGAGCTGGTAGGAGAAGTACTCGAGGTCATTCGTGAGATTGCTGTACAAGGTGAAATGGCTATGCTATTAATCACACACGAAATGGACTTCGCTCGAGACATCGCGGACCGCGTAGTATTTATGGAAGGTGGAAAAATTGTCGAACAAGGCCCGCCACACATCCTATTCACCAAACCAAAGCACCAACGAACAAAAGAATTCCTAACCCGCTTCCACTCACGCTAAACTGGACCTTGGGACAGGCATGAAGTGACCCCGGAAGTTAGAGTCTATATTTAAACGGGTAATTGGCAGATATGAGTCCGGTATTTGAACCGGACTCATACCTGCCAATTTTTTGCTTTATATTCATAAAAAATTAATATAATCTACAATTCTTTGTTTTAATTCCTCAAGTGAGTCAGTGCATCCCCATAGTACATTCTTTTTTCTTCGGTGTGTTTATTTTCTATCCTTAGCTTATCACGTCCCCGTTGTTAATGTAAAAGATAAAAATCAATGATTTGCTTGAGCTCCTCTAAATACAATTTAGCGATCCGGCTAAGTTGTGTTTTTTTATTAACGACGCAGCCGACTGTAATCAGTTCGCCTTCCTCCAGTGGGACAGACACAATATTAGATCCATTTAAATCTTCACTTAAAATTCCAGTAGATATGGTATACCCATTCAACCCGATTAACAGATTAAAAAGGGTTGCTCGATCACTAACCTGAATGCTTTTTTTACAAGGAATGGTGCTGAATAGTTCTTCTGAATAATAAAACGAGTTATACTCCCCTTGTTCAAACGTAAGACGTGGAAATTCTTCTAGCTCCTCTAACGTGACCGTTGATTTCTTAGCCAGCGGATTATGAGTACTGACGAATATATGAGGTTTTGCTTGAAAAAGAACTTCAAAATCTAACCCTCGTTCTTTTAGTAAAGGCATCATGACTTTTTCATTAAAGGAACTCACATACAAAATGCCTATTTCGCTTCGTAGGTTTTTGACGTCTTCGATGATTTCATAGGTTCTCGTTTCCCTTAGTGTAAATTGGTATTTATCCTCACCATGTTTTTTAATCATTTCAACGAATGCGTTAACGGCAAATGCATAATGCTGGGTGGAAACGGAAAAGAGCTGCTCAGAAGGGGCCGTATTAAAGTAACGGCGCTCTAACAATTCCGCTTGTTCCACCACTTGCCTAGCATACCCAAGAAACTCCGCTCCATCTGGAGAGAGGGTAATTCCTGTCGATGTACGAGTGAAAATGGTAATCCCTATTTCTCTTTCAAGCTCTTTGATCGCTTTTGATAAGCTAGGTTGCGAGATATATAGTCTTCGCGCTGCTTCATTAATCGAACCGCATGCCACCACTTCTATCACATATTTTAGCTGCTGTAACTTCATCTTGATTCCCCGTTTTTCGTCTGTGTATTTCAGAACGTTATAGTTTTTGGTTATAACGACTGATTACTTTTATCAGTTACACTATAGCACGAAAATCGTGATAGGATACAAACAATAGAGAAACAGAAAAGAGGGAATATGATGACAGTAGAAACGAAGGGGAAGAATCAAACGATTTTTCGTGCCGATCAAGTTGGGAGTTTATTACGTTCAGATGTTATTAAAACAGCTCGATTACAGAGTGTAGCTGGTGAGATTACATTAGGTCAATTAAGAAAAATCGAGGATAAGGAAATTGCAAGGATCGTTGATAAACAAAAGGAGATCGGTCTACAGGCTGTGACGGATGGAGAATTTCGAAGAGCTTGGTGGCATTTTGACTTCTTAGAAAACTTGATTGGCGTGGAAGGATTTTGGTCAGGAAACGGAATTCAATTTCACCAAAAACAAACAAAATCTCGTGTCATTAAAGTGACTAGTAAACTAGACTTTGGAAATCATCCGATGCTAGAAGACTATCAATATCTTCATCAAGTAGCAGGGGACCATACAGCAAAGTTTACGATTCCAAGTCCAAGTATGCTTCATTTTCGTGGAGAAGTGGATGAATCGGTGTATCCAGACGAGGAAGAGTTATTTGCTGATTTAGCTGCCACTTATAAAAAGGCGATTCAAGCTTTCTACGATGCGGGTTGCCGTTATTTACAGTTAGATGATACCTCTTGGGCGTATTTATGTTCAGAGGAACAAAAGGAATTGCTTCGGGCCAAAGGATTAAACCCGGATTACTTAATTAAAATGTATTTACAAACGCTAAACAAAGCTGTAGCTGATCGTCCGGAAGATTTAAAAATTACGATGCATATTTGTCGTGGAAATTTCCGCTCCACATGGATTTCTTCTGGTGGATATGAGCCGGTTGCTGAACAATTATTCGGTCACTTAAATATCGACGGTTTCTTTTTAGAATATGATAACGATCGTTCAGGCGGGTTTGAACCACTTCGTTTTGTTACTAGACCGGACCTGCAAGTTGTTTTAGGCTTGGTTACTTCCAAATTTGGAGAACTAGAAAACAAGGATGTTATTAAAAAACGAATAGAAGAGGCGTCCAAATTTGTACCATTGGACCAATTATGTTTAAGTCCTCAATGCGGGTTTGCGTCAACGGAAGAAGGAAATCTTTTGACTGAGAAGCAACAATGGGCAAAGCTTCAGCATGTTGTTGACATCTCTAAGGAAGTTTGGAAATAAACACGAGATGAGGGGGATAACATGCGCATAGTTCAGGCTTCTCAAGTCGTTGCTGAAAGTAAGTTCAATCGATTTCATTTATTAGTATTTTTATGGTGTTTTTATGCCATCGCCTTTGATGGATTTGATATTGCTTTATACGGGATCGGTTTGTCTTCGATGATGAATGATTACGATTTAACCCTTGTAGAGGCTGGAGCGATTGGCAGCTACACGTTAGTCGGGATGATGCTTGGATCATTTATCCTTGGATCGCTTTCCGATCTTATCGGTCGGAAAAAGATACTAGCACTTTGTATGATCTTATTCAGTGTGTTTTCATTATTAGCTGGTTTAGCTCCCAATTCACTCACTTTTACAATTATGCGATTTATTGCTGCCTTAGGAATGGGGGGATTAATGCCAGCGGTCATTGCCATAATGACTGAATATTCACCTAAGAAAAAGCGAGCAATGATTGTTGCGACGATGTATTGTGGTTACTCCATTGGAGCGATATTGGCATCACTGATAGGCATGTATGTGATGGAAAGTCTTGGTTGGAGATTCTTGTATTGGCTAGGGATTATCCCATTATTCACGCTTCCAATCTTTCTAAAACAATTCCCTGAATCGCTTTCTTATTTGATCGTCCGTAACCGGGGAAAAGAAATCGCAGACATTTTAGACAAAGTAGATCCAAAAGGGAAATATGAAGCAACAGATGATTTTGAATATGTGGCTGTAAAAGAACGGGCAAAAGGCTTACCTGCGAAAAAATTATTCACCGACAATCGTGTGGTTAGTACATTGGCTTTTTGGACGATGGTATTTAGCTGTCTCCTTATGATTTATGGATTAAACACCTGGCTTCCAAAAATCATGCAAGGATCTGGATACGGAATCACGTCCAGCATATCCTTCAGCCTCGTGTTAGGAGTCGGGCAAATTGGTGGTTCTTTACTAGGTGGATATTTAGTGGATCGAGTCGGGCACCGAACAGTCCTATTATTTATGTTTATCATAGGGGCGATCTGCTTTGCTTCTTTAAGTATCACATCAAATACGTATCTTTTATATGTATTAATAGCCCTAGGTGGTGCTTGCACAGGAGGAACACAGAATCTAGTAAATCCTTATATTTCTGAATTTTACCCTCAAGAAATTCGAACGACAGGTCTTAGTGTAACCGTAGGAATTGGAAGAATCGGAGCGATTTTAGCTCCTCTGATCATTGGTCTGTTGCTAACGACCAATTTAGAGCCACAGCAGGCATTTATGGCCTTTGCCGTTCCAAGTATTATCGGTGGACTTGCCCTTTTAGCCGTTCAAGAGAAATACGGCAGTTTTGACATGGTACTAACTAAAGACAATAAATAAAAGTGCGTAAAGAAAAAACAGAGCTAATGGAAAAATAAAATTAGCTCTGTTTCTGTTTATGAAGCTTGATGCTCCACATGAACTCTTTTAATAAAGATACTAACGATCACCCCAACTACAGCAATGACAATGGCAAAAATAAAGGCATCCTGTACCCCTGAAGTGAAGGCTAGTAAGGGATTGAGTGGATTCGTTGCATCTGTCACGTTCTTCATATAATCTTCCACGCCAGAGGATAAAATCGAAATCGCAATGGCTGTTCCAATCGCACCAGCCACCTGCTGTAAGGTGTTCATAATGGCGGTTCCATCTGGATACAGTTCACGTGGCAATTGGTTTAATCCATTGGTTTGAGCTGGCATCATAATCATGGAAACGCCAACCATCATCAAGATATGCATCGCAATAAGGAATGCTGAAGACGTTTCTAAATCGATCGTTGAGAAGCCGAATAAGGAGCCAGTGACAATCACAAGACCAGGGATGACTAACCATTTTGGTCCAAATTTATCAAATAAGCTACCCATGACAGGTGATAATAATCCGTTCACAATTCCACCAGGTAATAGAAGAAGTCCGGCAGCAAATGTACTTAAAGCAAGAGATGTTTGTAAGTACAGCGGCAAAAGAATCATTGACGATAAAATAACCATCATACAAATGAGAACTAATAATAATCCAACCACAAACATCGGGTATTTAAAAGCACGAAGATTAAGCATCGGCTGATTCATTTTGGTTTGACGGATACAGAATAAAAGAAGTCCGATTAAACCTACTGAAATGGCAGTAATCACGGTTGGGTCTCCCCAGCCACCGCCTTCACCTGCAGAACTAAATCCGTACACTACTCCGCCAAATCCAATCGTTGATAAAACAATCGATAACACATCAATCTTTGGCTTCGTTGGTGTGGATACATTTTGCATATAAAAGTATCCAAAAACTAGAGCAACGATTAATAATGGAAGGCAAATCCAGAAAATCCAGTGCCATGTAAGATTTTTTAAAATAAGACCAGAAAGTGTTGGTCCAACTGCAGGGGCAAACATGATGACAAGTCCCATGAGTCCCATGATTTTCCCGCGTTTATACGGTGGAACAATTAATAAAATCGTGTTGAACATCAATGGCAACATTACCGCCGTTCCCATTGCTTGCACCACACGTGCTAACATTAAGACGGCGAAGGAAGGAGCAATCGCTGCGATAAATGTTCCAATAATGGAGAGGGCAAGTGAAACAATGAACAATTGTCGGGTTGAAAACCACTGTAAAATAAGACCGGATACTGGAACGAGAATTCCTAATGTTAATAAGTAACCAGTTGTTAGCCATTGAACCGTTGTTTCTTTGATTGCAAAGTCTTCTATTAAACTACCAAGTGCCATGTTTAAAGCTGTTTCACTGAATAAACCGATGAATCCAGCAATTAAGAAAGAGACAAGAATCGGGAGTATTTTATATTCACCCGTTTCTTTCCCCTGTGTTTTACTTACTTGAGCGTCGATATTCATTCTTTTTTCCTCCTAGTTCCTATGGCTAAGTAAGTTGGGAATTTGGTTAGCAATCAACCGTAAAGTATCCCCATTTTTACTAGTTAATGAAAGTGTTGTTGCACCCTCAAGCAGGGCATTGATGGTAACGGCAAGCTCTCGAGCCTTTGTGGTTTCGTAGCCATTTTGTTCAAGCTTTTCCGCGTAAAGATCCTGCCATTCTTTGAAGGTTTTTTCACAAGCAAGTCGAAGTGTTTCATGAGTATTCGCGGTTTCTGCAGCAAGTAAGCCAATTTTTAACCCTTCTAAGCTGCAAGGTGAATCAAAAAATAAAGCAATGTTGTTCACATGATGTTGAAAAGCATGAATCAGATTATCTGTGGAAGCAAGGTCTTGTGAGGTTTGCTCTAGAACATGTTGCTTCATTAGGTTAATTGCTTCTAAGGCAATTTCTTCTTTCCCCTTTGGAAAATGGTAATACAGAGAGCCTTTAGGAGTACCACTCTCCTCAATAATTTGATTAACCCCGGTCGCGCTATATCCTTGACGTTGAAACAAGCGAGAAGCGGTTTGTAAAATAATCTCTTTTGTATGTTCTTTTTTGGTTTTCATCGTATGAAGTCATCCTTTAGAAAATTATAGAGATCGGTCTATATAAATATAGTTAGAATTTGAGGGAATGTCAATTATTAAGTTGGGGGTGTTGTTAACTTGGTGGGGGAGGGGGATTTGAACAGGGTTCGCGGGAAAAAGGAAGATGGAGTCTGAATGGGAGGGTGATTAGGACAGGGGACGCTGGAAAAAGAAAGATGGAGTCTGAATGGGAGGGTGATTAGGACAGGGGAGGCTGGAAAAAGGAAGATCGAGTCCGAATGGGAGGGTGATTAGGACAGGGGAGGCTGGAAAAAGGAAGATCGAGTCCGAATGGGAGGGTGATTTGGACAGGAATCACCGAAAAAAGAAGGCTCGAGTCTGAATGCAGAGTTGATTCGGACAGGGGGCACGGAAAAAAGGAGGACAGAGTCCAAATGCAGAGCTGATTCGGACAGTAGTCGCGGAAAAAAGGAGGACAGAGTCCAAATGCAGAGTTGATTCGGACAGTAGTCGCGGGAAAAAAGGAGGACAGAGTCCAAATGCAGAGCTGATTCGGACAGTAGTCGCCGAAAAAAGAAGGCTCGAGTCCAAATGCAGTGGTGATTCAGACAGGAATCACCGAAAAAAGAAGGACAGAGTCCAAATACAAGCACCTAAAAAAGAATGGCACGAACATACCCATTCGAACCATTCCTAAAATATATCTATTAACAACACTTCGTCTGGTCGTCCCCACTACAGCAAGCGCTAGTCTTCTCATCTTTTTCACTAACTTCTTTGATTTCCACACCACAGCAATCTGAATTCTTATTGTTTTTTACTAGTTTCTTCAAAAAGCTCATTATTAGTCACCTCCTTTCAAAATTATGCGTTAGCTGGTGTAACACAGCAATTTGGATCTTTACGTGGAGCAGGGATGGAGATTTTTTTCGTTTCTTCTCTTTCAAAAAACTTCCAAGCGTGTCTAGCATTTCTTTCTACTTCCTGTTGCTTTAGCTTTGCGATTGTTTGATAGTCGTGATAAAACATGTGATCGTCTCCTTTAATCAAAATATATTGATTTATTAATCAAAAAAAATTGATTTAATCCTTTAAAAGAAAACCTAACAGCAGCTAGGTCTAAATAGGCAGCAAAGTTCAGGGGACAGTAGGTGATTGACTTCTTCGGTGTTTACTTGGTAATAGCTCCACGTACCTTTTGTTTCTTTTGTGATTAAACCGGCATCAAGCAAAATCTTTAAGTGATACGAAAGCTTGGATTGAGGCATGTCAATCAACTCACTCAAATCACAAACACAGCTCGAGTTTTGTTGAACCAAAAGGTGTAAGATGTATAGTCGTTTTTGATCTGCAAGGGCTTTGAATTTGGCTTCGTATGTTACAAGCTTGCTTTGCAAAGAAATCTCTTCATTAGTTGCATTACGAGTTACGTCCGTTAAGGGAATGAACTGTTTCACTTTTCGTTCTCCTTTAATCAAAAATACTTGATATACTGTATTATACTTCCAGTGGTAGGTTTTGGCAACTGTTAAATCAAAAAAAATTGATTTTATTTTTTCGACTTTACAAAAGCTTTACAAAAAACTGATTGAGCTATGTATATAAGTGTATTATTATATAAGTAATCGATTATATGATTATTTACATCAAATATTTGGGGAAGATAAACGTATTCTAATGGCCAATTAGGAGGTGTTTCCGTGCAACAAGAATCTGTCATTGAGATTGAAGAAGTCGCTAATGTCTTAAAGCTTCTAGGAGACAAAACACGATTAACGATCGTGAAAATATTAGATTCACACGACTGCTGTGTGTGTGAGTTTGTTGAGATTTTTAAAACCAGTCAGCCTGCGATTAGTCAGCATGTCCGAAAGCTAAAGGATAAGGGAATTGTTAAGGAATCAAGAAGAGGACAGTGGATTATTTATTCTTTAAATAAGGAAAGTGAATACTATCCATTCTTGCAGGATGTGCTTAAATCTTTACCCGATCAAGGCTTCAGACTGGATGAATTAGAAAAACAAGGTTTGCGTATTTCTTGTTGTGAATAAGGAGGTTCATTTGTGACATCTATTGTATTAGCATCAGTGATTTTTTTGCTGACATTAGTTTTAGTTATTTGGCAGCCGAAGGGGTTGTCGATTGGATGGTCCGCTTGTGGTGGGGCAATTCTAGCGTTGCTTGTTGGAGTGGTGGATTTTCAGGATGTTCTTGATGTAACAAGCATCGTTTGGAATGCGACATTAGCATTTATCGCCATTATTATTATTTCTTTAATTCTTGATGAAATTGGTTTCTTTGAGTGGTCTGCCCTTCATATGGCTCGTGCCGCTAAAGGTAACGGTGTTCTCATGTTTGTGTATGTTTCAATCCTAGGTGCAATCGTTGCGGCATTCTTTGCGAATGACGGAGCAGCGTTAATTCTCACACCAATCGTTCTGGCGATGGTTCGAAACTTACAATTCAATGAAAAGATGGTGTTTCCATTTATTATCGCGAGTGGATTTATCGCTGATACCACTTCATTACCACTTGTCGTTAGTAACCTGGTGAATATTGTTTCTGCTGACTTTTTTGGCATCGGCTTTGCTGAATTCGCCTCAAGGATGATTGTTCCAAACTTCTTTTCATTAGCAGCGAGCATTCTGGTTCTTTATCTTTATTTTCGAAAAAGTATTCCAAAATCCTATGACCTCACGCAGCTGAAACAACCGGTGGACGCCATACGAGATCAGAAAATGTTCCGTCTCTCTTGGCTAGTATTAGCGGTTCTACTCATTGGGTATTTTGCGAGTGAGTTTACAGGAATTCCTGTTTCCATTATCGCCGGAATTGTCGCGATCTTCTTCCTCTTCATGGGCAGAAGAAGTCCGGCTGTTAATACTCGCACCGTTGTAAAAGGAGCACCATGGGCGATTGTCTTTTTCTCGATTGGGATGTATGTGGTTGTTTACGGTCTGCGAAATGTAGGCTTAACGAATTTATTAGCAGACCTGATTCAGGTGACGGCTGATCAAGGATTGTTCGCAGCTACTGTAGGAATGGGCTTTATTGCTGCGATTTTATCGTCTGTGATGAACAATATGCCGACCGTAATGATTGATGCGTTAGCGATTGCTGACACCAATACAACGGGAGTCATTCGAGAGGCGCTCATCTATGCGAATGTGATTGGTTCGGACCTTGGACCGAAAATCACCCCGATTGGATCACTTGCGACGCTTTTATGGCTTCATGTTTTATCGCAAAAGGGAGTCAAAATTTCATGGGGCACTTATTTTAAAACAGGTATCATTCTAACCATCCCAACATTATTTATTACGTTAGTTGGGCTATATATTTGGTTATTAATCATCCACTAAAAGGAGAAGGAAAACATGACGAAAAAAACAATCTACTTTTTATGTACTGGAAATTCTTGCAGAAGCCAAATGGCTGAAGGTTGGGCGAAAAAGCATTTAGGAGAAGAGTGGGATGTAAAAAGTGCTGGACTTGAGGCACATGGTTTGAACCCAAATGCAGTAAAAGCAATGACAGAAGCAGGTATCGATATTTCCAATCAAACATCTGACACGATTGATCCTGAAATCTTAAATAAAGCGGACTTAGTGGTCACTCTATGTGGACACGCAGCAGATCATTGCCCAGTGACTCCTCCACATGTGAAGCGTGAGCATTGGGGCTTTGATGATCCTGCGAAAGCAGAAGGAACAGAAGAAGAAAAATGGGCATTTTTTCAACGTGTTCGTGATGAAATTGGCGATCGAATCAAAACATTTGCTGAAACAGGGAAATAAGCATAAAACCCGGGGATGAATACATCTCTGGGGTGTTTTCTACCTTATATATAAGTATATGCTTATAAAATTAAAGGGGGTGCTTTACCATGACCAAAGTAGAAATCTTTGACCCTGCACTATGCTGTCCAACAGGTGTGTGTGGACCAAGTGTTGATCCTGAATTAACAAGAATGGCCACTTCTGTGTTTATTTTAGAAAAAAAAGGCTTCGATATTACAAGGTATAACTTGGCGAGTGAACCGGGTAAGTTTGCTGAGAATACGAAGGTGAACCAATTGTTGCATGAAAAAGGTCCAGATTCGCTGCCAATTACGTTAGTCAATGGGGAAGTCAGTCAATCAGGAAGCTATCCATCAAATGAAATTCTGGCTCAGTGGTTTGGGATCAGTATGACTGAATTAGAGAAGAAGAAGGTTACGAATAAAATCAATCTAATCTAACCGATGGAAGGTGTAAGGTAATGTTCCAACCATTTGATCCCAAAACTGTTGTTCATACGCCGTTTCTGTTCTTTACCGGAAAAGGTGGGGTAGGAAAAACATCGACTGCCTGTGCAACGGCTGTTGCGCTTGCGGATGAAGGAAAGAAGGTTCTTCTTGTAAGCACAGATCCAGCTTCGAATCTTCAAGATGTTTTAGAACTCAAACTAACGAATATTCCAGTCGAAATTCCACAGGTGAAGAATTTATTTGCTTGTAATTTAGACCCGGAACAAGCAGCGAAAGCCTATCGTGAAAAGGTTGTTGGACCGTATCGAGGGGTACTACCCGATTCCGTCGTAGCCACGATGGAAGAGCAATTATCCGGAGCATGTACGGTAGAAATAGCGGCATTTGATGAATTTACCAGTCTTTTAGCTGACCCAGCGATTGTAGATGTTTTTGACCATATCATTTTTGATACGGCTCCAACGGGACACACGCTTCGGTTGCTTCAATTACCATCCGCTTGGAGTGGCTTTTTAGAGGAAAGTACTCATGGTGCTTCTTGTTTAGGACCGTTGTCAGGACTCGGGGAGAAAAAGGATTTATATGCAAAAACGGTTCAAGCATTATCCGATTCTGCTAAAACGATGCTCGTTCTTGTCGCTAGACCGGATGAATCATCGCTTTACGAGGCCAATCGGGCAGCAAAAGAACTAAAGGAAATTGGCATACAAAATCAAGCGTTAATTCTTAATGGAATCCTACAAACGTATTTTCCGGATGATAAGATTTCTACGGCTTTTTATAAAAAGCAAAGAAACGCGGTAAGTCAGTTGCCAGATGAATTAAAGCAGGCGGTCATCTACTCCTTGCCGTATGTTTCTTACTCTTTAACAGGGATAGAGCATTTGCGATACCTGCTGAAGCATTATTCGATTCCGCCTGTTCAATTAGCGGGAGAGCTTGAAAAAGGACACACCCTTCCCGACTTAGAACAACTAGTGACGTATTTTTCTACTCAACAAACCCTGGTGATTTTAACGATGGGAAAAGGGGGAGTAGGGAAAACGACGATTGCCTCGGCGATCGCGGTGGGCTTAGTGGAAAAAGGTCATAAAGTGCATGTAACCACAACAGACCCGGCGGCCCATTTGGAGTTAATGTTTGAAAATCAGGAATATCCCGATTTATCCATTAGCCGAATTGATCCGAAGCATGAGGTGGAGATGTATAAAAAAGAGGTACTTTCAACTGCTGGACAGAACTTGGATGAAGAAGGCCTTGCTTATTTGGAGGAGGATTTGAATTCACCGTGTACAGAGGAAATTGCCGTCTTTCGAGCGTTTGCTGAAGTGGTGGACCGATCACAGGATGAAATTGTAGTGATTGATACAGCTCCAACCGGACATACTTTGCTACTATTAGATGCGGCACAGTCGTATCATAAAGAGCTATCTCGATCAACGGGAGAAGTTCCAGAGAGTGTTCAAAAGCTTTTGCCACGCCTAAGAAATCCTCAGGAAACAGCGGTTGTGATCGTGACGTTAGCGGAAGCAACTCCCGTATTAGAAGCACAGCGTTTGCAAGAGGATTTGAAGAGAGCTGAGATCCTTCCACAGTGGTGGGTGATTAACCAAAGTCTTTATGCAACGAATACAAAGGATCCGGTGCTAAAGGGACGAGCCATCGCAGAGGAACAGTGGATTCAAAAGGTAGAAGATATTTCAAAGAAATGTGCCATTGTTCCACTGATGAATGAAGAACGATCAGGTTACGAACACTTAAAAGCAATGGTGGAGTAAAACATACTAGAGAGGATGAAGATGATGCAAATCACTAATGAAGCACGTGAACAATTAAAGCAAGTATTTGTAGAACAAGCGGCCAATGGTCTCCGCGTATATTTTGCGGGCTTTGGCTGAGGACGACCACAAGTAGGGCTGGCTCTGGATGAGCCGGAAGAAAATGATAAAGTAATGACAATTAATGAGATTCAAGTTGCAATCGATCCACATATTGAGGATCATATTGGAGATCTGATTTTAGGACTTAATGAAGAGCGAACCGCTTTTGTGCTTGTTGGAAACGAAAGCGATTGTTGCTAACAGGAGGATACCCAGATGAGTGAAAAAAACTATCAGGCTTTAATCAAGGATCGAATTTTTATCGGTGGGGCGGATCAAGTGGAAGAGGTTATGGAAAATGAGAAAGTCGACGTGATCTATGATTTGCGCGCGGAGGCTCCAACAGAAGAATCCCAATATAACCGAATTCATCAGCCCATTGTTGATGATGAAGAGCACCAAGAAGAGTCTGTAAAAAAGGCCATTAATGAAGTGATTTCTTCCTATAACGAAGGCAAGAAAGTGTATTTTCATTGCGGTGGAGGCAGCAACCGTACAGGTACAGTTGCGATTGGTACCTTGTTAGGATTAGGGCATGCTGAGAGAATCGACAAGGCGGAAGAAATGGCTCAAGGAATTCGTTCGAAAATTAAGGTAAAGCCGGAGATGAAGGCAACATTGAAAAAGATTTACCCGAATGCTTAATTGGAAATCGTACAGCTGACATATAGTCGGCTGTATTTTTCTTTAGTATACATTGTGATATTATTCACAAAAAGTCCATAACTTTGTAGCAGAAATTTGAACAATGCTTTGAAGTGATGATATTTGAAATTGAGAATGTTAATCTTAGGGCATAGAAATAATACATTTTATTGTTGAAAGGAAGATTCATATGATTAACAAATGGTGGAGAAACAACAATATTGCAGCAGGGATTGTTACAGTCATTCGATTGTATTTAGGATACGGCTTTCTAACAACAGGTTGGGGGAAAATAAGCGGAGGAGCATTTGATGCAAGTGGCTTTATTGGAAATGCCATTAAAAATCCGGTGGTCGGTCCAGATGGTAGTGCCGTGTTTGGTGCGTATACATCATTCCTAGAAAGTGTCGCTTTACCGAATGTGGAGTTATTTAATTTTATGGTTCCATGGGGCGAATTTTTAGTGGGCTTAGGCTTAATTTTAGGATGCTTAACAACAGCTGCTTCTTTCTTTGGAATGGTATTGAACTTTTCATTTTTATTAGCAGGTACAATTTCTCATAATCCTACAGATATCTTAATGGGCTTCTTAATTATCACTGCCGGTGCCAATGCTGGTTTATTCGGACTAGATCGTTATGCATTGCCATATTTACGCAAGTTAACAAAAAAAGGAAAAGAAAGTAAAATCGTAACAAACTAATGAAAAAGGGTTGCAATCTTTGAATTGCAACCCTTTTGTTATGCTTCTAGCCAGGATTGTGACCATTTTTCTATATCTCTCATAAGAGGCTCTAAGGCTACTCCCTTATCAGTTAGTGAATATTCAATTCGAACAGGAGTTTCTGGGAATACTTCGCGATTCACAATGCCTTCATTCTCCAGATCTTTTAACCTCTCTGAAAGTACACGACCACTTACACCAATAGAGGATTCTAGGCTACAAAAACGCTGTGGGCCACCTAGTAACTGGTAAATAATTAAGCCGGTCCATCTTTGGCTTAAAATACTCATCGCTTTTTCAAATCTAGGACAAATGGATTTATCCATGACAATCACTCCTTCCTTCTATTATAACCCCTTTTTTACATAATTAAATTATTTTTTATAAAATACTTACTTGAAGTTTGTTTGTTATTAAAATATAATTACTTACATAAAGTAAGTTACTAATAATTATTTCAAACCGGTTTTTAAAAGATAAACAGTAAATGATAACTATATATGTAGGAACATACTAAAGGAGAGATCGTAAATGGGATTTCATCGGGAACCAAATACATTTGTTAGCCAAGTAAAATTAAAAGTAGCAAACCTAGAACGTTCGCTTACGTTTTACCAAGAAGTCATTGGACTACAGGTGTTACAGCAAACAAACACTACAGCCGATCTAACAGCTGATGGTAAAACAGTGCTTGTTTCTATTCAACAACCGGTTAATGTCGTGTCAAAGCAAGGACGTACGACTGGACTGTATCACTTCGCATTATTATTACCGACACGTGCAGATTTAGGAAGATTATTAAAGCATTTTCTCCAGGTGCGTTATCCATTACAAGGCGCATCCGACCATTTGGTAAGTGAAGCGATCTATTTAGCTGACCCAGATGGGAATGGAATCGAAGTGTATGCGGACAGACCAGCTTCTAGTTGGAGTTGGAATAATGGAGAAGTGGAAATGCCCACGGTTGCGATAGATGCGGAAAGTCTTCTTGCTGAGGGAGAAGGAAAAGCATGGAACGGAATGCCAGCTGAAACGATTATGGGTCATATCCATCTTCATGTGTCAGAGTTACAGAAAACTGAGGAGTTTTATACAAAGGGACTCGGATTTGAAGTTGTTACTCGATACGGAGGCCAGGCCTTATTTATTTCTACTGGTAAATACCATCACCATATTGGATTGAACATTTGGAATGGTGTTGGTGCCCCGCCTGCTGCTGAAAACAGTGTGGGCATGGAATCTTATACAATGGTGTTTCCTAGTGACGAAAAGCGAAAGCAGATCCTCTCTAAGTTAAAGGAAATGGGCGTAACAGTTACAGAGGAGAAGGGTGCATATATTACGGCAGATCCTTCGGGAAATCGAATTCGATTAGTGGTTTAATGGTAAAAGCAGTGAGGTTCTTTTTAGGGCCCACTGCTTTTTGTTGTTTTTAGTTACCGTGGGGCTTTGTTTTTGAATTTGATGGGCAATGAAAGAGGAGTAGAGTGCCCGTGAGATGAAAATGTTGGTCATGGCGGTAACTGAAAGGGAGATAGAGTGCCCGTAAGCGAAAAAATTTGTGCGTCCCGGTAACTGCAAGAACAAGTAGCTAGCCAACATCGATTTCTCTTGACAGAAACCTAGTAAATTATTATATTAGTAACATACTTTAGTGCTAAAAAGCGTTTAAGTAAAATAGAGACTTTCTGTAGGGTTGAGAGCTGGAAAGTCTGCTATTCATATATAAATTAGGGTGGTAATATGGAGCTCCTTTGTCCCTATTGACGTGAGGGCTTTTTTTCTTTGCTCAAAACCCTTATTGGAGGAAAACATCATGAATCAAGACAGCGTACTAACATTAAAACCAATGGAAGCTTTTATTATTTCTTTGATCGTTATTGGGGGAATTAGCTATTCTCTTATATTTGCTGGTGCCGTTCCTCATATTCCGATTGTTTTAGCGATCATGGGATTGTTTGTTTACGGTATTTATAAGAAGGTTTCGGTTAACGAATTGGAAGAGGCGATCATTAATGGAGCGAAATCAGGAGCTGGAGCCGTATTTATTTTTCTCTTTATCGGGATGCTGATTAGTAGTTGGATGGAAAGTGGGACGATTCCTACTTTTATCTATTTGGCGCTTGAAGTTGTCAGTGACAAATGGTTCTATGCCATCGCATTTACCGTGTCTGCTATTATTGGCATGAGTATTGGAAGTTCGTTAACGACTGCAGCAACGATTGGCGTTGCCTTTATGAGTGTGTCCACTGCGCTGGGACTTTCAGATGCCATAACAGCTGGAGCCGTGATTTCAGGTGCGTTTTTTGGCGATAAAATGTCTCCTCTATCAGACACAACGATTTTGGCATCTTCTACTGTTCAAGTAGACTTGTTTGACCATATCAGAAATATGGCTTGGACAACGGTCCCGGCATTTGTCTTATCTTTCCTATTATTTGTTATGTTGTCACCGGCAGAATCTGCTGCGAATTTTGCTGATTTAGATCTTTTAAAAGAAAGTTTAAAAAATCATGATCTTGTACATTGGTACTCTTTATTACCATTTGTCGTGTTAGCACTGTTAGCGATTAAAAAAGTGCCAGCAATTATCACTTTAGCATCAGGAATTGCTACTTCTTTGATTGTTACGTTATTTGTACAAAAGGAGATCGATCTTCAGGGACTAATGAACACCCTATTTGCTGGATATTCTTCCAATACAGGAGTGGAGGAAATCGATTCCATGCTTTCTAGAGGTGGAATGGAGAGCATGATGTTTTCTGTTTCACTTATTCTTTTAGCATTAGCCATGGGTGGGTTATTTTTTAAGCTTGGAATTCTCCCAGCTTTGCTTGCAGGAATTAGCGGCATGTTGAATAAGGTGTGGAGCCTTGTGGTTTGGACGGCAGGAACAGCCGTTACCATTAATTTCTTAGTTGGGGAACAATATCTTTCCATCCTTTTAACAGGAAGTTCCTTTAAAGAAAGGTACAAAAAGATGGGTCTTCACGGGAAAAACCTTTCGAGAATATTGGAGGATGCGGGGACAGTAGTCAATCCACTTGTTCCATGGAGTGTGTGTGGAGTCTTTTTGACGGGGGTATTAGGAGTAGAAACATTATCTTATCTTCCTTTTACGTTCTTTTGTTTATTGAGTCCGATCATTACGATGATATTCGGTTTAACTGGCTTTAAACTTTCAAAGCTAGAGAAATAACCTTACAATGAACGTATGACGGATTCTTGAGGAGTGTAACGATGACGAAGAGAGCTTTGATTAATATCGATTATACGAATGATTTTGTTGTAGGTGCTTTGCCATGTGGAGAGCCTGGTATAGCTATCGAAGGAGAAATCACCAAGATTACTGAGGAATTTATTAATAAAGGCGAGTATGTGGTGTTCGCAATTGACCTTCATAAAGAAGGCGATCATTTTCATCCAGAAACAGAACTGTATCCTCCTCATAATATTGAAGGAACAGAGGGCAGACATTTGTATGGGACGTTAAACACGCTGTATCTTCAAAATCTTGAGAAGGAACATGTGTATTGGATGGATAAAACACGCTACAGTGCTTTTGCTGGAACGGATTTAGAAATCAAGCTAAGAGAGCGAGGCATCACAGAGGTCCACTTAGTTGGGGTTTGTACCGATATTTGCGTGCTACATACAGCTGTTGATGCTTATAACAAAGGCTTTAAAATCGTCGTACATGAAAATGCAGTAGCTAGCTTTAATCAAGCTGGACATGATTGGGCATTAGGGCATTTTAAAGGAAGCATGAATGCACGAATTAAATAATTATCTTTAGGCGTAATCACCATTGGTGGTTACGCTATTTTATTGTACAGCCAGTAGCTACAAGCTATGATCAATATTTGCGGAAAATTTACTAGTCTTCTAGAACTTCACTATATTTCAAGTTTCATGGTACACTGTTTTTTATATAATTATGAAATAGGAAGGAAGGTAATATGAAACTTCTAAATAAATTTCAGTTATTTAATAGTTTTACAGGAGTTTTCTTTTTAGCAGTTGTACTTTTATGGACTAAAACATATATCATTCAATATACACAATTTGATTTAGGAATTGAAAGTTCGCTACAGCAGTTTTTATTATTTCTGAATCCTTTAGGTTCGGCCATGCTATTTTTAGGCTTTTCCTTTTTTATAAAAGGAAAGGGCAAATATATAGGGTTACTCGTTTTACACACGTTGTTATCCCTCCTTTTATTTGCCAATGTATTGTACTATCGATTCTTTACTGATTTCCTTACATTGCCAACATTCACACAAACTCAAAATATCGGCGATGTTAGTGGAAGTATCACTTCGCTACTAAAGCCATTTGATCTATTCTTCTTTGTAGATACTTTATTGTTACTTGCAATAATTGTAATTGGGTTTCGGAAAATAGAAATGAAGCCGATGGCAAAGAGAAAAGTGGCAGCTGTCTTTTCCTTTGCTCTTGGTGTGTCTACGTTGAATTTAGCTTTAGCAGAGTCCGATCGACCGGAGCTATTAACAAGAGGTTTTGATCGTAACTATATTGTTAAGTATTTAGGGATGTATAATTACACGATTTATGATGCCGTGCAGAGTACAAAGGCTTCTGCTCAAAGAGCACTAGCAGACGGTGATGATACAACCGAAGTTATTAATTTTACGAAGTCTAATTATGCTGAACCGAATCCCAATTACTATGGGATAGGAAAAGGGATGAATGTGATTTATGTACACATGGAATCTATTCAAAACTTTCTGATTAATTACGAACTACATGGGGAAGAGGTCACTCCATTTTTAAATTCTTTAACGAAGGAAGAAAATACCCTTTATTTTAACAATTTCTTTCATCAAACTGCACAGGGAAAAACGGCAGATGCTGAATTTATGGTAGCAAATTCTCTTTATGGTTTACCACAGGGATCTGCTTTTACGATGAAGGGGATGAACACATATCAGGCAGCTCCTGCTCTTTTGGGGCAACAACAAGGTTATACGTCTGCTGTATTCCATGGTAATACTGGAAGCTTCTGGAATAGAAACGAAATATACAAGTCGTTAGGATATAATCACTTCTTTGACTCTAGCTTCTATGACATGAATGAAGAACAATTAGCAGATTATGGGTTAATGGACAAGCCATTTTTCCAGCAGTCTATGCCATATTTGGAATCATTGCCACAGCCATTCTATGCTAATTTTATTACGGTCACTCATCATTTTCCGTTTACCATTGATGAAAAAGAGGCAACTATCGCTCCTCATACGACAGGAAATAAAACGGTAGATAATTATTTCCAGACAGCACGTTACGCAGATGAAGCTCTTGAACAATTTTTTGTTTATCTAAAGGAATCGGGATTATACGATAATTCTATTATTATTATGTATGGAGACCATTATGGGATCTCAAAAAATCATAATAAGGCAATGAAAGAAGTGATTGGAAAGGAAATCACTCCTTTTGAAAGTGCTGGATTACAGCGGACTCCATTATTCATACGAGTTCCAGGTATGAATGGAGGGGTGAATGAAGAATACGCAGGACAAATTGATCTTCTTCCTACGCTTCTCCACCTGCTAGGTGTGGACTCAAAGGATTATGTACATCTTGGCACAGATTTGCTTTCTGAACAGCATGATGACGTGATTCCATTTAGAAATGGAGACTTCGTAAGCTCAGAAATCACTTCAGTTGATGGGATTTTTTATGATTCGAAAACTGGGGAAATACTAGCCAGCGAACGACTAGAAGAAGCGAAAACGTACCAGTTGTCAGCAGAACAAAAACTAGCCTATTCGGATATGATTGTAAACGGAGATTTATTGCGTTTTTATACACCAAATAACTTTACTCCAGTGGATCGGTCAATTTATGATTATAGTGTGACTAAGAATAAGAAATTGGTTGAATAATGTTGTAAGGCTGTCAATCATAAGGTTGGCAGTCTTTTTTTAAAGACTTTGAAACTATTTAAATAGGGATACCGTATTAGTTGTTAAAGATTATACTTCATTGTATAATGTTTACATAACTATCACGTGACGGTTTGGAGGGACTCCATTGGGGCTGGGAAGTTAAAAATTGGTGAATTGGCTGAAATCGCAAATGTTACTAAGAGAACAATTGATTATTATACCAATCTCGGACTATTGAAAGTAGAACGTTCCACTTCGAATTATCGCTATTACGACAAGTCGGCGGTAGAACGGCTACACTTTATTGAACAATGTAAGAAGGACGGAATGTCTCTTGAAGAGATTAAGAAAATAGTAGCAGAAAAAGACGCAGAAGAAATAGATGTGCTTGAGCTAAGACTAAAGATAAAAGGGTTAGAAAAAGAGGTTTCAGACGTACTGGCTCATCTTGATAAAAATGATTTAAAAAATATTGAATATGTGAAAAAGAATGTATCAAACGAAAGTCTTTCATTAATACAAACACTTTTGTTATTGCTCAATTAATTTATTTTTTTTACTATATTAGGAGGTGTAGGTCTTACTTTGTAAGACCGATCGTTGACAACTATTAATTTACTTTTGATTGCTTTATTAATTGCTTTAACCGCTTTTTTCGTAGCTACAGAGTTTGCTATTGTAAAGGTTCGTGTGTCGAGAATTGATCAATTGATTGCGGAAGGAAGAAAGGGTGCTGTATCGGCAAAACGAGTGGTAACCCATTTGGATGAATATTTATCGGCCTGTCAATTAGGGATTACAATTACCGCATTAGGTTTAGGGTGGTTAGGTGAACCGACTGTTGAAAAAATATTACATCCAGTATTTGAACATTTTCATTTAAATGAATCGTTGATTGGAATTCTGTCATTCGGGATTGCCTTTGCTTTAGTTACATTCCTGCATGTGGTTGTTGGTGAGCTTGCACCTAAGACGGTGGCTATTCAAAAAGCTGAAGCAGTTACATTGATGTTTGCTGTACCAATCATTTGGTTTTACCGTATCATGTATCCATTTATTTGGTTCTTAAACGGTTCTGCTCGTTTATTGGTTGGCGCATTTGGTTTGAAACCAGCATCCGAACACGAAGTAGCACACTCTGAAGAGGAACTTAGGATTTTACTATCTGAAAGTTATAAGAGTGGAGAAATTAACAAAAACGAACTAAAATATATGAACAATATTTTTGAATTTGACGAAAGAATAGCGAAAGAGATTATGGTTCCTCGAACAGAGATGGTATCCATTTCTATTGATGAGTCGTATGCTGATATTCTAGCAACTGTTAAATCTGAAAATTATACGCGATACCCAGTTGTCAATGGTGACAAAGATAATATTGTTGGCTTCATTAATGTGAAAGAGCTGTTAACAGCTGATATACCAGAAGAAGAACGGGCTGGCTTTACGATTGAGTCCTTTATTAACCCGATTATCCGTGTGATTGAGACCGTTCCAATTCATGACTTACTGGTAAAAATGCAAAAGGAACGTACACATATTGCGATTTTAATAGATGAGTATGGTGGAACATCTGGATTAGTTACTGTTGAAGACATTCTAGAAGAAATTGTTGGGGAAATTCGAGATGAGTTTGATGAGGATGAATTACCTGACATTCGAAAGGTAAACGAAAACCACTACATTGTAGATTCTAAATTGCTAGTTGAGGACGTTAACCATCTGTTAGAAACCACTTTATCAAATGAAGATGTGGATACCATTGGTGGATGGTTCATGACTCAGGATATGGAAGCACAGGTGGGTACAGAGCTAGAAGCAGAAGGATATGTGTTTAAAGTCCAGAAGAAGGATGGACACCATATTCAATATTTGGAAATTAAAAGAGCTTAATAGTATAATAATGTGGGCTTGGGTCATTTCCAAGCCTCTTTCAATTTTTGTCAAGGAGTGAGTCGGTGGAAGAGATACTTATCATAATAAAATATGCGTTTTTAGGAGCACTACAAGGTTTTACAGAACCTATTCCCATTTCCTCTAGCGGACACTTGGTGCTCGTTCAGGAATTTTTAGGAATTAATGTGGCTGAAGGCGATTTTAGCTTTGAAGTATTAATGAATTTCGCTTCCCTTTTGGCTGTATTGCTTATTTATCGAGACGATCTCATCAGATTAGTTAAAAACGGAAGCAATTATATGGTTAAAAAGGACCCCAGTGATAAGAATGATTTTCTCTTTATCGTTTATTTAATTATTGGTACCATTCCTGCGGGTGTGATCGGTATTTTATTAGAAGATACGATCTCTAGTTATTTCAGGGGGATTGCTCCGATTGGTGGAGCTTTACTCGTGACAGGGATAGCACTTTGGCTCATTAGAAATCTTAAGGGAACAAAAGGCGACAGAGGGTTAACCGTGAGAGATGCCCTAATTGTTGGTTGTGCTCAAGCAGTGGCATTAATTCCTGGAATTAGCCGCTCGGGTGCTACGATTGTTGCTGCGATGGGAATAGGGATGAAAAGGGAAACCGCCTTACGATTCTCATTCCTTCTATATATTCCTGTTAGCTTAGGGGCGATAGTGTTAAAAGTAGGCGACATGCAATTGGGCGACATGCTTATTCCTTATATCGTCGCGTTTGTAATGTCCCTTCTGTTATCTTATTACTCATTAAAATGGTTTATGGGGTTAATGGAGAGAGGGAATCTGAAGTATTTCGCGTATTATTGCTTTATTGTCGGCCCGTTGGTGTTGGTAATGTCGCAGTTTTCATAAGGGCTAGTGCAGCTTTTCGATGGATTGAGGGATAATGAGTTCAATGAGCTTATTAAGAGCAAAGAAATGTAGGACCCGATAGAAATGAAGTACATCGGGCTTATGAAAACCAGAAGAACTAGTTTAACTAGAAGAAACGGTCATCATTCTGGTTATGAAGACCAAAAGAAGCTAGGGAACAAGAAGAAACGGTCATCATTCTGGTTATGAAGACCGAAAGAAGCTAGGGAACTAGAAGAAACGGTCGTCATCCCGGTTATGAAGACCAAAAAGAGCCTGGAATCTAAGAAAAACAGTCGTTATCCCTCATTCCTAGGCCAACCCAACGCTCAATTGCCGAAAAAGCCAGCTATAAAAACCTTTTCACCCAAATAAAAAAGCATTGGCCCACCAAAATGGACCAATGCTTTCTTATTTATTATAGTTCTTGACCGTTCGTAGCAATAACATTCTTATACCAGTAGAAGGACTTCTTCTTACTACGCTCAAGTGTACCGCTTCCGTCGTCGTGCTTGTCTACATAGATGAAGCCATAACGCTTGGACAATTCACCTGTAGAAGCACTTACTAGATCAATACAGCCCCAAGAAGTGTAACCCATTAAATCTACGCCGTCTTCAATTGCTTCACCCATAGCTTCGATATGCTCACGAAGGTAATTGATACGGTAGTCGTCGTTGATGCTTCCATCTTCTTCAACCTTATCATATGCACCAAGTCCATTCTCAACGATGAATAAAGGAACACGGTAGCGGTCATATAATTCATTTAATGCAATTCGTAGACCAGTTGGGTCGATTTCCCAGCCCCAATCACTTGCTTTAAGGAATGGGTTTTTAACACCAGACATGATGTTTCCTGCTGATTTTTCTTCTTCTGTTTTCACTTTCTTTTCTGTACGTGACATATAGTAACTGAACGAAATAAAGTCAACAGGATATTGCTTGATCGTTTCTAAATCGCCTTCTTGCATATTGATTGAGATGCCGTTTTCTTTAAAGTAACGCTTAGAAAATGCTGGGTACTCTCCACGAACTTGTACATCTCCACAAATATTGTTAAAGATTTGCGCTTCTTGTAATGCATACAACACGTTCTCTGGATTACAGTCGACTGAGTAAACAGGAGCATAAATTAACATACAGCCGATTTGAGATCCAGGAATGATTTCGTGACAAGCTTTAACTGCTAAGCTGCTCGCTACAAATTGGTGGTGCAAGCCTTGGAAACTTTCTTGTAGGCGAACATCTTCTGTAGCTGGAGAGAAACCAAGACCAAATATTGGCATATGTGTTGCTCCATTAATTTCGTTAAAGGTTAACCAGTATTTTACTTTGTTTTTATAACGGTTAAATAAAGTCGTTGCATAGCGCTCAAAGAACCCAATCACTTCACGGCTTCTCCAACCGCCGTACTCTTTAATTAAATATAAAGGCATTTCATAGTGAGAGATCGTAACGACAGGTTCAATTCCGTGCTTAAGGCATTCATCAAATACTCTTTCGTAGAATGCTAGACCTTCTTCATTTGGCTCCAGCTCGTCTCCTTTAGGGAAAATACGAGACCAAGCGATTGACATACGGTATGTTTTAAAGCCCATCTCAGCAAAAAGAGCGATATCTTCTTTATAACGGTGATAGAAGTCAATTCCATCATGGTTCGGATAGGCATATTTTTCCTTATCGATCTCAAAGTCAAAACCAGGAGTCATGATCAACTTCAAACGTACTTTACCACCAGGCATTACGTCTGCAAGGTTCATTCCTTTGTTGCCTTCAAGATACCCACCTTCTAATTGGTTGGCAGCTGTAGCACCGCCCCATAAAAATCCTTCTGGAAATTGATATGTTTTTGTCATCTGGAATTACCTCCATTTATGTTTTTCTGGCTACGCTTTCACTGGAATAAAATAAAAAAACCTAAATCACGTAGAGAAGACATAATAGTCTCATAGATTACGTGATTTAGGTTTTGCCTGCATAACCAGTAACAATCCTAAAAAGGTTGTTTGTTTAATTGCGTTAACTATAACATGAATATTTTGTCGAAGCAAGAATTTTGTAAACGTTATTTTCAAAATTTGTCGGATGGGATCCAGGAACGAGCCTTTATTCCAAAGGAATAACAGCGAAGGATATGGAGCCCATCCGACATGCATCTCCTAGTTGAACATTATTTTTGCATTTATATATATATAAGAAATAAACCAGAAATCTATAAAATTATTTATTTTTTTAAAAAGAAAGCGTTGACACCTACCAAATTCCCGTGATAAATTACACGTATCAAATAAAACTTAATAAATTCCTTGAAGGAATGTTACCTTAAGTGGGCATAACCTGATCCGATTAGAACACGCTATCGCTAGCAGTGTGTGTTCCTAATTGGCTCAGGTTTTTTATTTGGAAAAAATAAATCAATCATATAAAAGAAGGAAGGGTCAAAAATGAAATATGAGCAATTAGCAAATGATATTATTGCCAATGTGGGCGGAAAAGAAAACGTTTCCAGTGTGGTCCACTGTATTACCCGCCTACGCTTTAAATTAAAAGATGAAAGCAAAGCAAACACAGAAGTGTTAAAAAATATGGATGATGTTGTAACTGTTATGAAAAGCGGTGGACAATATCAAGTAGTAATCGGAAACCATGTACCAGATGTGTACAAAGCAGTAACTACTGTTGGTGGATTCCAAGGTCAAACGCCTGTTGAAGAAGAGGAAGGTCCAAAAGGATCACTATTAAGTCGCTTTATTGATATAATTTCAAGCATCTTCACTCCTGTTCTTGGAGTTTTAGCAGCAACAGGGATGATTAAAGGATTTAACGCTTTATTTGTCGCATTTGGGTTGGTTGATAGTACATCAGGTACGTATCAAATTTTAAACGCAACTGGGGACGCATTGTTTTACTTCCTACCAATCTTCTTAGGTTATACAGCAATTAAGAAATTTGGTGGTAGCCCATTCGTAGGGATGGCGATCGGGGCAGCATTAGTGTATCCAACTTTATCAACACTAACAGCAGGTGAGCCTCTTTATACGGTATTTGCAGGAACCATGTTTGAATCACCAATTTTTGTTACATTCTTAGGTATTCCAGTTATTTTAATGTCTTATTCTTCATCTGTTATTCCGATTATTATCTCAGCATTCTTTGCAGCTAAAGTGGAAAAATGGTTAAAGACAGTTATTCCAGATGTAATTAAAGCATTCGTTGTACCAATGTTAACATTATTAATTGTTGTACCACTTACATTTATTGCAATTGGCCCGGTAGCAACATGGGCAGGAAGCTTATTAGGTCAAGGGACATTAGCAATCTATAACGTAAGCCCAATGATTGCAGGTCTGCTATTAGGTGGTTTCTGGCAAGTATTCGTTATCTTCGGTCTTCACTGGGGATTAGTACCAATCGCATTCAACAACCTAGCAACACTAGGTTATGACACAATCCTTGCAACAGTATTCGCAGCATCATTTGCTCAAACGGGTGCGGTACTAGCAATTTTAATCAAAACAAAGAACCAGAAATTAAAAACTTTAAGTATCCCGGCATTTATCTCAGGTATTTTTGGTGTAACTGAACCAGCTATTTATGGTATTACACTTCCATTAAAGAAAGCATTTATCATGAGCTGTATCGCTGCAGGTATTGGTGGAGCTATTGCAGGTGCTACAAATGTAACGGGTTACATTATTGGTGGTCTTGGGATTTTCGGAATTCCATCTTATATTAGCCCTGAAGGAATCGATTTCGGTTTCTATGGTGCAATCATCTCTATCGTAGTAGGTTTCATCGCAGGTTTCGTTCTAACATTATTATTCGGTGGAATTAACAAAGAACAAAACGCAACAACAGAAACAACGTCAGCAGCTAGTGAAGTAGCAGCAACAAAGGTTCAAGATGTTCAAAATGAAGAAGTAGTTAGTCCATTAAATGGTGAAGTAATTGCATTATCAGAAGTAAGAGACGCAGCATTTTCGTCAGGTGCATTAGGTCATGGTGTAGCGATTGAGCCAAGTGAAGGGAAATTAGTTGCACCAGTAGCAGGAACAGTTTCTGCACTATTCCCAACCAAGCATGCAATTGGTATTACAACAGATTCAGGTGCTGATCTTTTAATCCACATCGGTATGGATACCGTTCAATTAGAAGGGAAGTTTTTCACCGCTCATGTGTCTCAAGGTGATTACGTGAAAGCAGGTCAATTACTAATTGAGTTTGATATGGAGCAAATTAAGGAAGCTGGTAAGCCGTTAACCACTCCAATCGTTGTCACAAACCATAAAGAGTTCGATTTACAACTTGCGGATGCAAAACAAGTGAAAACAGGCGCACCATTATTTACACTAGATAGTAAGTAATCAACATGTTAGGAGAAAGGAAAAATACGTTTCCTTTCTTCCTGTTGTTTTAAGAAAGGATGGATAGAATGGCATTTCCAAAAGGATTTTTATGGGGCGGCGCTATTGCCGCAAACCAAGCAGAAGGTGCTTATTTAGCAGATGGCAAAGGATTAACAACGGTTGATTTAATGCCAACTGGAAAACTAAGATGGGAGATTTTATTAGGGAATCTACCATCGTATGAACCACTTGAAGGCGAATTTTACCCTTCTCATGAAGCGATTGATTTTTACAATCGTTATAAAGAGGATATCGCGCTTTTTGCAGAAATGGGTTTTAAAGCTTTGCGTTTATCAATCTCTTGGGCGAGAATTTTTCCAAATGGTGACGATGCAGAACCAAACGAAGCAGGACTTCAATTTTACGATAAAGTATTTGATGAATTATTAAAGTATGGCATCGAGCCTGTTGTGACGATTGCTCACTTTGATGTACCAGTGAACCTTGTAAAGAACTATGGCAGTTGGAGAAATCGCAAGCTTGTTACTTTCTTTGAAACGTATGCAACGACACTTTTTAAAAGATATAAGGACAAAGTAAAGTACTGGATGACGTTTAACGAAATCAATATGCTCCTACACTTGCCATTCGTTGGTGCCGGTCTTGTATTTGAAGAAGGCGAAGATAAGAAACAAGTGAAGTATCAAGCAGCACATCATCAGTTAGTTGCCAGTGCTTTGGCTGTAAAAGCAGGTCATGAAATCAATTCGGATATGAAAATTGGCTGTATGTTAGCAGCGGGTCAAACCTATCCATACTCTTGTAATCCGGATGATGTGTTTGATGCGATGGAAAAAGATCGTGATTCATTCTTCTTTATCGATGTTCAATCTCGCGGTCAATATCCTGGATATGCGAAGAGATTCTTCAAAGACAATAACTTGAATATTGTGATGGAAGCAGGCGATGAAGAGCTTCTTAAGAATCATACAGTAGATTATCTTGGCTTTAGTTACTATGCAAGTCGTACGACTAGTACAGATCCTGAAATTAACAAGACCACATCTGGAAACGTGTTTGGTTCGATTGAGAATCCATACTTAGAGAAGTCTGAATGGGGATGGACAATCGATCCAAAGGGCTTCCGTATTACAGCGAACCAATTATATGATCGTTATCAAAAACCTCTATTCGTTGTAGAAAATGGTCTTGGTGCGGTTGACGTTCCAGGTGAAAACGGTGAAGTGAACGACGATTACCGAATTGAATACTTACGTAAGCATGTATCGGAAATGTCAGAAGCGATTGAAGACGGTGTAGAAATCCTTGGATATACGAGCTGGGGCCCAATCGACCTTGTGAGTGCATCAACGGGTGAAATGAAAAAACGCTATGGCTATATTTATGTGGACAAGGATAATGAAGGCAATGGAACATTAGAGCGTTCTAAGAAGAAGAGCTTTGACTGGTATAAAGAAGTGATTGCTTCAAACGGGGAAAAACTATAGGTTGGATAAAAATGGGAAAGCTTTTAATTAGCTTTCCTTCTTTTGAATGTCTAAAGATTTTATAACGCTCACTATTTCCATTATAATAAAAATAAGAGAACCATAATAAACTTATAGGTGGTCAAATGAAAATAGCCAAAGTGTACAATAACAACGTTATCAGTGCGTTTAATGAAAAAAACGAAGAGTTAGTGGTTATGGGGAGAGGTTTGGCCTTTCAAAAAAAGCCAGGAGATTCTGTAGAAGAAGACAAAATTGAGAAGATTTTTGCTCTCAAAAATAATGATATGTCAGAAAAATTTAAAACTCTTTTATATGAAGTCCCGATTGAATATATGGAAGTTACAGAGGATATTATTAAGATTGCCAAATCAAGACTAGGACGAGACCTAAACGATAGTATCTATATATCTTTAACTGATCATATTCATTTTGCGGTCGAGCGTAATCAAAAAGGGTACGACATTAAAAATGCTCTTTTATGGGAAATTAAGCGATTTTATAAGCAAGAATTTGTCATTGGGATGGAAGCCTTGAAGATCATTCAGGAGAAACTGGGGGTCCTTTTACCAGAAGATGAAGCAAGCTTTATCGCGATGCATATCGTCAATGCTGAGCTCAACCAGGAAATGCCGAATGTCGCTAATATAACGAAAGTCATGCAGGATATTTTAAATATTGTTAAGTATCATTTTAAAATGGACTTTGACGAGGAATCATTAAATTATTTTAGATTTATTACGCATTTAAAATTTTTTGCCCAGCGATTATATAGCAAAACATATATCGAAGATGACGATCCGTTCTTATTCGAAACGGTGCGTGAGAAGCATCGAGCAGCTTTTGAATGTACGGAGAAAATTAATGAATATATCGAAAATCAATTCGATTACAGTCTTACGAATAACGAAAAATTATATTTAATCATCCATATCCAAAGAGTCGTGAACCGCTAACTGCATAATTGAGATAAGACATGGAAAAAATCTAATTATCACCTTAGAAAGGGGTACTTAGATGAGTGTGTATGAAAATTTTCCTGTAGCTGATCTTGAGAAAAGCCAATTAGACAAAATTACCTCTCTTGAGAAGGAATTGCGGAAGGAAACAAACGAAAATATCGTGCTAATCGCCTATGATGAAAAAGATGAATAATAGAAAAGGAGGGGAGAATGACTAATTGATGCCATTCTCCCCTTTATTTATTATAAAATCCGCACATTTAACGGAAATAGATAGGGTTCGGATGGTTCCTCAATCGTTTTCCAGTCGGTAATTTTGATAAAAGGCATCTCCGTCCCGTTATAGGTTGTCACATCTATTACACCAGTGGCTTCCACCCATGTGTCTTTTTCGAGAGTAGCTGCTTCATCAAATTGTGTTAAAAAACCGATAATGCTTGCATCCGCCACACAGTGTGTGATCAAGAAACGGGAGATGACAAGCTGATCCGTTTGAAAGCCTTCCTCTTTATAAACGAAGCCCTTTAAGGTGATTTCTCTTCCTTTAAAAGTTGCTACGTCCTTACTAATTTCTTCATAGTTTAAATAATACACATAATCATTCATGTCAATCGGATCACTTTGCTTTAGTTTTTGAACAAGAGAATTCATCTCATCTTGAGTGATTTCTCCATGCGGATTTGGAAGTACCTCCGTGTCGGATGGTTGAACATCTTCTTCATTTGTTGACTCATCGGTTGAAGGTGTTTCACTTTTTCCAGTAATCACCGCCATTCCCCCTTTTTTCTCTGCGATAGAGGAATCAAGCACTTTTGCTGGTATGGTAAAACCAGTAACGAGAGGAAAGGCAATAATGACGTACGAGAGCACTTTTTTTAGTGTCATAGGTGTATTTCCATGGTCATGGTTATGATCACAGTCGTGATTATGGCTGCACTCATGGTCGTGATGATGGTGATGAGTCTTTTTCTCCCAAATACGCGTGATTTGGATGAAGAACAAGATTAGGAACAGAACAGATGCGATCTGACTGAGTCCGATGTATTTTGGATTAATAAACTTGGTAATCTCACCCGTATAGTGAAATTTGAAAATTAATACCGTGAAAAAAAGCAATATGGCTGCACGTAGAGCTTGTTGTGCTTGGAAGACCATCTAAAATCCCTCCTTATAAAAAGCTCTGTACGAGCACAATGGATAGAAACACAGTCGTTGCAACAAAGAACAGTACACTAAAAACAAATTTTGCACGGAACACACTTAACATCATAAGTGTATTTTTTAAATCCATCATCGGTCCGAAAATTAGAAAGGCTAGGACAGATGGTGTTGGGAAAATGCTATTAAAGGATGAACCGATAAATGCATCTGCTTCCGAGCAAAGAGATAATACATAAGCAAGACCCATCATGACAGCGACGGAGGAAAAAGGACCATCTCCTGCTTCTAATAGGGATTTTGCTGGCATATACGTTTGAACAGCTGCAGCAAGTAAGGCTCCAAAAATTAAGAACTTCGCCATATCAAAAAACTCATCGATGGAGTGGGTAAGCATCGAGAAGAAACGCTTGATAAAAGATTCTTTTTTTCTACCTACAGGGATGGTTTGCGTACTAACAAGTGCCTGCTTGAATTGATGACCTCTGAAGAAAAAGCTCACTAGAAACGCAACAAAAAGAGCAACTGCAAATCCAAGTCCCATTCTCCACCCCGCAATGGCCGCGTTATTTCCAAACGCCATATACGTGGATGCAATCACGATCGGGTTAATCAGTGGCCCTGTTAGCATAAAGCCAATGGCTGCATATAGAGGGACCCCTTTAGCTACAAGTCGTCTAACAATCGGTACAATTCCACATTCGCAGGCAGGGAATAATGCACCGACCACACAACTCATGATAATCGCCTTTGTCCTGCTTTGAGGAATCCACCGCTGAATATGTTCTTCTGTTACAAAGATTTGAATCACACCTGCAATCAGAACACCAATAAGCACAAAAGGAAAAGCTTCTATTAATATACTTAGAAAAATGGTATTAAGATTTAAAAATGAAGAGGGAAGAACGTCCCCAACGTCTAATTTTAATGGTAGTAAAAGAAAAGCAGCTGCTAATAAAATCAATCCAGCGATATCAATCAAGTTCGTTCGAACAATTCGATTCATATGTCCCTCCTATGTATTAATTAAACCGTAATAATTACGTTTTATATTCTACCTTAAACTATATGGGCTTGTACATGGGAATATGTCTCTCTTTTTTTAATAGCAAGTATGTGAAGGAATGAGAGGGTGCGGTGAGGAACATCACTGCGATAATGATGCATTTCACGCATAATTAACATATTAGACTTTTTTAACAAAAGAAGGAGGTTATCCATTGTATAGAAATATTATCTTAGCCACCGACGGATCGGATCATGCGAAAAGAGCCGCAGAAAACGCTATGCATATGGCAAAATGCACCCCAGGGTCATTAGTAGAGATTGTTATTGTTGTTGATGCTGATAAAGTGAAATCAGACGTGCTGAGCCATTGGAACTCAGCAGACTTGGATGGAAAACGTAAAGAACGAATAAGAGAGGTCGAAAAAATGGCCAGAACCCATGAAGTATCCTATAAGGTAACGATTCTCCAGGGTGACCCGGGCCCTGCGATAGTTGAATATGCAAACAATCATCATGCAGACATTATTGTGATTGGCAGCAGAGGATTAAGTGGCTTGCAGGAATTTGTTCTCGGAAGTGTGAGTCATAAAGTAGCCAAACGAGCAAACTGTCCGGTGCTAATTGTGAAATGAACACCAAGCATTTAAAAATGCTTGGTGTTTTTTTGTACCTATGACATATATCACAAAAAGAGATATCTGAATGCGATATGATTTTACTATCATTTGATAAAAGGGGCATCTCTATATGTTTAGGACCATTCGTGAAAACAAAAGATTACAAAGTGAATTAGACTTTTTCAAAGCTGAATATATGAAAGCAAAACACAAAAATCAGGAGATGGAGAACCGGATGGAGGATTTTTTACATAGCTTGTATGGGGATTTGTTGTCAACAGTGAACCAGCACGAGGTTGTGAATGGACAGCATCATGATCTAGCAGAACTCGTCGAAAAAATTAAAAAAAGGTTCGATAAAGTGGAAGAAATCAGTCAACACTCTAATCAAATTTCGACCAAGATGCTTGTGATGGGACAAACTTTGATAGATTCCACGGAGGAAATGGTGAGAGAGTCGAAGGAGGGTAGAGAGTCTGTTGGAAAAGTAGAAACAATGATCAAGAAGCTTGGGGAGCAATCGAGCTTAGCGGCAACCAGTATGAATCACCTTAATATACGTTCAAAAGAAATTGAGGACATTGTCAAGGTCATTCATGCCATTGCCGAACAAACCAATTTGCTTGCCTTGAATGCATCAATTGAGGTAGCACGAGCAGGAGAACATGGAAAAGGCTTTGCTGTGGTCGCAAGTGAGGTGAGACAACTTGCGGAAAGTACAGCCAAAAGCACCATGGACATCGACGGCCTCACGAGAAGTATTCAGCAGGAAATTAACAAAGCGCTCACTGAAACACAAACAAGTCTGACAGTTGTTAATGAAGGAATTGAGCTTAGTACGGGAACAACCGCGAAGATTGATCATATCCTTGAGGTGATTGAAACGGTGCAAACCGAAGTACAATCGGTTCTCCACACCATTCAAGAACAAAAATCGTTTAGTGGAGATATCATTGAAGAAATCTGTATGACAAAAGAAGTGTTCAATAAAGTAAATGACGCGATTTTACAACATATCGACGACGCTCACATTGTTGATCAGCGATTGGAAGAAGGAATTATGCAGATTAAGGGGATTGGTCAGGAAGAGTGAAAATGGCATGAAGCGGTCTTAGTCTTATGACTCGTGGAGCTAGTTTTACTTGTGCATCAGGTCATAAAAGGCATCTTATGACCTGATGTATTTCATCTTAATGGTCTGTCACGTCATAAAGTCATGTTTATGACATTAGGAGGTAATTTTTCAAGGGCAAGCAGGTCATAAAAAAATTGCCACTCACCCATTGACAATATCTCGAATTCATAATATTATTATCTCATATTCAAGATATTTGAATCGAAGATAAAAAGACAAGGGGGTGAGCATATGGATAAGATTTGTTCTAATGAACCTTTTCTGCTCCTCATGCAAACAACAAAGGCGATTCAAGAATGTATAAAGTCCAATGTAACAAAACATGATCTAAGCGTGACAGAGTTTTCGGTTCTTGAAGTTCTTTATCATAAGGGGACGCAGACGATTCATCAAGTGGGGAGCAGCATTCTTGTGGCTAGCGGATCGATGACGTATGTAGTTGATAAGCTGGTACAAAAGGGTTTTTTAGAGCGGAATATTTGTCCAGGAGATCGGCGAGCCATTCATATTTCTTTGTCGGATAAAGGGAGAATAGTAATGGATACCCTTATTCCGGAGCATCAAGTACTGATTGATTCCATGTTTGCTTCATTAGATCATCAAGAGGTAAACAGTTTAATAGATGTACTAAGAAAAACGAAGAAGAAAGTAGAAGAGCTATCAAATTAACAAAGCTGTTTTCGTAAAGATTGTTGTTTTTGGAAAAATCCCAAATGCCGGATTTTTCCCCGTGTAACACTGTGTTTATTGGTCTATTGGGAGAGTAGCTCTTTTCTAAGGATGAAAAAATTCTGATTGGCTGTTGAAACATATAGTTAAAATCCTAAAAAGTGTGTTTATAGCAACAATGTTTAGAAAAGAGCCTTAATAAACAACTAGGAGGAATTACAAGATGTTAGATTTAGGATTATTATTGATTCGTGTCGTTATCGGTTTATTATTCATAGGTCATGGTGCACAGAAATTGTTTGGTTGGTTCGGTGGTTACGGACTAAAAGGGACCGGTGGCTGGATGGAGTCGCTTGGATTAAAGCCAGGTGTAACAATGGCTCTTCTTGCTGGTTTAGCAGAGTTGGTGGGTGGCTTATTCTTTGCTGTGGGATTCTTAACTCCACTTGCAGGTCTACTTATTGCTGCAACTATGGTTATGTCCATTGTAAAAGTTCACGGTGCCAATGGGTTATGGTCAACAGCAAATGGATATGAATACAACTTAACGTTATTAGTTATCGCTATTGGTGTTGCATTAACAGGTCCTGGAGCTTACGCAATCGACGCATTTATTTTCTAAATTATCTCGATTTTGAGAATCATGAAACTAGACGAAGACTCACCTTCAAATCAGGTGGGTCTTTCATTCGTTGATCGAATAAATAATCCCTTTTCCCTGCGAAAATAGTAGGATATTACTGTCGAATCATGGTAAAATGGAGTCCACAGTAGGTCGAAAAAGGGCAGTCTACTGAATTTTGCTCTGGGATGAGGGGTTACTTTGCTTGGGTCTGCCACATTTTATGTGTTCAATTTAAGCGATGTGTTGATTGCTATCTTCATTTCGATAATATGCTGTACACTTGGGGCAGAATTTTGTCGTCGGTTGAAGCTAGAAAATTATACGTTTATGAGAAGAGCAATATACTCGTTAATGCTTGGCTTTACTTTTTGGTTAGCGTTGTTATTGGTTTGTTTGGCAATGGAATTACCTTACTCTACAGGAAATATCAATTTATACTTTCAATTAAGTTTTTATTTTTGCTTTATCGGATCTTATATTGCTCTTGGGGTAACGAAACAGAGACTAAATAGTTCGATTCAGTATATATTTGCAGGATTGTTCGTTACGGTTTGTATTTTAGGTACACTTAGTCTTGGTTTTTATCTTCTATACTCGGATCATCTAGATATTAAGCCGATGCTAGGGACCATGACTGTATTTTTAACATTAGCAACGATGTTTTCCTTGCTTCGCTTTCTTATTCAAATAACGAATTCGGATATCTATCAATTCCTGTCTCGTTGGAAACTTGTTGGTAGTATTCTTGGCGGAGCTGCTTTTGCAGGAGTTCCTTTTATGGTTGTTGTATCTATGCTGAATCTTGAAGAAATTGGTGTGGGGAATACAAATCCATTGGTTATGCTTTTGCCTTTTACATATAGTGTCATTACGAATCTTGCTTTCATGCTAGTTCCTGACCTGTTTGGTGAACGTTTATTGATGCGTAACATTCAATCGTATTTATCACTATTTAATCATAATCCTGATGCCGTATTTGCCGTAAACTTGTCAGGCAACATTATGCATGCGAATAAGGAAGCCTTTAAACTTACAGGCTATGATCAAAAAGCGATTAAGGGATTGCATTTCAAGGAGCTATTAATCTGCGACGAAGAGGAATTCAATCACTATCTTCAAAGCTTCCTTCAAGAAGATATTCAATCGGTTGAAGTAAAACTTCGACATCGAGATGGCTTTTTTATTGATGTTAGAATTACACCTGTTCGAATCATTGTGAAAGAAGAACTGATCGGGGTATATGGAATTGTCCGAGATATTACAGAGAAGACGCATGCCGAGGAGACGATTCGTTACCTTGCTTATCACGATGATTTAACCAATTTACCGAATAAACGGAAGCTTGAAAAAGTGGCAGCAGAGGCGATTGATGAAAATAAACCTTTTTATCTTTTTTATATTGATTTTGATCGTTTTAAACGGATTAATGATACCTTTGGTCATTTTTTCGGTGATAAAATTCTTCAAGAAACCGGGAAAAAGCTTGAGGAGCTCATGCCTGAAAATTGTACGATTGCAAGGCTTGGGGGAGATGAGTTTGCTGCGTTACTACCTCATCCAGCAGACTATGATGAGGTTGCTCAAATGATTATTGAAGGTTTTCGAACCCCCATCGTACTCGATGGCTTTGACTTTTTACTTACAGCGAGTATCGGTGTGGCTTATTTTCCAAAAGATGGAGAAATGATTTTAGAATTATTGAAGGCGGCAGATCTTGCGATGTATCGTGCGAAAAATGAAGGATCCAATCGATATGTTGTGTATGAGGCGACGATGAAGGAACAATCACTTAATAAAATAAAGATAGAAAGTGATCTTCGAAGAGATATTGCGAATCGCAAGTTAACGGTTTATTATCAACCGAAATATGATACGGGTTCAAATCTATTGGTGGGATCCGAGGCACTCATTCGTTGGGAACATGAAGAGAACGGATTTATTCCTCCAAGTAAGTTTATTCCTATCGCCGAAGAAAGTAACTTAATTATTGATCTTGAGAGATTTGTAATTACGGAAGTATTCGAAACGATTGGGGAGTGGAAACGGAAAGGCATGCCGGTGCCTAGAACTTCTATTAATATTTCCGTCATTCATTTTTACCAAGAAGACTTTGTCGATTTTATCATAAAAAACTTAGCCTCCTATGAGATCGATGGCAGTGATATTGAGATTGAAATTACGGAAAGTGTTATTATGCGTGGAGAGGAGCGAGTCAATCGAAACCTGCTTGCCCTTAGAGAAGTCGGGGTTGAGATAAGTGTCGATGACTTTGGAACAGGGTATAGCTCCTTAAGTTATTTGCAAAAGTTATCTGTCGATCGTTTGAAAATTGACCAGTCCTTTATCGCTGATTATGAGAGCAATAAAGAAATTATATCTGCCATCATTTCGATGTCTCACAACCTAAATCTGAAGGTCATTGCAGAAGGTGTGGAAACGTCGAATCAAATCGGTTTCCTGCAAAACATGAATTGCTTCGAGGTGCAAGGTTATTTCTACTCCCCTCCAGTCAAGCGTTCTAATTATGAAGATATTTTATCTAAATACGGTAATGCTAGTTAAAAATGCCTCATTTAGAGGCATTCGGACTGTCGACAAAGGTAGTGAGAAGTTCTTCTCGCTGCCTTTTGTCATTTTTTTGTTCGGGATTGGTGGGAAAAGGGCTGATTTCCGCTCCGGGCGCTTGCTTTCCGGGGGGCGGGCAGTGAGCCTCCTCGTCGCTGACACTCCTGTGGGGTCTCACTTGTCCCGCTGATCCCCCAGGAGTCAAGCATCTTGCTCTGAATGTCTCATTTAGAGGCATTTTTATTCGTTTTGATTTCTCATTCTTTCTTGTGCAAGTCGGACCATTTCTTTGACCATGCTTCCACCGATTTGGCCACCGATCTTGCCTGCTTGATGGGAGGTAAGATTTCCGTTATTGCCTTTACTCAGTGGAATATGCATATCCGCTGCCACTTCGTATTTTACCTGGTCCGGGTTATCGTTAGGCACCATATACCCTCTCTGTTTCATCACATCTGCTTTTAACGAATCTAATGCCTCTCTAGCCTCTGGGATTAATGGACGTCTTTTTCTAGCCATATTCGTTATGCTCCTTTTACTTTTTTCTTAGTATGCACTTTCCATACGTGAAATACTTGTGCAACCGGAGTTGACCATATATTCTAGAACTATAAGTGGTAACAAAGAGGGGTTGAACGAGATGAAGTATGTATTGGGTCTTTTTATTCCTGGTGCTCTCGTTATTTTTTTCACAAGAGTTACATACAGCCATGTGATTGGTTTATTGCTTACAGTTGCACTAATAGCTGCATCGGTTTATAAGGGTTATACTGATTCCTTATCGCTCATTATTGTAGATGCATTGTCTTTAACGGTTGGGTTTGCGTATTCGAAAATGGTTCGAGAGAGGGCAAAAAAACGATCGTAGGTAGAAGCTTGTCGATAAAATTTTCGACAAGTTTTTTTATGCCATTTTCACTTACAGAGGGTGTTTGAATCATTTCAATCAAACGTTTGATTGACCTTTTTTCGACTGAGACTGACAGACTTCATCGTAAAAACGAAAAACATCGAATATTTGTTCGTATATTGTTGGTTTGTTTTCCCTTATTTGTGGTAGAATGATTAATATGAAAATATAGGATATTTACTCAGCCAGGTCCGTCGCAGCTAGTTACTATAGATGAAATTCTAATGGATACTTTTAATAGGAGGAGTACTTGTGAAGGACCAATTTGAATTAGTCTCTAAATACTCACCACAAGGAGATCAGCCTGCAGCCATTCAAAGGATTGCTGATGGAATACATAATGGTGAAAAACGTCAAACGTTGCTTGGAGCAACAGGGACTGGTAAAACATTTACGATCTCCAATGTGATTAAAGAAGTGAATAAGCCGACACTTGTGATCGCTCATAATAAAACACTTGCTGGCCAGCTTTATAGTGAGTTTAAGGAGTTTTTTCCGAATAACGCGGTCGAGTATTTTGTTAGCTATTACGATTATTATCAGCCAGAAGCGTATGTTCCTTCAACAGATACGTTTATCGAAAAAGATGCTAGTATCAATGACGAAATTGATAAGCTTCGTCACTCGGCTACATCCTCTTTGTTTGAAAGAAAAGATGTTATTATCATTGCGAGTGTTTCTTGCATTTACGGTCTAGGTTCTCCTGAGGAATATCGAGATCTTGTGCTCTCACTAAGAACGGGAATGGAAATTGAGCGAAATCAGCTCTTGCATCGCTTAGTGGATATTCAATATGAAAGAAACGATATTAACTTTCAGCGTGGAACATTTCGTGTTCGTGGCGATGTGGTCGAGATTTTCCCGGCTTCACGGGATGAGCATTGCTTGCGTGTAGAGCTATTTGGTGATGAAATTGATCGAATTCGAGAGGTTGATGCATTAACAGGGGAGATTCTTGGAGAAAGAGAACATGTTGCCATTTTCCCAGCTTCCCACTTCGTTACACGTGAAGAAAAACTCCTTGTTGCCATTGAAAATATTGAGAAGGAACTCGAAGAACGCCTAGCGGACATGCGTGAAAACGGAAAGCTTCTTGAGGCACAGCGATTAGAGCAACGTACACGTTATGACTTAGAAATGATGCGGGAAATGGGCTTCTGTTCGGGAATTGAAAACTACTCCCGACATTTAACTCTAAGACCACCTGGGTCAACACCATATACATTGATCGATTATTTTCCAGAAGACTTCTTAATTGTCATTGACGAGTCGCATGTGACGCTTCCGCAAATTCGTGGAATGTATAACGGCGACCAAGCGCGTAAGCAGGTTCTCGTGGATCATGGCTTCCGTCTGCCTTCAGCGATGGATAACCGACCTTTAACGTTTACAGAATTTGAGGAGAAGATCAATCAAATTGTGTTTGTTTCGGCAACACCGGGACCTTATGAGCTCGAGCACACGCCAGAAATGGTTCAACAAATCATTCGTCCAACAGGATTGCTTGATCCAACGATTGATGTTCGTCCGATTGAAGGGCAAATTGATGACCTTATCGGTGAGATTCATGAGCGGATTAAGAGGAATGAACGCGTTCTTGTCACAACGTTAACAAAAAAGATGTCCGAGGATTTAACAGATTACTTGAAAGAAATCGGTATCAAGGTACAATATCTACACTCTGAGGTAAAAACGCTCGAAAGAATTGAAATCATCCGAGAGCTAAGACTTGGAAAATATGATGTTCTTATAGGAATTAACTTGTTAAGGGAAGGTATAGATATTCCTGAGGTTTCGTTAGTAGCCATTTTGGATGCGGACAAAGAAGGCTTCCTTCGTTCAGAACGTTCGTTGATCCAAACCATAGGTCGTGCGGCGCGTAATTCCCGCGGTCATGTGGTGATGTATGCCGATCGAATGACAAACTCAATGGAGCTTGCGATTTCAGAAACGAAACGTCGTCGCGCCATTCAAGAAGAGTACAATGAAAAGCATGGAATCACACCGATGACAATCCAAAAAGATATAAGAGATGCCATTCGTGCAACACATGCGGCTGAGAATGAAGCAGAGTACAAGACAACAGAAAAGCTTACAAAGCTTACGAAAAAAGAGCGTGATAAGCTAATTGAGGATATGGAGAAGGAAATGAAAGAAGCAGCAAAGGCGCTCAACTTCGAGAGAGCAGCAGAGCTTCGTGATTTAATATTAGAGTTGAAAGCGGAAGGATGACGAATCAATGGCAATGGAAAAGCTCATAGTTAAAGGGGCTAGAGCTCATAATTTAAAGGATATCGATGTGACCATTCCGCGAGATAAGCTCGTTGTACTAACAGGACTTTCAGGCTCGGGGAAATCCTCTCTTGCATTTGATACGATATATGCTGAGGGGCAGAGACGCTATGTGGAATCGTTATCTGCGTACGCAAGGCAGTTTTTAGGGCAAATGGATAAACCGGATGTGGATATGATTGAAGGACTTTCACCGGCTATTTCAATTGATCAGAAAACAACGAGTCGTAATCCTCGTTCGACCGTCGGAACGGTTACGGAGATTTATGATTATTTACGATTATTATATGCAAGAGTGGGTCGCCCGACCTGTCCGAATCACGGGATTGAAATTAGCTCCCAAACGATCGAGCAAATGGTCGACCGAATTATGGAGTATCCTGAACGAACAAAGCTCCAAGTACTTGCACCGATTATTGCTGGACGCAAAGGGACACATGTGAAGGTTTTTGAAGATATTAAAAAGCAAGGCTTTGTTCGTGTTCGTGTGGACGGAGAAATGCTTGATCTTTCAGACGAAATTGAGCTGGAGAAAAACAAGAAACATACGATCGAAGTGGTTGTTGACCGAATTGTCGTTAAGGAGGGAGTCACTGCCCGTCTCGCTGATTCGCTTGAAACCGCTCTTGGTCTTGGGGAAGGAAAAGTAATTATTGATGTGATCGGCGAAGAGGAATTGCTTTTCAGCGAACACCATGCCTGTCCATTATGTGGCTTCTCGATCACGGAGCTTGAACCTCGTATGTTCTCGTTTAACAGTCCGTTCGGTGCCTGTCCTGACTGTGATGGATTAGGGTCAAAGCTCGAAGTGGATGTAGATCTTGTTGTTCCGAATAAAGAGTTATCCCTAAAACAGCATGCCATCGCACCGTGGGAGCCAACAAGCTCTCAATACTATCCACAGCTATTAGAAGCAGTGTGTAACCACTTTGGAATTGATATGGATATTCCTGTGCAGGATCTTCCAAAACATTTGTTTGACAAAGTGCTATTTGGATCAAAAGAAGACGATATTTACTTCCGGTACGAAAATGACTTCGGACAAATTCGTGAAGGCTATATCCAATTCGAAGGTGTCATTCGAAATGTGGAGCGACGTTACAAGGAGACTAGCTCTGATTATATTCGTGAGCAAATGGAAAAGTACATGGCTCAGCATCACTGTCCGACTTGTAAAGGAGACCGCCTGAAGAAGGAAACATTAGCGGTACTAATCAACAACCACCATATAGGGAAAGTGACGTCCTTCTCGATTCAAGAAGCTCATCATTTCTTTGACCATCTAGACTTAACGGAAAAAGAAACAAAAATTGCTAACTTAATTCTGCGTGAAATCAAAGAACGCCTTGGTTTCTTAATCAATGTTGGCCTCGATTATTTAACGTTGAACCGTGCGGCGGGTACTTTATCTGGAGGAGAGGCACAGCGAATTCGATTAGCCACACAAATCGGGTCAAGATTAACCGGTGTGTTGTACATTCTAGATGAACCCTCCATTGGACTTCATCAGCGAGACAATGACCGATTAATTGATACGTTGAAAAATATGCGTGATATTGGGAACACATTGATCGTTGTTGAGCATGATGAAGATACGATGCTTGCGGCTGATTACTTAATTGATGTTGGCCCAGGAGCAGGAGTTCATGGCGGACAAATTGTTTCTGCTGGAACCCCACAGGAGGTTATGGAGGATCCAAACTCACTAACCGGTCAGTATTTAGCAGGTAAGAAATTTATTCCGCTACCAATTGAGCGAAGAAAAAGTGATGGTAGATACGTCGAGATTAAAGGCGCTAAGGAAAATAACTTGAACAATGTAAACGTAAAGTTCCCGCTTGGCATGTTCATCGCAGTAACCGGTGTTTCTGGTTCAGGAAAAAGTACATTGATCAATGAAATTCTACATAAATCATTAGCTCAAAAGCTAAATCGTGCAAAAATCAAGCCTGGTCAGCATCGAGAAATCAAAGGGATCGAGCACTTGGATAAGGTCATTGATATCGATCAATCACCGATCGGGCGTACACCAAGATCGAATCCAGCAACTTATACTGGTGTGTTCGACGATGTTCGTGATGTGTTTGCATCGACTAATGAAGCCAAGGTTCGAGGATACAAAAAAGGTCGCTTTAGCTTTAACGTCAAAGGTGGCCGATGTGAGGCATGTCGTGGAGATGGAATTATCAAAATAGAGATGCACTTTTTACCGGATGTTTATGTCCCTTGTGAAGTGTGTCACGGCAAACGCTACAACCGTGAAACGCTAGAAGTAAAATATAAAGGTAAGAATATTTCGGATGTGCTAGATATGACAGTGGAAGATGCACTCGTTTATTTCGAAAATATCCCAAAAATTAAAAGGAAGCTTCAAACCATCTATGATGTGGGTCTTGGTTATATTACACTCGGTCAACCTGCCACGACTTTATCTGGTGGGGAAGCACAAAGGGTAAAACTAGCGTCTGAGCTTCATCGCCGTTCTACTGGTCGCTCGTTCTATATTCTCGATGAGCCGACCACAGGGTTACACGTGGATGATATTTCACGATTGCTTGTCGTCCTCCAGCGCCTGGTGGAAAATGGTGATACGGTATTAGTCATTGAGCATAATCTCGATGTCATTAAAGCAGCCGACTATATTATCGACCTCGGACCTGAGGGTGGCGATAAAGGTGGTACCATTATTGCCATGGGAACACCAGAACAAGTATCAGAAGTACCATTATCGTATACAGGGAAGTACTTAAAGCCGATACTCGACCGTGACCGTGAGCGAATGAAGAAGCAAATTCAACAAAAGGAAGAGCAAGTAACTAACGCGTAAAGGGGGGAGCAGTTCCGTAAGGAATTGCTCCTATTTGTATCACTCTCCTCAAAATTCATGAAACTTTTATTTATTAAGAACGTACATATGAGCAGAGGAGATGAAGGAAAATGAATACGAATAAAGTTTTGGCCGGTATGAGTTACTTGAGTATCTTTTTCGCTGGATTTATTTTTCCGTTGGTCGTATTTTTAGTTTCATCCAGTTCATATGTCAAACAGCATGCAAAGAAAGCCTTTTTATCGCATTTAATCCCAATTGTTCCCGTTCCGTTTCTAGTCGGTTCAGCGGTTTATCTAGATATGACGAATCAATTAACAGACACAGCACCGATTGCTATTATTGTAGGCGCGCTTTTAACTGGATTAATCGCCATCATCGTTACGGTATGGAATCTTGTAAAAGCGATTAAAGTCTTTGCGAGTGAAGATTATTAGTCCATTGAGGAGGGTATAGATATGAAAGAAGAGAGAAAACGCATCTTACAGATGGTAGAGGAAGGAAAGCTTAAGGTTGATGAAGCGTTACTGCTATTAGAAGAATTGGAGAAATCCAATACCTCTATGGAAGAAAAGCAACAAAAATTATACAATGAGCTTTCAACGGTTGTGAACTTTGAGGAAGGGAAAAAGTCGTCAGGTTTTTCTTATCAAAAGGCTCAATCTGCCAAGGAAAAAATACTAGAGTTTGTGGATGTTGCTTTTAAAAAGATTAAAGATTTTGATCTTGATTGGAATTTTGGTCAATCGGTAGATGTTTCTCATATTTATCAACAAACTCACGCAAGAGTAAAGGATATTGATATTGATGTGGCCAATGGTTCGGTGACCCTAATTCCGTGGAATCAATCGGATGTTCGTGTCGAATGTGAGGCAAAGGTGTATCGTGTGGAATCACCAGAGGAAGCGAAAAGTCTTTTTATCAAAGACGTGTTATTTTCGGTTGAAGGGGATAAACTACGTTTCGGAGCACAACAAAAGTGGATGAAGGTTCAGGCAAAGGTATATGTGCCTTCTACTGATTTTGAACATATTCGCATTCGCATGTTTAACGGGCCGATTACAAGTGAAAACCTAGTGGTGGCGTCGTTTAAAGCAAAAACAGCAAACGGAAAAGTGGATGTGTCAAACATTAAGGCATCAAAAGCAGAACTGGAAACAGCCAATGGGCAAATATCCGTTCAACAAAGTCAAATTGTAGACTTTGAAGGGGAAACAATTAATGGAGCGATCCGAGTGGACGGTACTTATAAAAAGCTCGATCTTCAATCCTTTAACGGAAATATTGAATGTGAGCTGGCTGGAGACCAATGTGATGTGGTGGTAACAAAAGCAACAACAGGATCCATCAAAGTGAAGGTACCTACTTCATGGGCATTAAGTGGTGAACTAAAGTCCAATCTGGGTGGTTTCCAAGTAGACGTAGACGATATTTCAGTTGTCGAAAATAAGAGCGAAGTTGTTCAAAAAATGTTTACTTTTAAATCTACAAGACCGTTAGATACCTTTACAACGATTCTTGCAGATACAAAGACCGGTTCGATTTCGTTGAAAAAAGTGAAATAAGAATGGATGATTGCGATGAGATGGCTTATAGGAATAGGAATTAATGCGATTTTGTTTATCGCTCTGGCAGGCTATTTTGAAAACTCCTTTTATATAGAAGGCTTTGGGGCGGCATTGGCCGCGAGTTTCATCTTAGCGATTTTAAATATGCTGGTTAGGCCTATTTTAATCATATTAACTTTGCCGATCACGATTGTGACGCTTGGTGCGTTCTTGCTAGTAATCAATGCATTGACACTTTTGCTCACCGATGAATTGGTTGGTTCCTCCTTTGAAATCGAAGGATTCTGGATGGCCTTCTTCATCGCGCTCATCATGTCGGTAGTAAATGTCATTCTTCAGAAAACTATTTTTTCGAGAAAAAAGGAAAATGACTAAGTTTCCACCCTCCTTTTAAAGCAAAGGAGGGTTTTTTATATGGAAAAGGGGGGATTTTAGTAGAAATCAATGGTTTTTAGGTTCACTTCAGTAGTTCAATGTGATTTTACTTGCGATTCTAGAGATTTATTTGCTATTTTAAAAACTTTTTTGCGATTCTAGCAATTTACTTGCGATTCTAGAGATTTATTTGCTATTCCAAAAATATATTTGCGATTGTGAGGAATTACTTGCGATCACAAGAGGATATTTGCGATTGTGAGGAATTACTTGCGATCACAAGAAGATATTTGCGATTAAGAGGAATTACTTGCGATCCAAGTACATATTAGCGATTCAAAAAAATTTATCCCCTATTCCCCGAAAGTTCAAGTTTTCCATCACGAATTTTCATTTTCCCGGTTACTTTCCCACAACCTGAGTAAAATAAACAACGATTGGGAAAGGAGGCTTTTATGAGCAAGAAACTACTGATTTCAACCTTAATATGCATGGTTTTAGTTTGGAGTGTAGGTTGTACAGAGATGAAAGCCCAGCAGCCGCATACCGAGTCCCCGAGGAATGTCATTATGATGGTGATGGATGGAACGAGTTCGGGAGCGGTCGCATTAGCCCGCTGGTATAAAGGTAGAGATCTTGCACTAGATCAAATCTTGACGGGAGGCGTGCGAACGTATTCTGCAGAATCTGCGATTACAGACTCGGCCGCTGCGGCTACCGCTCTAGCGACTGGAAATAAAACGGATGAGCATTATATTGGGCTACTTCCTTCGAAAATTACGACTCCAGGCAAACAGGAAGAGAAACCGAAGCATGCGCTCATGCCGGTGGCCAATGTCCTTGAAGGAGCAAAGAAAGTAGGGAAAGCGACGGGGATTGTTGCCACCTCTGAAATTCAACACGCCACACCGGCCGGATTTTCCACACATGTTCTGAGCCGAAAGCAGCAAGAAGATATTGCTGAACAACAGGTGTATCAAGGAATCGATGTTGTCCTTGGTGGCGGAAAAGTTCATTTAACAAATCGTAAAGATCAAGAAGATTTACAAAAGGTTATTGAAGAAAAAGGATATCAATGGGTCGATACGAGAAGTGAATTACAAAAGGCGAACGGTACAAAAATTTGGGGGAGCTTTGCTGATGAGTCACTAGCCTATGATATAGACCGTCCGGCAACCCAACCTTCTGAGCCCACTCTTGCTGAAATGACGAACAAGGCGATTCAAACCCTTTCGAAAGATGAAGATGGATTTTTCTTGTTTGTTGAAGGAAGCAAAATTGATTGGGCTGCGCACAAAAATGATATTGTTGGCATGATTAGTGATGTGTTAGCCTTTGACGAAGCGGTAAAGGAGGCAGTCACGTATGCTGAAAAAGATGGGAATACGATGGTGATTGCCGTGACCGATCATGGAAATAGTGGAATCTCGATAGGTAATCGGCAAACGTCTAGATCGTATGCGCATACTCCTGTTGAAAGCTTCATTCAGCCATTGAAAAAAGCCCAGCGGACGGTCGAGGGTGCACTGCAGGATCTAAAGCAGGATCGCTCTAATATCAAACAAGTGGCAAAGCTATATGGTCTAGATGATTTATCAAACAACGAAATAAGAATGCTGATTAACTCCAATCATGTTGGGGCAGACCTATCTGCTATGTTAGCCAAAAAAGCAAATCTTGGTTTTACAACAAGTGGACATACGGGGGAAGATGTATTTTTATACGCCTACGGTCCATCTCATCCAACCGGATACCTGGAAAACACGGAGTTACCTGAAAGAATGGCCGAATTCATGGGGGTTAATTTAGAAAAGTTGAGCCAATCGTTGTTTATGAATGCAAAGGAATTTTTTGAGAAACAAGGCTTCGTTACAAAAATTGACCAATCGAAAAATCATAACCCTATATTTGTAGCTGCTAAAAGAGACGTTTCCATTGAAATCCCTGCTAATAAAAATATCATTATGGTGAACGGAAAGTCACATTCGCTGAATGGGGTAGCAGTTTTCAATGGAAGACACTTTTTTGTAAGTGAACAAGTAAAAGAGTTTCTCCCGTAATTTCTATCCCTTCTCAATATTGAGGAGGGTCATTTTTTTGACAAAATATGAGGATCAAATTTGGTTCTTTTAAAAAAGATGGTAAAATAGATAGGAATTGTCTCTTTACATACAGAGGAGGAAGACGACCATGGCGAAAGTTCGTACAAAAGATATTATTGAAAAATTTGACCTAGAGTTACTTAGTGGAGAAGAAGGAATAAATCGCCCGATCACGATGAGTGATATCTCTAGACCGGGTATTGAAATAGCAGGTTTTTTCGATTATTATCCAGCCGAGCGAATTCAACTTCTTGGGAAAACAGAGCTAACCTTTGCGGAAAAATTGTCGCCAACAGAGCGTGCCATTCGTATGGAAAAGCTTTGTACGGATGTAACTCCTGGAATCATTGTGACAAGGGAGCTTGACGTACCTGAAGAGCTGATTGAAGCGTGTGAACGTGAGGCTGTGCCACTTATGCGGTCTAGACAGAAGACGACTCGTTTTTCTGGACGTTTGACGAACTTTTTAGAAAGCAAGCTTGCGCCTACAACAGCTGTTCATGGTGTTTTGATTGATATTTATGGAGTAGGGGTTCTAATCACGGGGAAAAGTGGAGTCGGGAAAAGTGAAACTGCCCTTGAACTTGTTAAACGTGGACACCGTTTGGTTGCCGACGATTGCGTAGAAATTCGTCAAGAGGATGAAGATACGCTCATTGGTAATTCTCCAGAATTGATTGAGCATTTACTAGAAATCCGTGGATTAGGAATCATTAACGTGATGACGCTATTCGGAGCGGGAGCGGTTCGAAGTCATAAACGAATTACTTTGGTCATTAACCTGGAGTTATGGGATCAAAACAAGCAATATGATCGTTTAGGATTAGATGAAGAAAAGTTGCGTATTATTGACACAGATTTAACAAAATTAACGGTTCCTGTTCGACCTGGTCGGAACTTAGCCGTTATTATTGAAGTAGCAGCGATGAACTTCCGTCTAAAACGAATGGGAGTGAACGCAGCGGAGCAGTTTACGAATCGATTGGCTGATGTGATTGAAGAAGGCGAGCATGACGAAGAACATTAATCCTAAGGGGGATGAGCTGTAATGGAATCAACTATTCAACCGATTGACCCAATTGCGGTGTCACTCGGTCCAATCCAGATCCATTGGTACGGTGTGATCATTGGGGTGGGTATTGCACTTGCATTATTTTTAGCGATGCGAGAAGGAGAAAGAAGGGGACTACATAAAGACATTTTCCCTGATTTGATGCTTTGGGCGATACCCATTGCGATTATTTCAGCACGTATTTATTATGTTGCATTTGAATGGGATTATTACTCTCAAAATCCAGGTGATATTATCAAGATTTGGAATGGTGGAATTGCCATTCATGGCGCACTAATCGGTTCGGTTATCACAGCGATTGTGTTTTCAAGGAAGAAAAATATTTCGTTTTGGAAGCTTGCGGATATTGCGGCACCAAGTATTATACTTGGGCAAGCCATCGGTCGTTGGGGGAATTTTATCAACCAAGAGGCGCATGGTGGCGAGGTAACAAGAAGCTTTTTAGAAGGATTATTCTTACCGGAGTTTATCATCAACCAAATGTATATTGATGGAGTCTATTATCATCCAACTTTCTTATATGAATCAATCTGGAATCTAGTAGGATTCGTTCTATTAATGTCATTAAGAAGGGTGAATTTACGACAAGGAGAGATTTTCCTTTCGTATGTGATTTGGTATTCCATCGGTCGCTACTTTGTGGAAGGAATGCGTACGGACAGCTTGATGCTAACAGAATCTTTACGTATTGCCCAAACAATTTCGATCGGCTTAATTGTTTTAGCAGTTGCATTAATCGTTTACCGAAGAGTAAAAGGATACGCGAAGGTTCGATATTTGGACCAGAGTGTGTAAATCATAGAGAGAGAAGGGTGCAATTTCTTCTTACGAAAGCTGCCCAATAAAGGCTTTCTTCCGGAGAAACTCCACCCCATAAGAAATAAGGGAGAGGGATAGTTTCCCCTTCCGCGAGCTGGTGTTCCTTTGGAACAAAGGCTAGCTTCAGGGGGAACTATCCCATCCTAATACGAATAAGGGAGCATGGAGAGAAGATGCTACAATCTACGAAAGCAGGGTTTTTCGTCGGTTTGAAGACCGTTTGGGCATTGGGGAAAATTATATTTCCGGTTGCCCTTATTGTTGCTTTGCTGCAACATACCCCTGTTCTGCCATGGGTGATTCAGTTAATTACTCCTTTGATGGGGATTTTTGGCCTTTCTGGTGACGCAGCGATTCCTCTTGTACTAGGAAACTTTCTGAACCTGTATGCGGCAATCGGAGCCATGCTAACGATTGATTTATCGGTAAAAGAAGTGTTTATCATCGCAGTTATGCTTTCTTTTTCACACAATATGCTCGTGGAATCGAGTGTCGCGATCAAAGTAGGCGTGAAGCTTTGGATTGTGCTAACCGTTAGAATTGGGTTGGCCATTTTTTCAGGAATTGTGATTAATCTAGTATGGCAAGGTGGAAACGAGCGTGCTCAATACGGGTTGGTGGCAGCGAAAGAAGAAACGGTGAGTGGAGTCATTCCGGTCCTTCTCGATGCTTTGCAAACAGCCGCACTTGGAATTGTTCAGTTAGCCATGATTGTTATGCCATTAATGATTGTGATTCAAGTATTAAAGGACTTACATTGGCTTCAAGTATTTTCACGCTGGATGGCACCAGTGACAAAAGCATTAGGAATGAAGGAAAATACGTCAACCACTCTAGCAGCAGGATTGATTTTCGGTCTTGCATATGGAGCCGGTGTCATGATTCAGGCCGTAAAAGAGGATGGGGTAAGCCAGAAGGACGTAACGATTGCGTTTATTTTCCTCGCAGCCTGCCACGCCGTTGTGGAAGATACCCTCATCTTTATACCATTAGGAATTCCTGTCCTTCCTTTGCTACTCATCCGTTTAGTATTGGCGATCGTATTGACCGCTATTGTGGTGAGAATATGGAAGCGAGTCGAGTTCTCAAAACGAAAGGAAACAGTATATGACCACTAAAACAACAACCATCTTATTTGATTTAGACGGAACATTAATCGATACAAATGAACTGATTATTCAATCCTTTTTACACACCTTACAGCACTACTATCCTGACCAGTACAAACGTGAGGATGTGATCCCGTTTATGGGACCAACGCTTGTAGAAACATTTGGTGGAATGAACCCGGAAAGTGTTGAGGAAATGATAAAGACATATCGTTCCTTTAACATTAGCAATCACGATTCACTTGTAAAAGAGTTCGAGGGTGTAAAAGAAACCGTTATTGCTTTAAAGGAAAAAGGGTATAAGATTGGAATCGTGACGTCTAAAATGTCTGACGTCGTGATGAAAGGATTGAAGCTTACTAAGCTAGATCCATATTTTGAAATCGTTGTGGCACTTGATCACGTCGAAAAAGCAAAGCCAGACCCAGGTCCGGTACGTATGGCTTTAGAAAAACTGCATTCTTCTCCAGAGGAAGCGATCATGGTTGGAGATAACCATCATGATATTTTAGGAGGGAGAAATGCGGGAGTAAGAACGGCTGCGGTTGCCTGGTCGATTAAAGGTCGTGATTATTTAGCCAAGTACAATCCAGACTATATGCTTGAAAACATGACTGATTTACTGGCCATTTTAGAGGCAGAAAGATAATGAGAAGGACGACTCGCTACCCCGTCGAAGGAGCGAACTCTCTATGGCATGTATACAAGACCGTCCCATTTGTAAAAGTCGTCAAAAACTTCATCGTCATCCAACTCGCACGATATACACCATTTTTAGGGATGAAAAATTGGTTGTATCGAACATTTCTAAAAATGAAAATTGGTGACCAAACCTCATTTGCTCTTATGGTCATGCTCGATATTATGTTTCCAGAAAAAATCAGCGTAGGCAAAAACACCGTCATCGGTTATAACACCACGATTCTTGCCCACGAATACTTAATCAAAGAGTATCGATTAGGAGAAGTGCAAATCGGAAGCGAAGTAATGATTGGAGCGAATACGACGATTCTCCCTGGTATCACCATTGGGGATGGAGCCATTGTGTCAGCAGGAACGCTCGTTCATAAGGATGTTCCTGCAGGAGCGTTCGTCGGTGGCAATCCCATGCGGGTAATTTACACAAAGGAAGAGCTCGCAACCAGATGGGAAGAAGATCCGATTTACGGAAAAGAAAAGCTTCATTAACAGTAGTTAGTGAGGCTTTTTTTATATCATTGTCTATTGGTGTACATAATCGAGCCTTTATTGCGCTAGCAATAACAGCGAAGAGAATGGGCACCAATTGACTTTGGTACCAATTTTTCAGTTGACGACCTCCTTGTGAAAGGAGTAAACTACATATAACTTCAATTTGCTAACATATTAGCGAACTAAAGGATTCGGAACATTTAGATATAGAGGTGATTGTCTTGAGTCGTTTATTTATGTTCGAAAAACCGCTTGGAATGAGGGATACCCTTCCAGGATTATATGAAACGAAAAGCATTGCTAGAAATGCGATACAATCAGAAATGAAGCGCTGGGGTTTTCAGTTTATTGAAACGCCTGCACTTGAATATTATGAAACGGTTGGAACAGCTTCAGCTATTCTTGACCAGCAGTTGTTTAAATTATTAGATTCACAAGGACATACACTTGTGCTAAGACCGGATATGACGGCACCGATCGCGCGTGTGGCAGCGTCAAAGCTGTTGAACGAAGACTTGCCGCTACGTTTAGCCTACTCGGCAAATGTATACAGAGCACAGCAAAGAGAAGGGGGCAGACCTGCAGAATTTGAGCAAATCGGTGTGGAGTGTATTGGCGACCATACAATTAGTGCAGATGGAGAGGTCATCGCTCTATTAATCTCGTCATTACGAGAAGTTGGACTACCAAAGTTCCAAATTTCCGTAGGTCATATCGGTTTTGTACAAACCTTGTTCCAGCAAATTCTTGGAACAGAAGAGCGGGCCCATGCATTAACGAAATTTCTATATGAAAAAAATTATGTAGGATACCGTGAGCATGTAAAAAACCTCGCGTTATCTTCCATTGATAAGCAAAGATTATTAGATTTCCTAAAGCTTCGCGGAGGCGAGGAGGTTCTAAGCTTTGCCAATGATATTATTGAAAATGAAAGTGGTCGTGAAGCACTTTCTCAGCTTCAGCAATTGTGGGAGATTGTCGTAGCCTTCGGTGAGGAAGATAAGCTGAAGTTTGATCTGACACTTATTAGTCATATGAGTTACTACACGGGAATTGTGTTTGAAGTTTACTCTCACGCGGTAGGTACACCGATTGGAAATGGCGGCAGATATGATCTTCTTTTAGAAAAGTTCGGGAAGGCAACGGGAGCGACCGGATTTGCTTTATACTTAGACCGCTTAATCGAAGCGCTTGGTGGAGTATCAGAAGAAACACCGATGACCTGTATTTTATTCAGTGATGAACGCCGACAGGAAGCTTATACAGTGGCAAAAGAAAAGCGTGCCATCGGAGAAAAGGTCGTATTACAAGATATCAATGGTGTGAAAAATATTGATGCATGCACGAATCAATATACAGATATCGTCTTTTTAATCGGAAAAGCAGGCAGGGGGTCTTAACAGTGAAGGAAATGCTAACAATTGCAATGCCGAAGGGGCGGATTTTTGACGAAGCAGTTGAGCTTCTTCGTCAAGCGGGCTTCAATCTTCCACCAGAGTTTGAAGACTCTCGCAAGCTCATAATCGATGTGGAACAAGAGCAATTTCGCTTTATTTTAGCGAAGCCGATGGACGTCCCGACTTATGTAGAACACGGTGTTGCTGATTTAGGGATTGCAGGGAAAGATGTTATGCTAGAAGAAGAACGTGATGTGTATGAACTATTAGATTTGAAAATTAGTGCCTGCTACTTGGCGGTTGCAGGTTTACCAAATACAAAGATGAACGATGTGGCTCCAAAGGTGGCTAGCAAGTATCCGAATGTGGCAGCAGCCTATTTCCGTGAACAAGGGGAACAGGTGGAGATCATCAAGCTGAATGGTTCGATCGAACTGGCACCGATTATCGGATTATCTGATCGCATCGTAGATATCGTGTCTACAGGAAAAACTTTGGTCGAAAATGGACTAGTAGAGTATGAACGCATTGCTGATATTACCTCTCGTCTGATCGTAAATCCGGTCAGCTACCGAACAAAGGATGAGCGAATTAGTGAGATCGTTGATAAATTAACAGACGTGATTCACGGTGTAAGGAGCTGAACAGGATGAGAATTCAAAGGGTGAGTGAGGCGGTTAGCATTAAGCGTTCGGTGGATGCGGGAACTGAGGAGCAACGCCAAACGGTAAAGATGATAATTGAAGATGTACGAAAAAATGGAGATACGGCTCTATTTGCCTATACAGAAAAATTTGATCGTGCGACGTTAACATCGATGCTGGTTTCAGAAGAAGAAATCCGTGAAGCATACGACGAAACTGGTGCGGAATATGTAGCAATTATTAAGGAAGCAGCGGAAAACATTCGCTATTTTCATGAAAAGCAGGTTCGTAATTCATGGCTGACGACAGAAGCGAATGGAACGATTCTTGGCCAAAAGGTCACTCCGCTTGATTCCGTTGGCGTGTACGTACCAGGTGGAACAGCGGCATACCCATCGTCTGTCCTTATGAATGTGATGCCGGCAAAAGTGGCTGGAGTTGAGCGCATCGTCATGGTTTCTCCTCCTGGTGCCAATGGAAAGTTACCAGCAGCCGTTGTTGTTGCGGCTCAAGAAGCTGGTGTGAAGGAGATTTTTAAGGTTGGGGGAGCACAAGCAGTTGCCGCTCTTGCTTATGGAACAGAAGCGATTAAGCCGGTTGATAAAATCGTCGGACCGGGAAACATTTATGTGGCCCTGGCCAAGCGTGAAGTTTTCGGTGACGTGGATATTGATATGATTGCAGGTCCTAGTGAAATTGCGGTTTTGGCAGATGACACGGCTCGAGCAAGCGAAGTGGCAGCCGATCTTCTTTCTCAAGCAGAGCATGATGAAAGAGCATGCTGTGTGCTTGTTACCACTTCACAAGAATTAGCTGAAAAGGTTTCTGAGGAGGTTGTTCGTCAGCTTGAAACACTTCCTCGTAAGGCGATTGCCGAACAATCGATCGCAGATTACGGAGCGATTTATGTGGCTGACACATTAGAAGAAGCGATTGCCACAATTAACACATTGGCGCCAGAGCATTTAGAAGTGATGACGGCTAACCCAATGGAGCTTTTAGGACAAATCAAACATGCGGGTGCCATTTTTATCGGCCGATTTAGTTCCGAACCAGTCGGAGACTATTTCGCAGGCCCTAACCACGTGCTACCAACAAACGGAACCGCCCGTTTCTCAAGCCCATTAAACGTAGACGATTTCCAAAAGAAATCAAGCATTATCTCATACAGTGAACAAGCATTACAACAAAACGTCGAAAAAATCGCCGCCTTCGCAAGACTTGAAGGCTTAGAAGCTCACGCTAGAGCGGTAGAATCACGATTTAAATAAATGGAATAGGGGGCGTTTCCACCCTAAGAAGCCTTTGTTGCGTAGCAACACCAGCGCACGGAGGGTGAAACGACCCCTTGACCAACACTTTTTTGAACAGGAGGATTCGACAATGACAAGGACTGCAAGCATTACAAGAAAAACAGGTGAAACAAATATAGAACTTTCTTTAACGATTGATGGAGAAGGGAAATCAGAACTAGAGACGGGCGTTCCTTTCATGACACATATGCTGGATTTATTTACCAAGCATGGTCAGTTTGATTTAACCATCAACGCAAAAGGTGACACAGAGGTGGACGATCACCATACAACAGAAGACATCGGCATCTGTTTAGGACAAGTCCTTCGTGAAGCATTAGGCGATAAAAAGGGAATCAAGCGCTATGGTAATGCTTTTGTACCAATGGATGAGACACTTGCGCAAGTAGTCGTTGACTTAAGCAACCGTCCACATCTAGAAATGCGCGCGCACTTCCCAAGTCAAAAAGTAGGAACCTTTGATACAGAGTTAGTTCACGAATTTCTTTGGAAGCTTGCCCTTGAAGCACGAATGAACCTCCATGTGATCGTTCACTATGGTCAAAATACACACCATATCATCGAGGCCATTTTTAAAGCATTAGCTAGAGCGTTGGATGAAGCAACCACGATTGACCCAAGAATAAAGGGCGTTCCATCAACGAAAGGGATGTTGTAAATGATCGGAATTATTGATTATGGAATGGGGAATTTATTCAGTGTTTCGAAGGCCCTTGAACGGCTCGAAGCTCCTTACTTCATTTCAGAAGATGCTAGCGAACTGCTACAGGCTGATAGCTTAATCTTACCAGGGGTTGGATCGTTTAAAGATGCTATGGAAAAGCTGAACGAATCAGGCTTGACTGCGATGATCAAGGAATATGTGAAAACAGGAAAGCCTTTGCTTGGTATTTGCCTTGGAATGCAACTATTATTTGAAGAAAGCGAAGAGAACGGATTAACAAAGGGATTAGCGTTATTACCAGGAAACGTAGTTCGTTTTCCAGGAGAAACGCCTGAGGGAAAGGCGTACAAGGTCCCGCATATGGGATGGAACAATATTCACTTCTTCCGTACGTCGCCAATTTTAGAAAATATTCATGAAGACTTTGTATATTTTGTTCACTCGTATTACGTAAATACGCCGGATCATGAGGTCGTCATCGCTAGCTGCGATTATGACGTTGAAGTACCTGCTGTTGTAGGACGTGGAAATGTATTCGGAATGCAATTTCACCCCGAAAAAAGCAGCAAGCTAGGCATGGAATTATTGCGTAATTTTACTGAGCTAACGAAAGAAAGGGTGGCACGATGAGCTTTACTATTTATCCAGCGATTGATATGCGCGGAGGCAAATGCGTCCGCCTTTTACAAGGAGATTATAATCAAGAAACCGTGTATGGAGATTCCCCATTTGATATGGCGAAAAGCTTTGCCGATGCAGGAGCCGAGTGGATACATATGGTCGATCTTGACGGAGCAAAGGATGGCAAGCGTGTGAACGACCGGTTTGTGATCGAGGCTGCTCAAAAGCATGATGCGAAAGTACAAATTGGTGGTGGGATTCGTACCGAGGAAGATATTCTTCATTACCTTAACAATGGCGTGTCACGTGTCATTATCGGGAGTGTGGCCGTGTCAAACCCAGAGTTCGCTATTGAAATGATTCAAAAGTACGGTGAGAAGATTGCAATTGGACTTGATGCGAAGGATGGCTATGTCGCAACGCATGGTTGGCTCGATACTTCTTCAGTCACAGCGGTTGAGCTTGGAAAGCGACTGGCTGAAGCGGGTGCAGAGACATTTATTTTTACAGATATCGCAACAGATGGAATGCTTTCTGGCCCAAACTTATTGGCTGTGGAGAAACTGGCGGTTGAAACAGGTAAAAGCGTCATCGCCTCTGGTGGAGTAAGTGAGTTAGCTGATCTACGGGCATTGAAGGAGCTTGTAGGAAAAGGTGTGAGCGGTGCAATTGTCGGAAAAGCCATTTATGAAGGAAGATTCTCTGTTCCTGAAGCATTGAAAGAGGTGAAGTAACATGCTAACCAAGCGTATTATTCCATGCCTGGATGTGAAGGACGGTCGTGTGGTAAAAGGAATTCAGTTCGTACAGCTGCGCGATGCAGGAGACCCCGTCGAACTGGCTCGTTTTTACGATGAGCAGGGAGCAGATGAGTTAGTTTTTTTAGATATTTCTGCTTCGCATGAAGGCCGCGGTACGATGGTGGATGTGGTAAAATCTGTTGCTTCCGAGTTAGCAATTCCGTTTACTGTAGGTGGAGGGATCAATTCCCTTGAAGACATGAAACGCATTTTACGTGCTGGTGCGGACAAAGTGTCATTGAATACGGCTGCTGTGCTAAATCCTGAGCTTATTACTGAAGGAGCGAACTTCTTCGGCACACAATGTATTGTCGTTGCCATTGATGCAAAATACGACGAAGCGCTTGGTTCGTGGCGTGTTTTCACGCATGGTGGTCGAAAAGCAACCGATTATGAAGTCGTTCAATGGGCAAAAGAAGCGGTTCGCCTTGGTGCAGGAGAGATCCTGTTAACGAGCATGGATAGTGACGGAGAAAAGAAGGGCTTTGATGTGGCGTTAACTCGTGCCGTAAGCGAGGCGGTATCGGTTCCGGTCATTGCTTCTGGTGGAGCAGGAAACTCTGAGCATTTTGCAGAAGCCTTTTTAGAAGCAAAGGCAGATGCAGCTTTAGCGGCATCAATTTTCCACTACAAGGAAACATCAGTTGAAGAAGTGAAATCATTTTTAAAAGAAAAAGGGGTGAATGTACGATGAATGTAAAATTTGATGAAAACGGCTTGCTGCCGGCAATCGTTCAGGATGCAGTGACGAAGGAAGTATTAACACTTGCGTATATGAACAAGGAATCTTTAGATAAATCGATTGAAACACGTGAAACATGGTTTTACAGTCGTTCACGTCAGGAGCTTTGGCATAAAGGAGCAACAAGCGGGAATACACAGAAAATCGTTGATATGAAGTTCGATTGTGATCAAGATGCCGTGGTTATATTGGTAGAAGCAGCTGGTCCTGCTTGTCACAACGGAACAACCAGCTGTTTTACAGAGAGTGTGTTCACAGGTGAGGAAGCAGCGTCTGGTGCAGAAAGCCTAGCAGACTACCAAATTTTATTTGAACTTGAGCAGTTGATTCGCAACCGTGAAAAAGAACGTCCAGAGGGTGCATACACGACGTACCTGTTTGAAAAAGGCGTTGATAAGATTTTGAAAAAGGTCGGGGAAGAAGCATCTGAAGTCATCATTGCTGCAAAAAACCGTGATGCTGAGGAGCTAAAGTGGGAAGCAGCCGATTTAATGTACCACTTATACGTACTGTTGGTGGAGCAAGGCTTGCCAGCTCGAGACGTATTGTCCGTATTAAATAAGCGACATGAAAAATCTGCAGCAAAATAACCAGCCGAGGGGCTGGTTATTTGTTTTTTGGACAAAGCTTCCTTGATCGCCTTTCTATATTCATGGTTTCAGCAACATAGGACTTATGATATAATAATTAGGTTAAACATATTCTTTTTATAAATTACTTCATTACATCTAAGAAGTGCTTGTAAACACGTTAAATGGAGGATTTCATGAGCAAAGACTCTAAAGCATATCAACCTAAAGGTAAATTATTGTCTTTTCATCCAACTGGTGAATACTACTTTGCTAAAGGCTTAAAGGCGTATCAACGGAGGGATTTTTATAAATCAAAAAAATATTTGGAGCGTGCGATTCAGTTAGAGCCGGGCGAGCCGATGATTTATTGTCAGCTGGCGATTGTTTGTACGGAGCTTGGTGACTATCAGCAGTCCAATCGCTATTTGCACGAAATTTTAGAAGAGCTGGATGAGCATATGCTGGAGTGCCATTATTTCTTGGCTAACAACTACGCACATCTCGGCCTTTTTAAAGATGCATACACACACGCGTCGCTGTATTTAAAGCTGGATCAGGACGGAGAGTTTGTCGAGGATACGGAAGAACTAATCGACTTACTCACTCTTGAAGCCGAGGAGCTTGATGAGGACCTGTACGAAGAGGATGACTTAATCGTAAAGCAGGATGAGGCGCGCCGTTTATTAGAATCAGGACATTTCCCAAGAGCGGTTGACCTTTTAGAAGAGGTGATCGAGGAATTTCCTGAATACTGGTCAGCCTACAATAACCTAGCCCTTGCCTATTTCTATCTAGGAGAAACAGACAAGGCCGACAGCATTCTTGAGGATGTACTCACGAAAAATCCAGGCAACCTGCATGCGCTTTGCAACAAGCTTGTGTTTGCTTTTTATCTGAAGGATAAAGAGAACGTGAATAGCCTGAAGGACGTGTTGAAAAAGATTAAGCCGATGCTGCAAGAACATCAATTCAAACTTGGAGCGAGCTTTGCGCTTGTTGGAGAGTATGAGCTGGCTTACGGATGGCTAAGAAAGCTGCAACGAGTAGGATTTGAAGGGGATGGACCATTTTATTACTGGCTATCCTACTCTGCGTATCATACTGATCGTCAATCCACGGCTGAGCAAGCGTGGAAAAGAGTTCTTGAATTCAGCCCTGAAAAAGAAGGACATGAGCCATGGGAAAAGAATAAGCCAGAAGCAGCTGGCTTTGAGCATATTCCAAAAGCGATTCATCAAAAGCTAGAAAGCAGCTTCATTGAAGAGCGTTTATTCGGGTTATTCCTTGCTTCCTTATCGGGAGAAAAAGAAAAACTTTTAACTTCTATGAAGCCGAAGTACTCGATAGAAAAGGAATATGTCGATCTTTTAAGCATGGAAACATGTGAAAAACCTATCATGCGTTCTGGACATGAGACGGCACTGGAGCTTTATAAGCAGCATCAACCGATTGGTACGACACAGTCGAGCTTGTTTTTATTATGGTTTACCATTTTGCCAGGACTTATGAAAGAAAATGTGCAAGCAAACAACTCGAAGGCGTTGGCAGCGGCAACCGAATATATGTGGAGAAAGCAACGTGGGGAGCGTACATCTCAGCAACAGATGGCAAAGCTTTACAGTCTATCCAGCTCCACCCTCCAGAAATATGTCAAAATTGTAAAAGGGCTCATTTAGTGAGCATATATTTGGACTCCACTCACTTTGTTTTATAGGATAAGGGTAACAAGGAAATACTATTACAAGTATTGTTTTCTTTTTTAAAAGGAGTGAATAAACGTGTCTGAAGAAAAAATTTATGATGTCATTATTGCTGGTGCCGGTCCTGCTGGGATGACGGCTGCTGTGTATACATCACGTGCGAATTTATCTACATTGATGATTGAGCGCGGTGTGCCAGGTGGACAAATGGCTAACACAGAAGAGGTTGAAAACTATCCGGGGTTTGACCATATTTTAGGACCTGAGCTTTCTACAAAAATGTTTGATCACGCGAAAAAGTTTGGTGCAGAGTACGCGTATGGCGATATAAAAGAAGTCATTGATGGTGAAGAGTATAAGACGGTTGTTGCGGGTTCAAAGCAGTATAAAGCTCGTGCCGTGATTATTACAACTGGTGCTGAATATAAGAAAATTGGCGTTCCTGGTGAAAAAGAGCTTGGTGGCCGTGGGGTTTCTTACTGTGCGGTTTGTGATGGCGCATTTTTCAAAGGAAAAGAACTTGTCGTTGTTGGTGGAGGAGACTCTGCGGTGGAAGAAGGAGTGTACTTAACTCGCTTCGCTTCTAAAGTAACGATCGTTCACCGTCGTGACGAGCTTCGTGCCCAAAAAATTCTTCAGCAACGTGCGTTTGACAATGAAAAAATTGATTTCATCTGGAATCACACCGTGAAGCAAATCAATGGCAAAGAAGGTAAGGTAGGTAGTGTTACTCTTGTGTCAACACAAGACGGCGCAGAGCAGGAATTCCAAGCGGATGGCGTATTCATCTACATCGGAATGGTTCCTCTATCAAAACCATTTGCGAACCTTGGTATTACTAACAGTGACGGATACATTGAAACCAATGACCGTATGGAAACGAAGGTTCCTGGCATTTTCGCTGCTGGAGATATTCGCGAAAAAACACTTCGTCAAATTGTTACGGCAACAGGTGACGGAAGTATCGCTGCTCAAGCTGCGCAACACTATGTAGAAGAACTAATGGAATCATTAAAGCAAAAAGCATAACATAAGAAAAGCTAGCCTTTTGGGGTTAGCTTTTTCATATTCAACTAAATGGTGCATCCCTTCATCCATTTTTTACAAAACGTAATCTCCAATTAATTATACTGTAACAGTAGTGAAACATTGTTCGTGTAGAATAAGAATTGAAATTGACCCCCTTTTAAGATATATATCTTTGGCACAGGAACATGTCCTGTGCTCTTTTTTTATATTTGTCCATTTCCTATTCATTGTGAGCCCATTGTAAAAATAGTATAATAGAAAGAATAAAAGTCGTTAAATCTAGTCTCTGAGGTGATTGAAGCGTGCAACGAGTGACAAATTGTGTATTAGTAAAGGATAATAAAGTCTTGCTGCTCCAAAAGCCTAGACGTGGCTGGTGGGTGGCTCCCGGTGGAAAGATGGAGCCCGGTGAATCAGTGAGGGACTGCTGTATTCGAGAGTACCGTGAAGAGACGGGTATTTACTTGAGAAATCCCAATATTAAGGGCATTTTTACATTTATCATGAAAGATGGAGACCAAGTTGTTTCAGAGTGGATGATGTTCACCTTTTTTGGAACAGAAGCTGATGGTATCAATCTGGATGAGTCAGAGGAAGGGAAGCTTGCTTGGCATGACTTTCATCAGATTAAAGATTTACCGATGGCAGAAGGGGATTATCATATATTGGACTACATGATCCACGGTCAAGGAATCATCTATGGCACGTTTACATATACAACCGATTTTCAGTTAATTCAATATCGTCTTGATCCTAGCTAAGGAGGAATTTTTATGAGTACAGGAGCGACACAAGATACACAAATGGTGATTATAACGGGGATGTCTGGGGCAGGGAAAACAGTCGCCATTCAAAGCTTTGAAGATCTAGGTTTTTTCTGTGTGGATAACCTGCCACCAACCTTATTGCCAAAATTTCTTGAACTTATGAAAGAGTCCGGAAATAAGATGAATAAGGTAGCGCTTGTAATGGATTTAAGGGGGAGGGAGTTTTTCGACCACTTATTCAAGGCGCTCGATGATCTTGCTGAAACATCATGGGTGACACCGCAAATTCTATACTTAGATGCGGACGATTCCACGCTTGTTCGTCGCTACAAGGAAACTCGACGTACTCATCCGCTTGCTCCGTCCGGACTTCCATTAGAAGGTATTCAGCTGGAGCGTGAACTGCTTGAGGAATTAAAGGGAAGAGCACAGCTCATTTACAATAGCTCACAAATGAAGCCGAAAGAATTACGCGAAAAAATCTTAACGGAATTTTCAGCGAATAAGCAAACGATCTTTACGGTTAATGTGATGAGCTTTGGGTTTAAGTACGGAATTCCGATTGACGCAGACTTAGTTTTCGATGTTCGCTTTTTACCGAACCCGCACTATATCGAGTCGATGAGACCAAAGACGGGTCTTGATGAGGATGTTTCAAAATATGTACTGAAGTGGAATGAAACGACGAAGTTCTTAGAAAAAGTAACGGAGCTGTTAGCCTTTATGCTTCCTCATTATAAACGTGAGGGGAAAGCGCAGCTCGTGGTGGCCATCGGATGTACAGGTGGGCAGCATCGATCCGTGGCATTGACTGAAACCATTGCACACCACTTTGAAAAAGATTATGAAACTCGAATCACTCATCGTGACATCGAAAGGAGAAAGGAACAAACTACATGACGAAGATTCGACAGCCTCGAATTGTGATTATTGGGGGCGGAACAGGGTTGCCGGTGTTGCTTCGCGGTTTAAAGAAGTTTCCCGTTGATATTACGGCCATCGTTACGGTTGCTGACGATGGCGGTAGCTCTGGACGCCTTCGAGATGAAATGGACATTCCTCCTCCGGGAGATGTTCGCAATGTACTAGCGGCATTATCAGATGTAGAACCGTTAATTGAGGAAATGTTTCAGCATCGTTTTGCAACTGCTAATGAATTATCTGGTCATTCACTTGGTAATTTAATTTTAGCAGCGATGACATCCATCACAGGGAATTTTACTCATGCCATACAAGAGATGAGCAAGGTATTGAACGTACGTGGGAAGGTACTTCCAGCTGCTACACAAAGTGTGGTGTTACATGCTGAAATGGAGGACGGCACGATCGTTTCCGGGGAATCGAAAATTCCTTACTCCGGAAAACGGATCAAGAGAGTGTTTTTAACACCTGGTAATGCGACTCCGCTACCGGAGACTCTTCATGCCATTCGAAAAGCGGATTTAATCGTCATTGGACCAGGAAGCTTGTATACTAGTATCTTACCTAATCTTCTTGTCCCAAAGCTTGGTGAGGAAGTGTGCCGTGCAAAGGCGAAGAAGGTGTATATTTGCAATTTAATGACTCAAGCGGGTGAGACGCTTGATTATTCCGCAAGCGACCATGTGAAAGCGATTTACGACCATATGAAGAGGGATTTCATGAACACGATTTTAGTAAATAGGGAACATATCCCAGAAGAGGTTCTTACTCGCTATAGCGAAGAGCTAGCAAAACCTGTACACTTTGATTTAACTACTCTATATGATTTAGGACTCGAAGTGGTAGAGGGAGAAATCATGAGCCTTGAAAATGGAGTAATCCGCCATGACACAAGGGAAGTAGCAAATATTTTATATTCTCTATTAATAAATGAAACCCGCAAGCGGTCTAAAGCGTAGAAACACTTAAGCAACCGTTTGTATAGGAGGTGAAGATGTGTCATTCGCTTCGGAAACGAAAAAAGAGTTAACGAATATTGAAGGAAAAGAATGTTGCGGGAAAGCGGAGCTGTCCGCTTTGATTCGAATGAATGGCTCATTGTCCTTCTCTAATCGAAAATTAGTGGTCGATATCCAAACGGAAAATGCTGCGATTGCCCGAAGAATTTATACGTTGGTAAAACGATATTACGACGTTCAAGTAGAACTTCTAGTTCGAAAGAAAATGAGATTGAAAAAGAACAATGTGTATATTGTAAGGCTATCACAGGATGCAAAGATGATCTTAGAGGATTTATTTATCCTAGAAGAAGGATTTGTGTTTGCTCACAATATTGCTGAGGCACTTATTAAAAAGAAATGCTGTAAGCGCTCCTATTTACGTGGAGCATTTTTAGCAGGAGGTTCGGTGAATAACCCGGAAACTTCCTCTTATCATCTCGAAATTTTTTCACTTTATAAAGAGCATAATGACTCTTTATGTGAATTGATGAATACATTTGGTTTAAACAGCAAAACGCTTGAAAGAAAAAAGGGCTTCATTACGTATTTAAAGGAAGCTGAAAAAATCACCGAATTCTTAAATATTATCGGTGCTCATAATGCACTACTAAGGTTTGAGGATATTCGGATTGTCCGTGACATGCGTAACTCGGTGAATAGGCTAGTTAATTGTGAAACAGCGAACTTAAACAAGACGATTGGTGCGTCCTTACGACAGGTCGAAAATATCAGGTTTATACAAGATAATGTAGGTCTTCATATTTTACCTGAAAAGCTTAGAGAAATTGCAGAGCTTCGTATTGCTTACCAAGATGTCACGTTGAAGGAACTAGGGGAAATGGTATCTGGAGGAACCATCAGTAAATCAGGTATCAATCATCGTCTTCGTAAAATTGACGAAATTGCCGAAAAGCTTCGAGTCGGGGAAAACGTGAGTAAAACCATGTAATGATATAGATAAAAGATAAGGATAGGGGAGGAAAGCAAGTATGGTGGAAAAACAAGTGGTAGTAAAGTTAAAGACGGGTTTACAGGCACGCCCTGCAGCGTTGTTTGTACAAGAAGCAAATCGTTTTTCGTCAGAAGTATTTTTAGAGAAAGACGGTAAAAAGGTAAATGCTAAGAGCATTATGGGACTTATGAGCTTAGCTGTTAGCTCAGGTTCATCTGTGAATTTGATCGTTAATGGAACGGATGAAGAAGCAGCACTTGAAGCGTTAGAAAAATACGTTCAAAAAGAAGCATAATAAAGAAAACTCGCTCCAGAGAATGAGAGCGAGTTTTTTACTGTTGAAATTTTATTTTTCTTCCTTCTTCGTTTCAAGCGTGTTGCGTGAAATGATATGGTCTACTAGGCCATATTCTTTTGCACGATCAGCTGTCATGAAGTTATCGCGGTCTGTGTCTTTAGAAATGACTTCCATTGGTTGACCAGTACGCTCAGCAAGAATGCCATTTAACTTTTCACGAAGGAAAAGGATGCGCTTCGCAGCGATTTCGATTTCTGTTGCTTGACCTTGTGCTCCACCAAGCGGTTGGTGAATCATTACTTCTGCATTTGGAAGGGCGTAACGCTTTCCTTTTGTACCAGCAGCAAGAAGGAATGCACCCATTGATGCCGCCATACCGATACAAATCGTTTGAACGTCAGGCTTAATGAACTGCATCGTGTCGTAGATCGCCATCCCAGCTGTAATACTACCACCTGGTGAGTTAATGTAGATGGATATGTCTTTTTCAGGATTTTCCGCTTCTAAAAATAATAACTGAGCGACGATTGAATTAGCCACATTATCGTCAATTCCACTTCCAAGCATGATAATGCGGTCTTTTAATAGGCGTGAGTAAATATCGTATGCACGCTCTCCACGGTTCGTTTGCTCAATAACTGTAGGGATTAAATTCATTTCTTTTTCCTCCTTTAAATGAGAGTCAAACATACAATTGGTTAAGTATGTTTAAAGTGTAACTGTATGTATTTTCATGATACACTCATGGTCAATAAAGGTCAAACAAATAGCTACAGAATTGTTCGACACAAATTGCTATGTACTTATAAACCCACTTTCCATCATACCCACTGGGCGGTTTTTTAAACAAGAATTTGAACTTTTCCACTATACTGAAAATGGGAACTGTTGTAAAATGTAGGGTAATGATAATGAGGGAATTGGGTAGTGGTGGATGGGTTTGGGGTAGTGGGATCGGTTGAATGCGAATGAGGGTTAGTAATCGCAAATATTGTCGGGGAATCGCAAGTAACTTTTGTGAATTGCAAATAAAAGCTGAAGATCGCAAGTAAAATTTCAGAATCGCAAATAAAAGCTGAAGATCGCAAGTAAAATCTTAGAATCGCAAATAAAATCTGAAGATCGCAAATAAAATCTCAGAATCGCAAATAAAATTTCAGAATCTCAAGTAAAATCTCAGAATCGTAAGTAAAAATTCCAAAATCACTAATAAATTCACAGAATCACCAAACAAACTCTATGAATCTAAAAGAATCACTCTCTTATTCGCGAAAAAACCATCAAAAACACTCTAAGCCCCACGAAATCAAGCAATTCAACATTATAAAATGTAGAAAAATTAGCAGAGGAGTGGAAAACGTGGAAACGAAAAAGACCTTCAAACTAAACAAAATACAAATCGCAGCAATTAGTGCAGGCCTCGTGATCATGGCTGGTTTTGGTGTGTTTTCGTATTGGACAAATGCCACTCCATCAAGCGGTGGGACCGACCGGGTGCTCAAGCAAGCAGAGGAAGCAGAGGCATCCGTTGAAGAAGGAGGACTTGAAATCCAAATAGATGAAAACGTGGAGCAAGTATTTCCGAGTGATTTAAAAGAATTTGAAGTGCAATCTGCTATTCATCATATGTCACATCAAAAGGTGGAAGCCGAAAAGAAATGGGGAGCCATTCTTATTACGGAAGAACGAGTCAAGCGCCTTTACGATGTGGTGGTCGCCAATCAAAATGAATATAAGTATGCTAACACGTATATCAAGATTCTTGAACGATGGCTTGAAGGAGATTTTTCCCAAGCAGTTAGTGACCATAATACAATATGGGAAATACAGGACGGAAATGTTGGAAAAGCGACTGGCCTGTTAAGTATGAAAGAGGAAGAGAAATTTATAGAGAAGTATATGAAGTAGAGTGGAAGCAGGGGACGACTAGTCGTTGACAGCATTACGAATCATCTAGTATGATGTAAGAGCGCTTATTTTGCATATAAGCACTTTTCTGCCCTCGTGGTGCAACGGATAGCACGTAAGATTCCGGTTCTTGAAATGGGGGTTCGATTCCCTCCGAGGGCGTCATTTATATGGAGAAACACTTGTCACTATAGACAGGTGTTTTTTTATTTACTACCCATTCAATTCCTTCTTATCTTCATGTAAAATAGATAGTGGGGGTGAGAAGATGAATTTAAAAGCAGGATTGTGGCAACAGCAGACATTAAAATTAAAGATGACGCAAGAGCTTTCACAGGCGATTACGCTACTTCAGTATTCTTCCCAGGAGCTTACGGCTTTTTTAGAAAGCAAAGCATTGGAAAATCCCCTTATCCAGATTGAAACCTCCCATGTTAAAACGATGGATCCCCGCAAAGATCGACCGAAAAAAACGAGAGTCATAGATAAAGATCAGCAAAACTGGATTGAGCAAATAGGAAAAACGGCCGCTACTTTATTTGACCATCTATATGCTCAAGTAGTGAACCACTCGGATGTGGGGCTGCTTAAGACTTTTTTAGAATATATTGATGGAAACGGTTACATTGTAATGAGCAACGAATCTATTGTTACTACATTAGGCATTTCACGCGAGAAAGTAGACTCGTTAGTTTCTATTATCCAAGACCTTGAACCAGCTGGGGTAGGTGCGAGGTCGTTAGGGGAGTGTTTATTCTTACAGCTAATTCGTATGCCGAACCGAAATCCTTTAGCGGAAAAATTGGTCAGTGATCATTTTGAAGAGTTTGCAGAAAAGAAATGGAAAACACTATCCAAACGACTAAACGTAAGTCTTTCTGATATCCAAGCGGCTTTTGACTTGATTCAAACATTAAATCCGCGCCCAGGGGCTGACTTTCATGAAGAAGCACCTTCCTATGTGATACCAGATGTATCGGTTAAATGGGATGGGAAGCATTTTGAAATCAGTGTGTACGATGACGTGCTCCCGAAGCTTTCGTTCCAGCAGGAATATTATCAACAATTTTCATCCGTAAAAGATGCAAGTCTCAACAAATACTTGCAAGAAAAGCAACAGGACTACTCGTGGATTGTCAGAAGCTTAGAGCAACGAAAGGAAACAATAACTAAGGTGTCACTTGCAATTGTGCAAAGACAGCAAAACTTTTTCGAAAAAGGGCCTTTGCACTTAAAGCCGATGACGATGAGAGAAATTGCAGAGGAAATAGATGTTCATGAGTCCACTGTTAGCCGGGCGGTCCGTGAAAAATATATGCAAACCCCGTTTGGAACATTTGAGCTTAAATCGTTCTTTACAAACATGGTATCCACGACCAATTCAGAGGCCACTTCGTCAAACCAGGTGAAGGATGCCATTAAGAAATTGGTTGATGGGGAAGATAAAGCAAAGCCTTATTCCGATCAGGAAATTTTAGATATATTAAAAGAAAATGATGGATTTGTGATATCTAGACGGACGGTAGCCAAATACAGGGACCAGCTCGGAATTCCATCTTCGTCCAAGCGAAAGAGATTTTAAAGGAGATTGTCTAATGATTATTGAGTTTTATACTAGAAAAAGATGTCCTTTATGCGAAAAAGGAAAAGCGATCCTTACCGAACTACAGGAAAGCTGGGAGTTTGAAATCATCGAGAAGGATATTGATACGAATGATGAATGGACAGAGCGCTATGGATTAATGATCCCTGTCGTTGTTTTGGACGGAGAGGAGCTTCAATATGGACAGTTAGACAAAATGTTCATAAACGAAGCGCTTACAAAAAAAATACACCGTATATGAGTTGAAAAGGGAAATCGCACCTGTTAGAATAAGTTTTGTAGCAGGGGTGATTTTTTTTACCTTCAGCGGGACACATTATGTCTATGAGGGACATATAATGTCCATATAGGATGAAGGAGACATCAATATGCAGTCGATCATTGATATCCAAAAAAGATTATTACCTGATTTGCTCTCTGTTATGCAGGAACGTTTTCATATTTTACAGTACATAGGTTCCATGGAGCCAGTAGGTCGTCGAAGCTTATCTGTCAGTCTCGGTGTAACAGAACGAGTCCTCAGAAGTGAAGTTTCCTTTCTGAAAGAGCAAGACTTAATCACTATATCAAGTGTAGGAATGAGTCTTACTGAAGATGGAAGGGAATTACTAGAGGGATTAGAAGCGGTTATGCGTGAGATATCAGGTATCGACAAAATGGAAGAAAGACTCCGAAGGAAACTTGGTATTCAGCAAGTGATCATTGTAGCAGGTAACAGTGATGAGTCACCATGGGTAAAAAGCGAATTAGGAAGAGCTTGTGCTCTTTGCATGAAAAATTCGTTACAGGGAAAAAATATCATCGCAGTTACTGGTGGTACAACAATGGCAACTGTAGCAGAGATGCTAACTCCAGACCTCGGCAAAGATCTTCTTTTTGTACCGGGACGCGGGGGAATTGGGGAAGATGTTCAAAATCAAGCTAACACCATCTGTGCCAAAATGGCAGAAAGAACTAAATCAAGCCACAAGGTGCTCTATGTCCCTGATCAAGTAAGCAGTGAAACGTACCACATGATGTTAAAGGAACCTCATATTAAAGAAGTTCTTGGTTTAATCAAATCTGCAAGCATGGTTTTACACGGAGTAGGAGACGCTATGACAATGGCCCAACGCCGACGAACAAGCGTGGAGGACTTACGTAAAATCGAAGAAAGACAAGCGGTTGGTGAAGCATTCGGGTATTATTTTAACGAAGCAGGAGAAGTGGTCCACAAAGTAAGAACAGTTGGACTTCAACTTGATGATCTGGCAAAAACAGGGCATGTGCTCGCTGTTGCTGGAGGAGCTTCAAAAGAAAAGGCAATTCGCTCTTATATGCAGCAAGCTCCCAAAAACACCGTATTAATTACGGATGAAGGAGCCGCAAAACAGTTATTACAGGGCTAACCCCCTTAAATAAAAAAATATCCTTATTCAATTAAAGGAGGAAACAAATCATGGCAGTAAAATTAGGTATTAATGGATTTGGTAGAATTGGACGTAACGTTTTCCGCGCAGCATTAACAAACCCTAACGTAGAGGTTGTAGCAGTAAACGACTTAACTGATGCAAACACACTTGCTCACCTTTTAAAATATGACACAGTTCACGGCAAGCTTAAAGAAGACGTAACTGTTGACGGCGACTACCTAGTAGTTGGCGGAACGAAAGTAAAAGTTATCGCTGAGCGCGACCCAGCTCAACTTGGATGGGGAGACCTTGGAGTTGAAGTAGTAGTTGAATCTACTGGTCGTTTCACTAAGCGTTCTGACGCTGCTAAGCACTTAGAAGCTGGCGCTAAGAAAGTAATCATCTCTGCTCCTGCAACTGATGAAGATATCACAATCGTTATGGGTGTAAACGACGATAAGTACGATGCAGCTAACCACCACGTTATCTCTAACGCATCTTGTACTACAAACTGTTTAGCTCCATTTGCTAAAGTTCTTAACGACAACTTCGGTGTTCGTCGTGGTATGATGACAACTGTTCACTCTTACACAAACGACCAACAAATCTTAGACTTACCACACAAAGATTTACGTCGTGCTCGTGCAGCTGCTGAAAACATCATCCCTACATCTACTGGTGCTGCTAAAGCTGTATCTTTAGTTCTTCCTGAACTTAAAGGTAAGTTAAACGGTGGAGCTATGCGTGTTCCAACTCCTAACGTTTCTTTAGTAGACTTAGTTGTTGAACTTGACAAAGATGTAACTGTTGACGAAATCAACGCAGCTCTTAAAGCAGCATCTGAAGGTGACTTAAAAGGAATTCTTGATTACTCTGAAGAGCCACTAGTTTCTACTGACTACAACGGTAGCCCAGCTTCTTCTACAATCGATGCTCTTTCTACAATGGTTATGGAAGGCAACATGGCGAAAGTTATCTCTTGGTATGACAACGAGTCTGGTTACTCTAACCGCGTAGTTGACCTTGCTGAATACATCGCTTCTAAAGGTCTTTAATCTTAAGGAAAAAAAACTTCAATTGCGACAATAAATGGATTATGGGTTTAACTCTTGCCATTTTGAAGCAAAATAGGTTTAAAAAGGGGAGAGGGGAACAAATCCCCCTCCTTTTCTATGTTCAAAGCTTATGCTAAATAGGAGGATTTTCCGATGAACAAAAAGAGTGTAAAAGACATTGAATTAAAAGGTAAAAGAGTATTTTGCCGAGTGGATTTCAACGTACCTATGAAAGATGGACAGATTACGGACGAAACTCGTATTCGTGCAGCTCTTCCAACCATCCAATACCTAACTGAGCAAGGCGCAAAAGTAATCCTTGCTAGCCACCTTGGTCGTCCAAAGGGTGCAGTAGTAGAAGAAATGCGTTTAACTCCGGTGGCTGGTCGTTTATCTGAACTTCTTGGTAAAGATGTGAAGAAGGCGGACGAAGCTTACGGTGATAGCGTAAAAGCTTTAGTTTCTGAAATGGCTGAAGGCGATGTTCTTTTATTAGAAAACGTTCGTTTCTATGCTGGGGAAGAAAAGAATGATCCTGAATTAGCAAAAGCATTTGCTGAGCTAGCTGATGTATATGTAAATGACGCATTTGGTGCTGCTCACCGTGCACATGCTTCAACAGAAGGTATTGCACACCACCTACCAGCTGTTTCTGGTCTATTAATGGAAAAAGAACTTGATGTTCTTGGAAAAGCTCTATCTAATCCGGAAAGACCATTTACTGCAATCATCGGTGGAGCAAAAGTAAAAGACAAGATTGGTGTAATCGACAATCTTTTAGAAAAAGTAGACAACCTAATCATCGGCGGTGGCTTAGCTTATACATTTATTAAAGCTCAAGGTCACGAGATTGGTAAGTCACTTTTAGAAGCTGACAAAATGGATTTAGCTCTTTCTTTCATTAAGAAGGCGGAAGAAAAAGGCGTTAAGTTCTATATGCCAGTTGATGCAATTGTTGCTGACGATTTCTCTGATAGTGCAAACAAAAAAGCGGTAGGAATCGATGAGATCCCTGCGGATTGGGAAGCACTTGATATCGGACCAAAAACAGCTGAGCTTTACAGCAATGTCATTAAAGAGTCTAAGCTTGTTATTTGGAACGGACCAATGGGTGTATTCGAATTAGATTCGTTTGCAAACGGAACAAAGGCAGTAGCAGAAGCATTAGCAGCATCTGAAGGTACATATTCTGTTATCGGCGGTGGAGATTCAGCTGCAGCCGTTGAAAAATTCAACCTTGCTGACAAAATGAGCCATATCTCAACAGGTGGCGGAGCTTCTCTTGAGTTCATGGAAGGTAAAGTTCTTCCTGGAGTCGTTGCATTAAACGATAAGTAATATTTTTAGAGAGGATGAAAACCATGCGTAAACCTATTATTGCAGGTAACTGGAAAATGCATAAAACTCTTTCAGAAGCGACGAGCTTTTTGAATGAAGTAAAGTCAATCGTTCCTTCTTCTGAAAAAGTGGATTCTGTAATCTGTGCTCCAGCATTATTTTTAGAGCGTTTAGTTGACGGAGCAAAAGGAACAGAAGTGAAAATCGGTGCTCAAAACATGCACTTTGAAGAAAGCGGAGCATTCACAGGTGAAGTTTCTGCACCAGCTCTTGCTGATCTTGGTGTTCAATATGTGATCATTGGTCACTCTGAGCGTCGTGAAATGTTCAATGAAACAGACGAGTCTGTGAATAAGAAAACTCTTGCTGCATTCAAGCATGGTATTACACCAATCGTTTGCTGTGGGGAAACTTTAGAGCAACGTGAAGCTGGTGAAACCAATACGCTTGTGGGCGATCAAGTGAAAAAAGCACTTGTTGGCTTAACAGAAGAGCAAGTTAAGCAAACGGTTATCGCTTATGAGCCAATCTGGGCAATTGGAACAGGTAAATCTTCTACTGCTGAAGATGCAAACGAAGTATGTGCACATATTCGCCAAGTAGTTGCAGACAACTACTCTAACGAAGTAGCAGCTGCTGTTCGCATCCAATACGGCGGAAGTGTAAAACCAGGTAACATCGCTGAGTACATGGCACAGCCAGATATCGACGGCGCTTTAGTTGGTGGAGCAAGCTTAGAAGCTGATTCGTTTGTACAATTATTGGAGGCAGGTAAGAATGAGTAAGTCTCCTGTTGCGTTAATCATCCTTGACGGCTTTGCACTTCGTGGCGAGCGTATGGGAAATGCAGTTGCACAATCGAACAAACCAAATTTTGAACGTTTTTGGAACAGCTATCCACACGCACAGCTAATTGCTTCTGGGGAAGCGGTAGGATTACCTGAAGGTCAAATGGGTAACTCCGAAGTAGGCCACTTAAACATCGGTGCAGGACGTATTGTGTACCAAAGCTTAACACGTGTGAATGTATCGATTCGTGAAGGTGAATTCGAGCGTAATGAAACATTCTTAAATGCGATCAATCACGTGAAAAAGAACGGAACAAATCTTCACTTATTCGGATTATTGTCTGATGGTGGAGTTCATAGTCATATTCAGCATTTATTTGCGCTACTCAAGTTAGCTGCTCAGGAAGGTGTGAAGAACGTATACGTTCATGCATTCTTAGACGGCCGCGACGTAGCACCACAGTCTGCTGGTGACTTTATCAAGCAAGCTGAAGAAAAGATGAAAGAATACGGTGTTGGTCAGTTTGCAACGATTTCTGGTCGTTACTACTCGATGGACCGTGACAAGCGTTGGGAACGTGTAGAAAAATCTTACCGTGCAATGGTGTACGGAGAAGGTCCTGCCTACTCAAACGCTATGGATGTTGTAGAAGACTCTTACAACAACGGAATCTTCGACGAATTCGTTCTTCCATCTGTTTTGAAAAAGGAAAATGGAGAGCCGGTTGCAACGATTTCTGATAATGACGCAGTTATTTTCTATAACTTCCGTCCAGACCGTGCAATCCAAATTTCTAACACGTTTACAAATAAAGATTTCCGTTCGTTCGACCGCGGCGATAAGCATCCACAACACTTAAACTTCGTGTGCTTAACACACTTTAGTGAAACGGTTGATGGATATGTAGCCTTTGAACCTACAAACCTTGATAACACACTTGGTGAAGTGTTATCTCAAAACAATCTGTCACAGCTTCGTATCGCTGAAACAGAAAAATACCCACACGTAACGTTCTTCATGAGCGGTGGACGTGAGGCGGAATTCCCTGGTGAAAAGCGTATCTTGATCAACTCACCGAAAGTTGCAACATATGACCTTCAACCAGAAATGAGTGCTTATGAAGTAACAGACGCGTTAGTAAAAGAGATCGAGGAAGATAACTTCGATGCGATTATCTTAAACTTCGCTAATCCTGATATGGTAGGTCACTCTGGAATGTTAGAGCCAACAATTAAAGCGATTGAAACGGTAGATGAGTGCCTTGGTCGTATTGTTGATCTCATCATTAAAAAAGGTGGAACAGCGATAATCACAGCCGATCATGGGAATGCTGATGAAGTAGTGACATTAGAGGGTAACCCAATGACTGCTCACACCACAAACCCAGTTCCAGTTATTGTTACTAAGGAAGGCATAGAGCTTCGTGAAGACGGAATCCTTGGCGACCTTGCACCAACGATGCTTGAACTATTAAACGTAGCACAACCAGCTGAAATGACTGGGAAGACATTACTTAAGAAGTAATTTGGTATCGATTGTGGATGCCGGACCTGCTAGCACATGGCGGAAGCAAACGTTACTGACCATTTTTCAAAAGTAAAAAGGCAGTTTACGTCTTTGACGAAACTGACCATGACTATTAAAAAACCATTTTAAGGAGAGATTTTATTATGCCATATATTCAACATGTATACGCTCGTGAAGTATTAGATTCACGCGGAAATCCAACTGTAGAAGTAGAAGTAATTACGGAGTCTGGTTCATTCGGACGCGCAATCGTTCCATCTGGTGCATCAACTGGTGAGCACGAAGCAGTAGAACTACGTGACGGCGACAAGTCACGCTACCTTGGAAAAGGTGTTCAAAAAGCGGTAGATAACGTAAACAATATTATCGCTGAAGAAATCATCGGTATGGATGTAACTGACCAAGTTGGAATCGACCGTACAATGATTCAATTAGACGGAACTGAAAACAAAGGTAAGCTAGGCGCTAACGCAATCCTAGGTGTTTCTATGGCTGTTGCACACGCTGCTGCTGAATTTGTTGGTCTTCCATTATACCGTTACCTTGGTGGATTCAACGCGAAGCAACTTCCAACTCCAATGATGAACATCATCAACGGTGGATCTCATGCTGACAACAACGTTGACTTCCAAGAATTTATGATTTTACCAGTAGGAGCTCCTACTTTCAAAGAAGCTATCCGTATGGGTGCTGAAATTTTCCACTCATTAAAGAAAGTTCTTTCTGACAAAGGTCTTAACACAGCTGTAGGTGACGAAGGTGGATTCGCTCCAAACCTTGGTTCAAACCGTGAAGCTCTACAAGTGATCATGGAAGCAATCAAAAATGCTGGTTACGAGCCTGGAAAAGACATTTTCTTAGGTATGGACGTAGCGTCTTCTGAGTTCTTCAACAAAGAAACAAAACAATATGACCTAGCTGGAGAAGGCCGCACTGGTTTATCTTCTGAAGCAATGGTTAACTTCTACGAAGAATTAGTTAACGAATTCCCAATCATCTCAATTGAAGATGGTTTAGACGAAAACGACTGGGAAGGCCACAAGCTATTAACTGAGCGCATCGGTGACCGCGTTCAATTAGTTGGTGACGACCTATTCGTTACAAACACAAAGAAGCTTGCTGAAGGTATCGAAAAAGGAATTGCTAACTCAATCCTTATCAAAGTGAACCAAATCGGTACTCTTACTGAAACTTTCGAAGCAATCGAAATGGCGAAGCGCGCTGGTTACACAGCAGTTGTTTCTCACCGTTCTGGTGAAACTGAAGATGCAACAATCGCTGACATCGCAGTAGCTACAAACGCTGGTCAAATCAAGACTGGTTCTATGAGCCGTACAGACCGTATTGCTAAGTACAACCAACTTCTTCGCATCGAAGACGAGCTTGGCGAACTAGCTGTATACGATGGAATGAAATCACTTTATAACTTGAAGAAGTAATTTGAGTTAATGGGCGGGCCTTTTGTTGGGCCCGCTTTTTTGTGAGTTCAGTTGGACGATTAGGAGTGTGGTAGTCGCTGATATATTGGTGAAAGTCGCCGATATATTCAAAAACTCGCTGATATAGTTGCAAAAGTCGCTGATATATTTATAAACTCGCTGATATTTCCTCTACGCTGGCTTTTGGATAATAGATTCGCCCCTTATTTGATCCGGAATAGTCCAGGTTTAACTCGTTTAATAGACGTTTAGCCACATCCGGAGACTCTAACAACATAAATTCCCGAAATTCCTGGTTCGTTATCGTCGGTTTTATTAAATAAAAGTAGTCTTTCAGTGCAGAAATATGTGCATTAGCATCGTTATTGTCACAATACGCACAATACCACTTCCCATACAATCGCTCCATCCTCAATCTACCACAAGCACCGCATTTCACCCCTTTACAAATATCAGCAGGAGATAACCCAAATCGACCAAGTGCATTATATTCAGCAGGCCGATGACTCTTTAAAAGAAGCTTACTTACTCTTTTAACTCCACGTTGATCCAAAATATCCATTTTGAATTTACTATTCAGTCCGTTAATTCGCTCTGGTAACTTATCACTATGAATAACACACTGAAACAAGTATGCTTTACCAGGATCAGTTCGTATAATGGAAGCTGGGTTGCTTACCACCACAAAGTACTCTATTGAAATACGCAAACCACAGTGTTTCAATAACCACGCTCCCAACTTCTCTTGTTGTCTCTTCGCCTGTGTGATTGGGTCCTGAAATCCGTTTTCCTCCCCATCTTTCATGCGAATCAGTTGACCAAATGCTGAATCAAAAAACAACGTACCCATAATATTTTTCGTTTCGAGTAGCAATGCAAATCTAGTAGTTAGAACTAGGAAATCAATTTGAAAGTAGAATTCTCCTAATGGAAGACGTAAATTGTGGAAAATAAAGTACTCTTTTTCGGGGAGTTGTTGAAGATAATACAAGAGGGATTGCTCACCTTTATGTCCGGCAAGTCTTCTAGCTAATTCACTCGTCACTTCAGCTTTCACGCATTGACCTGCATTTAACCGTTTTTCCAATGCCATTAACTTATAAATGGCTAAAGGCATCTCAAAATCCTTAACAAACAATAACACCACTCCAATCAAAATGATCTCCTCTACCATTTCTCCCATCACCCCCACATTTCCTCCAAAAGGAAACTATTGTTTATAAACTTGTGTTATGGTACATTTAAACTACTGCAATGTGCGTTTTAGGAGGTGGACTTTTTATGGAAACATTAGTTACTGTATTACTTGTGGTCGTTTCGATCGCTTTGATTGTGGTTGTGCTTCTTCAGTCTGGAAAAAGTACAGGTCTTTCTGGTGCTATCTCGGGTGGAGCGGAACAGTTATTCGGGAAGCAAAAAGCACGTGGACTTGACCTATACCTCCACCGTGCGACAATCGTTTTATCGGTATTCTTCTTTATCCTAACGGTTTTACTAGCGTACGTTTTTTAAGAGTCTACAAACCTGGCCACTTTCGGGGTCAGGTTTTTTTGTGGCTGTTGTGAAATGTTCGAACATATCATTGGAATGTCGTCGCAAACTATGATTACAATAATTAAATAGATACGAACAGTTTAAAGGAGTTTTACATATGAAAATTGCTATGCCAAAGCCATTTACGTTTGAAGGGGGATCACGAGCGGTTCTTCTCCTACACGGATTTACAGGAAACAGTGCAGACGTACGAATTCTAGGTCGTTTTTTAGAAAAAAGAGGGTACACCTGTCATGCGCCGCACTACAAAGGGCATGGAGTTCCACCGGAAGAACTTGTCCATACGGGACCTGAAGACTGGTGGGAGGACGTGACAGAGGCGTACGAGTACCTGAAAAATAAGGGCCACAAGGAAATTGCTGTGGCTGGGCTGTCTCTAGGTGGCGTATTTTCACTGAAATTGGGTTACACTGTACCTATTAAGGGAATTGTTCCAATGTGTGCCCCGATGTACATAAAAAGTGAAGAAGTCATGTATGAGGGAATCCTGGATTACGCTCGGGAATTTAAAAGACGTGAAGGAAAATCAGCTGAACAAGTCGAAGCAGAGATGGATGACTTTAAAAAGACGCCAATGAACACATTGAAGGCACTACAAAACCTTATTGCTGATGTTCGTGATCATGTGGATCATATTTACGCTCCAACCTTTGTTGTTCAAGCACGCCATGATCATATGATCAATACAGACAGTGCCAACATTATTTACAACGGAATTGAATCTGATGAAAAGTCTATTAAATGGTACGAAGAATCTGGACACGTCATCACCCTAGATAAAGAGAAGGAACAGTTACACGAAGACGTTTTTCAGTTTTTAGAAAGTTTAAATTGGGAAGAATAAGTGAAAAGGAGGGTTTACTATGGACGAAAGTATTAAACAACACGTCGATAAACTTCTTCATTATATGAAGGACGAAGCCTACAAGCCTCTAACTGTACAGGAGCTGGAAGAAGCATTTGGGATCCAGGACTCTGGTGATTTTAAAGATTTTGTAAAAGCACTTGTACATATGGAAGAAAAGGGACTTGTCGTCCGAACAAGAAGCAATCGTTACGGACTGCCAGACAAGATGAACCTAATAAGAGGAAAATTAACAGGACACTCGAAGGGATTTGCATTCGTTATTCCTGAAGAACCAGGAATGGATGATATCTTTATCCCGCCAAATGAAACGAATAATGCCATGCACGGTGATACCGTATTAGCACGTGTAAACTCAGAAACCTCTGGCCAGAGGAGAGAAGGAACGATCGTACGAATTCTTGAGCGTGGTATTCAGCAAGTGGTTGGAACCTATACAGAAAGCAAGCATTTTGGCTTTGTGATTCCAGATGATAAAAAGTTTACGAGTGATATTTTTATTCCTAAAGCTGCTGCAAAAGGGGCAGTGGAAGGACATAAAGTTGTCGTGCTTCTCACGATGTATCCAGAAGGAAGAAAAAGCGCAGAAGGTGAAGTTATTGAAATTCTTGGACATAAAAATGATCCAGGAGTTGATATTCTTTCAGTCATTCATAAGCATGGACTTCCAGGGCCATTTCCAGAAGAAGCCATCAAGCAAGCAAATGAGACTCCAGATGAAATTGATGAAAAGGATCTCGTAGGTCGCCGCGATCTTCGTGACCAAGATATCGTTACCATTGACGGTGCCGATGCAAAAGACTTGGACGATGCTGTAACGGTTACAAAGCTTCCTAACGGAAATTACAAGCTGGGCGTACATATTGCTGACGTATCACATTATGTAACGGAGGAGTCTCCGATTGATCGTGAAGCTGCCGATAGAGGGACAAGTGTGTACCTTGTGGACCGTGTGATTCCGATGATTCCGCACCGCTTGTCAAATGGGATCTGCTCTTTGAATCCACAGGTTAACCGTCTAACGCTTTCTTGTGAGATGGAGATAACATCGACGGGGGAAGTCGTTAATCACGAAATTTTCCAAAGTGTGATCAAAACAAAAGAACGTATGACCTATAGTGACGTGAATAAAATCTTAACCGACAAAGACGAGGAGCTCTTGAATCGTTACGAGCCACTTATCCCTATGTTTGAGATGATGGAAGAGCTAGCAGCTATCCTACGTAATAAGAGGATGAATCGAGGAGCTATTGACTTTGACTTTAAAGAAGCAAAGGTTCTTGTTGAAGAGGATGGCAAACCAACGGATGTGGTCATTCGTGAGCGTTCCGTTGCGGAAAGGTTAATTGAAGAATTCATGCTTGCGGCAAACGAAACAATTGCTGAGCATTTCCATTGGCTGGAGGTGCCATTTATCTATCGTATTCACGAAGATCCAAAGGAAGATAAACTACGTAAGTTTTTCGAGTTTATCACGAATTTTGGCTATATCGTAAAAGGAACAGCGAATTCGGTTCATCCTCGTGCGCTTCAGGAAATCATTGAAGAAGTACAAGGAAAGCCTGAAGAGATGGTTGTTTCAACCGTTATGCTTCGCTCGATGCAGCAGGCGAAGTACGATCCAGAAAGTCTTGGTCATTTTGGACTATCAACGGAGTTCTATACGCACTTTACGTCACCAATCCGTCGTTACCCAGACTTAATCGTTCATCGCCTCATTCGAACGTATCTTATTGAGGGTAAGCTTGATCAAGCAACGCGTGAAAAATGGGATGCTCGCTTACCAGACATTGCAGAACATACCTCTAAGATGGAACGTCGTGCAGTTGATGCCGAGCGTGAGACAGATGAGCTGAAAAAAGCGGAATATATGATGGATAAAATCGGTGAGGAATACGATGGCATGATTAGTTCGGTGACAAACTTTGGAATGTTTGTTGAGTTGCCGAATACGATTGAAGGTTTGGTTCACGTTAGCTATATGACGGATGATTATTATCGCTTTGATGAGCGTCACTATGCAATGATCGGTGAACGTACCGGGAAGGTCTACCGAATTGGAGACGAAATTACTGTACGTGTCGTAAAAGTTGATAAAGACGAGCGTTCCATCGACTTTGAAGTCGTTGGTATGAAGGGAGCTCGTCCAGTTGATCGCGATCGTACACCTAGGGTATTTAAAACAGGCAGTACCGAGAAAAAGCCTCGCAGGAAAGCAGGTGCTGGGGACCCAAGAGGCGGATCTGGCGGATCTGCTGGCTCGAAGCCGCGTGGTGGATCAGGTTCTAGCCCTGGCTCTGCTCGTAAGAAAAAGAAGCATTTCGAAAATGCTCCTAAAGCGAAGCGTAAGAAAAAACGGTAATCATACAGAGAGAGCCATTCAGTATGGCTCTCTTCTTCCCTCTATTGGGGAAGTTTGCTACAATAGAGAAACAGACGAGCACGAAAGGAGGAGAATATCGTGCCAAAAGGAATGGGGAAGGTCGTTGCCCAAAATAAAAAGGCAAATCACGACTACTTTATTGAAGAAACATATGAGGCAGGAATGGTTCTCCAAGGAACGGAAATTAAATCGATTCGTAATGGTCGTATAAACTTAAAAGATTCGTATGCAAGAATTCAAAACGGCGAAATCTATCTATTAAATGCTCATATTAGCCCATACGAGCAAGGAAATCGCTACAACCACGACCCTCTTCGCCAACGTAAGTTATTGCTTCATAAGAGAGAAATTGATAAACTATTAGGCGAAACAAAGGAAGCGGGTTATGCGCTAGTTCCTCTGAAAGTATACTTGAAAAATGGCTACGCAAAGATTTTAATTGGTCTTGGAAAAGGGAAGAAGAACTACGATAAGCGTGAAGATCTGAAAAAGAAGGAAGCAAAGCGTGACATCGAACGAGCTTTCCGAGAAAGACAGAAATAAGTTACTTACAAAAACTTACAATTGAAATCGTAAAGAAGTATGCTATAATAACTTATGTCGGGTAACTGACAAACATATTCTTAGCTCTGAAGCTTACCTTCAGACTTTCCTAACGTACGCTAGCGTGAAATACCAATAGCGCACCTTTAACTTGAGGGGACGTTACGGATTCGACAGGGGTAGTTCGAGCTTAGGTTGCGAGTCGAGGGGATCGGCCTCGTTAAAACGTCAAAGCCTATAACTGGCAAAACAAACAACAACTTAGCTTTCGCTGCTTAATAGCGCGTAGCTGTTCCTCCCTCCATCGTCCATGTGGTAGGGTAAGGGACTCACTTTAAGTGGACTACGCCGGATCCCACCGTCTGAGGGTGAAGGAAGAGAACAACCAGACTAGCTGACCGGGCGCCTGTCGATAGGCAGATGGTTCAGCGAAATACGAATATGTCGACTACACTCGTAGACGCTTAAGTGGCGATATCTTTGGACGTGGGTTCGATTAGTTCATAGTCGCCTTGTGTGGTAACATACAAGTGAAAATTCGGCTTTATCGGTGAAACCTAAGTCGCACTCGTGGCGATAAGGCAATGCCGAGCGGTATGTGAAGCAATTCAACAGCCGTGTATCGACTTATAGGCTGCCAATATGGTAGTACTAGGATGCAGCATCCTGCTTGTGAAGCAAGCAAAACTACGATCTGCATAATACGCCGAAGAACCTGTAACTAACAGGTTTAAGATATAGTCAGTGCCATCTCGAAAGAATGGAATAGCACGTCCCACCGTCTCCACCAAATACATATTTGGTGGTTTTTATTTTGTCTAAAAAGCTATAACTGAAAAAATTCCTCTTTGAATTGTAGTTTTTGTTTTAATAATGTGGGTGAATATTTCCCGTTTCTTCGACTAACATTATCATAAAATCTTAGAATCCAAAGGGCATGTGCTCGTTTTTTGTTAACCCTTAAATAGGGGTGTGTTTTTTCCAATACTTCAAACACCTTTTCTTTTTTCTTAATAGTTAATGTGTAGGAGTCTTTATGTCTTTCAGGATTATAATTTTTTTTATTGTATATTACTCCATCTGTTAAGCTTTTTATGTAAATCAATAATTCTTTATCAGTAGAGGAGATCGAAATACAAGGTCACCTAAATTCCCCTTTATGCATTCTGGTTAGGCTTATAGAACCTTCACCATCAATAGTTCCAGCTATATATGAAGCTTCCCATTCCTTCAATTAGCTTCCTCTTCTCTTATGGAACAAATGTTCCTATATTATTATATAGCATAGTAAAGATGTTTGACTTAACGAAATAAGTACAATTTATTAAATAATGAAATAAGTGCTGTGTGAAGTTGATTCATAGGTCGATCGATAATCTTTGTCTCAGTTATTGTAAAAAGCTCTATTTAGAAGGAAGTTGGAAAACAAATTTAAAGTGATAATATTTTACGAATTAGAAGAAAATAGTTCTTAGGAAAGGAGGGATTGTCTATGAAAATGAGGTTAACAGGGTTAGTCGTTTTGCTTTCGATGATTCTGGTTATGACTACACCATTCGGTGTGTTTGCCAAAGTCGGTGACGTTACGCAACCTATGGAAATGGAGAAAGCGATTGAGGTCGAGTTAAACGATGATTACTTTAATCCAAAAGCCATTACTATCCCCAATGGAAAAACGACAACGTTGATATTGAAAAACAAAGGTAAGAAAGAGCATACCTTTACAGTGGAAAAGCTCGGAATTGACGCAGAAGTTCAGCCGGGTAAAGAAAAAACAATTACTGTAAATCCGAAAACCCCTGGTACATACGAACTAATATGTAGGTACCATGTCAAGGAAGGTATGGTTGGAAAAGTAATAGTCAATTAACTAGCAGGGCCATTCGTGCCTTGCTTTTATATTTGACAACTTTTGCTGGTTATTATTTTAGTGTACAAATATATGATAAACCTCTTGTTTTTTATAAAAGAATTATGTAATATGTAATCCTTGGCTTCAGATGTTGAAGCCTCTTGAAAAAATAATTTTAAAACAGAAGTTGACTTCTGCGAATTAAGATGATATAGTATTACTTGTAGCCGACAACAACGACTTGAAAATAACGATTAAAAAAGTTTTTTCGCAGAAGTTGACAACGGTGAAATGATATAGTAAGATAATCAAGTGCTTAATTGAACCTTGAAAACTGAACAAGACAACAACAAACGTCAACGTTTTAACTAAGTTTTAAACTTTAAGAGCTAATCTTACTCTTTATTGGAGAGTTTGATCCTGGCTCAGGACGAACGCTGGCGGCGTGCCTAATACATGCAAGTCGAGCGGATCTTTGGGA
>NZ_JBOCCY010000009.1:0-147242 GCF_050586445.1 Bacillus coreaensis
TAGTACACTTGGCGAACCCTTCAGTAGCCCTTTAGGGTTTGGTCAGTAACAAAGGCTTTTAGCCGCAGAGAAAACCACCCGTTCTCACGGGTGGTTTTTATTTTAGCTTTTAAAAAAAGAGAGTTGCCGCCCAGCTCGCTTAATAAATCTAATCGCTCTTGGAGAATCTAACAGTATTCATAACGAAAAATTGGAGGAATCATTTTGGGCGTTGAAGCAGAACAGATTCAGTATTGTGAGAACTGCAAAGAGGATACACTTCATAAAACCTATGAAGATGCGATGGAGATTACCTACCGTTGTACACAGTGTGAAGAAGAGTCAGAGGTATTTAAATCCTTTTTCTAATGGGATAGCAGGTTACATTGGGCTTTGGAGAGTTTCTTTAAAATCATGTAAGGTATTAGAAAGGTGATAGAGTTGGGTTATGTACAGATGCTAGTTGAGCTGGTTGGTGGTTATGTTTTTCTATTTATTATCGTGAAGATTCTTGGGAAAACCCAAATTAGTCAAATCACTCCGTTTGATTTTATATCCGCACTCGTGTTAGGTGAATTTGTAGGAAGTGCGGTTTTTGATCCGAAAATAAATCTTTTGAAGATCTTTTTTGGTATCACGATATGGGGTCTCCTGATCTATATAACGGAATTAACGACCCAGAAATCCCTAAGACTTCGGTTATTTTTAGAAGGAAAACCATCCTTTATCATACTTGAAGGGAAATTAGATTGGAAAGAACTCAAAAAGAATCACCTTGATATTAATCAACTTCAACAATTGCTTCGGTCTAAGGATGTTTTTTCCTTACGAGACGTTGAATATGCCATTTTAGAACCAAATGGCTCAATAAGTATCTTAAAAAAACAAGAGGCAGATAAACCTACATATAAAGATTTTAACTTAAAAATAACCAAACGAATGGTTCCTCTGACCATAATCAGTGATGGGGAAGTCATTATGGAACATTTACAGGAGTCTGGTATGGATTATAAAGGGTTAATCAAACGCCTCAATGAAAGAAATATATCTTCAGTGAAAGAAGTGGCATATGCGGAATGGGAATCAGATAAAGATTTGTATCTTCAGGTATATTAATTGTTTCAGGTATAAACCCCTGTCAATGAACATGACAGGGGTTACCTCTTATTCGTTATCAGACTCTTCAGTGCTTTCTTCAGTGCCTTCTTCCGTTTGGTTTTCTTCTGTTTCAGTTTCTTCTGTTGTGTCTTCGCTGCAGCCTGTGGCAAATCCAATTACCATAAAAGTTGCTAACAGAGCTAATAACCCTTTTTGTAGTTTCTTTAATTTTTCCATTTTCATTGCCTCCTATTTGCGCTTTAAGTAACTTACAAACCTATCATACATCAGAAAAAGCAAGAGAATGTCCAAGTTACCAATTATTTACACAATCAAGAAACAATATTTAACTTTTTAATACTGAGTATACAAAGTTTGCAATTCATTCATAATCCAACGATAATGGCTCCATTGATTAATGGTCATACTATCTTTAATTAATAAAGAAAAAAAAGGAGAGGTACGATGCCTAGAAAGCCTGCACAAACGGAAGAAGAGTCAGAAAAAGAGAAAATTGTCCATTTGCCAAGTAATCAACCGAACAAAGAGGAAGTAGAAAGCCTTTCACATATGTTAGCAGCGGTATTGGAGTATATATCAGATGAAGAGGTAGATGAAATAGATTTTGAATACATATTGGATCATACAGAAGGTCTCAGAAACTGGTGGGAACGTTATCAAGAAAACAACCGGAAAAAAATTGAGGAAGAAATAAGAAATTCTCTAAGTGAATTATCCTTTGAAGAACTTCAAAAAATCCGGGAACAGATCAAAGAAAAATAGGACAGTAGGATCAGAAATTGTAGGGAATAAATGTTAAAATATAAAGAGGAATAATAGTTATCCAAGTGTTGGGTCATTAGTAAAGAGGTGAGTGATGAATAATCGTTGGAATAAAATGATATATAAATTGTGGGGGAACGTGTACGATCAGTTTTTCAATTCAGGAAAATTCCTAAAAGCTCGAAAACAGATATTTGGAAAAGGTATTTTTGAGGGGGATCATCAAAGTATTCTCTTTGTTGGGGTTGGCACAGGAGCGGATCTAGAATTAATCGACCTGAATAAATTTGATATTACTGGTATTGATTACTCGAAGGCGATGTTAGACAAAGCAAGAGAAAAATTTAAAAATTCTTCAGTTGAATTCTTGAATATGGATGCACAAAATATGGATTTTCCTGATCATCAATTTGATTTAGTAGTGGCAAGTCTTATATTGTCAGTAGTTCCTGACGAAGACAAATGTTTGAAGGAGATGGAAAGGGTTTTAAAACCGAATGGTGAGATTTTAATTTTTGATAAGTTCTCTCCAAAGGGTAAAAAACTTTCCATATTGAAACGAGTACTTAGGCCGGTGATACAGTTATTAGGGACTGACATTGGAAGGGATTTCGAAAAATTGTATGAAAATCACAACGAGAACCTATCGATTAAAGAGGATATTCCTATACTATTCAATGGGATGTATAGAAAAATAGTTCTACTAAAAACGAAGACTCAATGTTAGAATGAGGTTCTCTTGGATTTTTGAGATAAAACTCACTCCCTATTAAATAAAATGTCTTGTCCTTAATCGAGTAACTAGCAAAAGTAAAATAAGTGGAGAATTTCCGGTTAGATGAAGAATGGAGCCTCGTTTTGGGGGGAATAAGGGGAGGTTTTCCGCTTATGCAAAGTAAAATCTCCTATTTTATAAGTTTTCTAGCCAATAGTCGGAATCTCTCCTTCTATTCTAGCTTTTTTTCATAATCATTAATACATAGGGGGAATTTCTCCGTCTATTTATCAGCTCGGTTGCTTAAACTAAACCCCACAACCGATAAATAAAGAAAAGACGTATGCCGATTCATACGTCAATTCTTGTGTATTTTAATAAGAAAGTACCCGAAAACGGAACCCTTTACCATGTAACTCTGAGCTTTTTAGATCCTTTTGAGTAATTACAACACCTGGAACTTCGTTAACTCTTTCTTTAACTCCTCTGCTAAATGATTTAATGCGAAGGCAGATGCAGCCATTTCCTGCATAGTAGCCAATTGTTGTTCAGATGCAGCAGCTACATTTTGAGAGTTAGAAGATGTGTCTTGTGCAATGGTAGCAAGAGATTGAACGTTATTTGTAATGTTTTCCGTGGTCTTAGCCATCTGTTCGGCAGAAGAAGATACCTCGTGAATGCGATTGGTAACGATTTGAACAGAATCGAAAATTCGTTTGAAGTTCTCTCCAGTTTCATGAATGACCTTTGTTCCAACCTCGACTTCCTTTAATCCATCAGCCATAGATTCTACTGCAGTTCTTGTATGAAATTGAATTTGGTGAATCAGTTTCGCAATTTGGTCGGCTGAAACTTTTGATTGCTCCGCTAATTTTCTCACTTCATCTGCTACAACAGCAAAACCTCGTCCATGGTCTCCTGCACGGGCAGCTTCAATTGCTGCATTTAGCGCTAATAGGTTAGTTTGATCGGCTATCCCCGTAATGACACCTACAATTTGTCCAATTTCCTTAGAACTTTCGCCTAACGTAAGAACAAGATTAGAGGTGTGACCAACGGATTGTTGAATCGAGTCCATTTGTTGTACCGCATGTTGAACCAGTTCATTTCCTTCCTTTGCTCGTTGAGTAGAATCTTGAGATGCTACAGCCACTTGCTTGGAAGCTTGGGCGATTTTTAACATATTATGAGCCATTTCATTCATTGCCAAAACGGTTTCTTGTGAACTGACAGAAGATGTTTCAGCACCTGACGCAATTCCTTGGATAGAGAAAGTAATTTGTTCGGCTGAAGAAGAAGTTTGTTCAGCGGAAGCATGAAATTCCTGTGAAGCAGCAGCCACTTGATTGGATGTTTCAGCGACCTTTTGTATTAATGACTTTAAATGATTTACCATGATGTTTGAGGCACCGATTAAACGTCCGAGTTCATCTTTCGAATTGGTTTTTAAGTGATCTCCACGTAAATCACCACTAGCGATTTTTTCCAACCGTTTAACGACTAGAGAGATATTATTCGAAATCACTTTAGCATTATATAACCCAATCACAATCGCAATCACAATCGCGATAAGAGAACCAAAAGTAATCAGACTCTCAGAGCTATCAGCTAAAGATTCCACATTCTCTGCTTGAGTCACTGTAATCTGATTTTGCATGTCTACGACTTTTACCCACGCATCGATGGCTTCCTGGCTGTAAGGTAAGCATTCTTCCTCCATTAGGGCAATGGCGCCTTCCACGTCTCCACTATCATAAAGAGGAATAATTTCATCGGTTACAAGTTTTCTCCACTTACTTGTTTTTTCATCCGCATCCATCAATGCAGACTCGATTTCTTTAGAAATACGACCTTCATTAATCGCTGCTAATAAGAGTTCTTCGGTTTCTTTTGCCATTTCTGTTTCAGCTAGAAACTGCTCTTTAAATTCACTATCATTAAAAAGTATGTAATCTCTGGCGATTTTTGCTCGATTGGCCACACTAAAGGTCATCGAATTTGCAGCTTCTAAAAATTTCATATCGTTTGCTGTGATGTCTTCTACATCATTAGATATGGAAGAAATCGAAAAGAAGCTGTAGGAGGCAATGACGACCAATATAGCAAGAATCAGACCAAAACTGAATAATATTTTTCCCTTAATACTTCTCATAAAAAATTTCCCCTTTTGAAATTAAGATATGATGCTAGACATAGGTGGATCCAAGAAAAACGTGGACTAAACAAAGGTTGCGGTAAAACTTTTGTACTGAATTGTCACTCGGGTCTTTTGGTCTATAATTAAAACAAAAAAATAGTTTGAATTAAAGATAAAAAAGTTCAAACTGACTTCTATTTTTGCAACCTATTAAGCATTTTAGTATCCTCGTAATTAGAACTTTATTTTATACATGAGAATGCTAGAAGACAATTTTGAATGTGCTGTAACTTATGAATTTAGAGAACAAGAGGGGGAAATATATCAAGATGATTACTTTAAGAAATGTTCAATCTACAGATTTAGAACAGCTGTTATTAATTGAGAATGAAGGGTTCTCTAAAGAAGAAGCTGCCACAAAAGACGCATTTGTCGAGAGGATACAGTTGATACCTGATACATTTATTGTGGCAGAAAAGGAAGGGGAGATCCTTGGGTATATTAATGGTCCCATCATTAATCAACCTTTCATAACCGATGATCTTTTTGAGAAAATCAATGAGAACCCGACAAAAGGAGGGTATCAGAGCATCTTAGGACTAGCTGTGTCCATACAGGCAAGAAACAAAGGAATTGCAAAAAACTTGATTGAAAAAATGGAGGAGCTTGTTGAAAAAAATGAAAGAGAAGGAATCACATTAACTTGTAAACATAATTTAATTACTTTTTATGAAAATTTAGGTTTTGTTAACCATGGATTATCCGAATCACAACATGGAGGAGTAAGATGGTATAACATGGTCAAACGAAACACTCTTGCATAGAAAAAAGGAGGACATCCTTTAAGAAAATGTCCTCCATTTCATTATCGTTGATTCGTATGAGTGGGACTCGATAACGAGTAGCTTTTTATCATTTTTTGTAGATTAAGATGTCCTTCTCTTAATTTGATCGTTTCTTGTAGGATTTTCTGGAATCCTTCCAGATCGCGATCAGATGCATTTAATACAGATTTAGGTATCGCCTCTACTAGTTGTTGTAAGTTTAAGTCTGCCATAAAATGACCACCTTTCATTGTAATTATAAAATTATTTAAGATTCATTTTTTCGTAGTGTTCATAAAACACTTTAAATAGTCTTTCATCCCCACCACGATCTGGATGAAGGAATTTTAGTAGTTTTTTTAGTTCTTTCTTTAACAAGTCCTTGTCACCATTCTCCTCAACTCCTAAGAGGGAGTGGATGGAATAAGGGGCAGGCCCGAATAATGATTTCTCAGATCTGACCATTTTTTTCAGTGAGAGAACTTTGGCTCGTTCAATTCGTATAGTTATTTCTAGTTCTTCCATTTTCTCTTTTAATTTTGTGTTTTCATGAAACGTTTTTTCCCAATGCTCATAATCAACGCCAAATTGTTGACTCATTCTCTCATTTTTCTTTTCAACAATAAAAGTAGCTAAATCAAAAGGGTCAATAGAAAAATTGATGTTCAAATCCTTTGTTCTTTTGGCCCTTATTTTTCCATCGAGAATCCAACGAATCACCGTCTCTTCATTATCCGCGATGCCTTCACTCCGAAGTAATTCCGTAGTTTCTTTCACATTTAACATAGTATCAACTCTTTAATATTACTTGTAAATTTAATGTATCATACGATTCACTGTTACAAATTTACAGGTTTGTTTAAATTAGATGTTAAATGTAACTAATATAACGATTATATTAAATTTCAAATTTGAAAGAAGGGAATTTTGAGCTATTTTATCATATAAATGGAAAAATATAAGGTTTATAGTAAAATTAGGGAGGGGTTCCATGTAGCTGGGAGGTTTTAAGGATTTGGGTGCAGATATTACAAGACATGAGGTGGCAGGAATGAGCAAGAACTCGAAAGTTAATATAGAAGGTCTTGATTTTACTTGGGAGGTTGAAAAAGGAAAGTTTCAATATGAAAATCAAGATGCTGTCCTTTTTTGGATCAATAGTGCTATGAAGTCTTTTTTTGACACCATTGAAGAGGTATCTGGGGAAGAGGCATCCAATTTGGTCCTTGAGACGACCGGGTATCGTCAAGGGATTGTAGTAGGGGACTATTTTCGGAAAATCAAGGACTTTGATGTGTCTGAAGCAGCAGAAATGATTACCAATACATACGCCTCTGCCGGTTGGGGAAGAGCTGAAATAAAGCACCTCGATTATGAAAAGAAAACGCTTGAGGCTCATATCCGAGACAGCTGGGAATACAAAATTAACTTGGCACAAGGGAAGAATAAAGGATCTGCTTTTTTAGCGGCTCATTTTGCTGGGCTATTCACTAGCCTTTTTGGAGAGAACATTTGGTACGAATATGAACAAGACCAACTCGAAGGATCTGAGTACAGCATTGTTAAATACTTTCCTTCCAATATTACGGCGACCACAAACATACACCAGTTAGCTCGGAAAAACGAGTCTGAACAGATTTTACGCTTAGAAAAAATGGTGGAACAGAAAACAAGTGAGCTTCGGAATTTGGTAAAAAAACTATCTTCTCCGATCATACCTGTATTCGATGGAATTGTTGTTGTACCACTGGTCGGGAAATACGAAGAGGACCGGTCCGAAGATCTTATGATCAACACCTTAAACAATTTGCCTAAGCATAAGGCTAATTATCTTATTCTTGATTTAACAGGTCTAGATACAGAAGTGGACCATTTTACGATTGATCTGATTGTAAAAATTGGCTCAGCAGCTTCCTTAATAGGTACCAAATCAATTTTGGTAGGTATTTCTTCCAACTTAGCCATTAAAATGGTTGAATCTCATGTGACACTTGGTCGTTTTGAAGTATTTCAAACACTTCAGCATGGGATTCACTATGCACTATCTCAGATGGGAAAAACAATTAGTTAACCTTTGTGAGGCAAAGTGTAGGTAGTAGTCGATAATGGTCGTTTGCAGTGAAAAATGGTTGGATATGACCTATATTGAAACCTGAGGGTATGTTGTTGCTTTTAAATAAACGAAGGCCCCATTCTTGTTCGAGAGGGGCCCTACCTGTTATTGCTTTATAATTTTTTCTTCTACGCGCTTTTCAATCCTCTCAACTAGTAACTTATCCTTTAATAATTCCTCTTTATTTCGTTTCATGAGTTCTTCTAAAGTTAGTTTTCCGGGTTTCATCTCTTTCTTCCTTCCTGATATTAAAATTTGATTTTTCTGACAATATGTTTCAATAAAAAACCTCTACCACTATGGTAAAGGTTTAATGTAAATAAACCTTTACAAACAGGTAAAGGTCTTGCTAACAACGACAAATGGTTGCCAACAAAGCCGGGAGTGAAGTGACTCCGTAATGACGACTTTGCTGTAAAAGCTACTCCCCTTTAAGGAGATATTTGTTTGTATGTGTTAATGATAAAAGATTGTGAATTATTAGTCAAATAAAATGCACTACTTTAGAAAGGAAATACAAAGATTTAATTGGTAAAAGTGATTGAGTGCCACATACCTAGCCGCACATTTATCGGACTTCTTATGGAGCAGGAATTATTTTAAGATTAGCGGATTACCTGCCTAATAAAATTGACTGCTCCGTACTGGTGTCACTAGCAGGAATCAAATTGGGATCGGAATACTCCGTGGATTCGGACTCCCAAGTGCAAATTCCTTGGTGTTTGGTCTGAATCCCCCTTGGATTCGGACTCTCAAGTGAAAATTCCTTGGTGTTCGGTCTGAATCCCCCTTGGATTCGGACTCTCAAAGGCAATTCCTTCAAGTTCTGTCTGAATCCACTTTGGATTCGGACTCCCAAGTGCAAATTCCTTCAAATCCTGTCTAAATTTCCTCTAGATTCGGACTCTCAAAGGCATTTTCTATCAAGTTCTGGCTGAATACCCCCTAGATTCAGACTCCTAAGTGCAAATTCCATCAAGTCCCGACCATGGCGAGCTTCATAGTCATTAATAATACAATACCGAACCCAAGCATGGGCATAATCATAAATGAGTTCCAAAGAGTGCGGTTATGTATCGTTTGTAAAAGAGCGGTAGAAGGGGAGCTGTTTGTTTCATTGATCACCGCTTCTAAAATGTCTCTTAAGCGTGGCAAGTTAATCATGGGTCCCATAATAGTCATATAGATAAGAGTGCTAACCAAAGATCAATCCAACCCGTTCCCCAACCACAAGTCGTAAATACAAATATAAACCAGGAAATAAAATAAACACCAAAAAGGAATTGGTAATTCAAAGGCGCTTTCGAAATGTGGTTCCGAATGATTCGCATGTATTTATTCATGGGTTTCGAAGGTCGATTCCGAATGATTCGGAAGTATATATTCCTAGTTTGGAAGCTGGCTTTCTAATCATTCGTAAGGTAAAAAAAGTACGATGCAGGTTTTCGAAGGTTGTTTCCGAGTCGTTCGAAGGTTGTAATGAAATCTAAATAACCCTTATTCAATACCTATACGAAACAATAATATTGCAAGAAAAGCAGTAATTGGAGTCATTATGATGGTTTCAAAGAACGACGTAGATGCTAAGTTTCCAAGCGTATTTAGGATCATAAGAACAAACATAACCCAAATCCCCATATTTATCATTCTATTGAATTGACCCTTGAAAAAATATCCTGCCTTTACTCCAATTACAAAGAGAAACAGGATTTGCAAGGAGATGGATATAGTTTCAAAGATGTACATGTCGGTCGAATTGTTTAATCGGCCTCCCCAAATAAAATGATAAGGAATGACTTGAAATAGGATCAGTATATGCATGAAAAGGGCTAATGTACAGATGGTTATGATACTAGTACTTGCAAGTTTAAAACTGATGAATTTTTTCATTTATATCCTCCCATTAAAACTAGGTTTCACTTTTTAATAGTATTCATTGGGAAAGGAGATATGTTAGTTGAGCTTTATTATTATCTAGCCACACACCTGCAACAATTGGAAATTAAGTTGTGTAGGATTTGGCCGATATAAGTTAAGAGGGAACTAGTTATTATCTGAAATTTATATATACAATCACACAACAAGCATTGATTTCCTGGAGGTAGGTTTATGATAAAGAGAAAAAGTAGTATTAAAATGAAAATGCTCAGTTTGTTTTTACCTATTATTCTTATTTCAACCATTGCAATCACGACTTTAAGCTTTTTTAGCTCGAAAAGTGAAATTACTGTGCTTACAGATTCTAGTGTAAGTAACCAAATGGCAACCGTTTTAGAGGAAATGGAACATGGTTTTACAGCCCATACAAGGCTTGCTGAATCCATTGCCACGTTGTACAAGGTAAAAGGGAACGCTCTAGTCAAAGAAGATTATAAAAAGGCCTTAGAAGAAACCATTAAATTAAACGCCAATACGTTTGGTCTAGGTATCTGGTTGGAACCATTCCAATATAACCAAGATACTGAATTTTTTGGACCGTATGTGTATAGAGATGGAGAGGCGATTTCTTACACAGAGGAGTATGAAACTGCTGATTATAACTACCCGGAGCTAGATTGGTATATTCAGGGTAAGGAAGTAGGGGAAGGGAAGATCGCATGGTCACCGCCTTACTATGATGAGGGATTAAATAAGACATTAATCACCGCTTCTGTTCCGATTTTTGTTGATGGGAAGTTTATTGGAAATATTACAGCAGATTATGATTTAACAACGATACAAGACTTGATTGTTACTCAAACGTTTGAACAATCAGGCCATCTGTTCCTTTTAGGCTTATCGGGAGAATTTATTGCTCATAAAGAAAAAGCAATGACAGATAACATCATGGATGATTCTGAGCTAAAACAATTAGGTGAAGAGATCCTTGGTCAAGAAAATGGAAACATGGTTTTTACAACGAACAATCAGGAATGGGAAGCTTTTTACTCTACTTTTCCTGAAACAGGATGGAAACTGGTAGCGGTAGCGCCTGAGAGTGAACTATATGATGGGGTTACTTCTCTACTAGTAAAATCCGTTGGTATTACTGCCTTCTTTTTACTAGTGTCCATCCCTTTAATTATGGTATTTAGTTCGAGCATGTCAAAAAAAATGAAGCAGTTTGTTGAAAAGATCGGATTCCTTGCCGAGGGTGATTTAACCAATCCGATCGAAATTAAATCAAATGATGAACTGGGACAAATGGGTGAGCATTACAATCAAGCATTAAATCAATTAAACCAAATGTTTTATACCATTCGTTCCTCTTCTGAACAAGTAGCGGCAAGTGCAGAAGAATTATCGGCGAGTGCCGAACAAACAAGTTCTTCTGTAGCGGAAGTGGCCGGCTCTATTCAAGATGTGGCTGCAAATAATAATGAGCAAAACAATTACACGAGTCAAATGAAAACTAGTACGAGTGCTATTTATCATCGCATGGAGCAAATTACGTCCAATATAGAAAATGTGAAAAACTCTTCTGCTCAAACGACGATTCTTGCCCAAGATGGAACGGACGATGTAAAAAAGGCTATTGAACAAATGAATGAAATCCATTCAACGGTTCAACAAACAGCTCAATCCATTGACCAATTGGATAACAAATCCAGAAAAATTGAAGAGATTGTTGGCCTAATTAATTCGATCGCTGAACAAACCAACTTGCTGGCATTAAATGCAGCGATTGAAGCCGCTAGAGCAGGGGAGCATGGAAAGGGCTTTGCTGTTGTAGCAGATGAAGTAAGAAAACTAGCTGAGCAATCAGGGAAAGCTACTGGAGATATTAAGGAATTAATTCACGGAATTCAGAATGAGATTAGTACTTCTGTATCAGTTATGAAATCTAGTACAGAGTCAACTCAGTCAGGAATTCATGTGGTCGAACAAACAGGACAATCATTCAATCAAATTTATGATGCGATTGGAAATATGACGAAGCATACGGAAGAGGTGTATCGCTCGATCGTTCATATCCTTAAAGAAGTCGATCAAATGAAAGATGTAGTAGATGCGGTGAACGAATTGGCTGTAACCAATGATGAAAAAGCTCAAAATGTATCAGCAGCTACGGAAGAACAAGCTGCTATGGTGCAAGAAATGACGGCATCAAGTGAAGCATTAGCTCAAATTGCAACCGATCTTCAACTAGAATTAGCCAAATTTAAACTATAAGAAAGGGAAGGAAAGATGGAAATTGACCATCTTTCCTTCTTTCGTTTCATTTTGTAAAATGAGAAAGTGTAGAAAGATGGAAGAATGGCTGTTGGAGGAATATTAATGTACCCATTAAAAGAAAAAATCGCTATTGTTACAGGGGTTAGTCGGCTGAAAGGAATTGGCGCGGCTATTTGTCAGGAGTTAGCGGAGGCAGGCTATCATCTGTTTTTTACATATTGGACCGAATATGATCAAACGATGCCTTGGAGTGTTCAGAGTGATGAGCCAGCTAGATTAAAAGAAGAACTGCTGAAAAAAGGGGGGAAGGTGGGGTGTATGGAGTTAGATTTAACGCTAGATGATGCTCCTACACTGCTACTCAATCAGGTTTGCGAAGAGTTAGGTGAGCCTGATATTTTAATTAATAATGCCGCCTACTCTACGAATAATGATTATTCAAATGTAACGATTGAAGATTTAGATAAGCATTACCTTGTAAACATTCGGGCAACGACATTTGTTAGCACCACATTTGCTAAAAGGTTTCAAAAAAAATCAGGTGGAAGAATCATCAATCTTACTTCCGGTCAATTTAAAGGACCAATGCCAGGTGAATTAGCGTATGCTACCACAAAGGGGGCCATTGATGCGCTAACGATTACACTGTCTGCTGAAGTGGCTCCTTTAGGTATCACGGTGAATGCCGTGAACCCAGGTCCAACGGATACAGGATGGATGACAAAGGAATTGAAAGAGCAATTAACGCCCATGTTTCCTTTCGGGCGAGTAGGGATGCCTAGTGATGTGGCAAAAACAATTAAGTTTCTTGTCAGTGAAGAAGCGGACTGGATCACGGGACAGATCATTCATTCAGAAGGTGGATTTAAAAGATAACAAAAAGGCGGGGGAAATCCCGCCTTTTACGTGACGCTTAGAATCGTCTTTTCTTCCTTTTTAGGTTCCTGAATTAACATAACTCCGACTAATCCCATAAATGAAAAAAGCACGGGAATTAAAAACCCATAATGATACCCAATATGTATCGCTTGTTGAGGGAATACATCTAGTACTTTTCCAAAAATACTTGGTAATAAAACAGCACTTAGAAATCCGCCTGTATTGGCAAATCCTGATACCACGCCAACTTCTTCTATTGGAAATGACTTTCGTACGACAGCAAACGTTAATGAACTCGCACCATTTCCAAATCCAATGATAAATAGCAAAGCGACAACCATGAAAAAGGAAGGATTCACACCAGCAAAAAACAGTCCTCCCCAACTAAAAAAGACGGTTATATGAATGAGGGTGTAAACTCTTTTGATCGAATCTAATCTACTTGTGATCCAACTGATTAACGGTCCACCAATAATGGAGCCGAATAGGCAATACATTATCAGTTGGCTGGCCTCAGCTCGTGACAAGTCAAACACTTGAATACCATAAGGAACACCCCATGAACCGATAAAACCAATATAGGTACCGACGATTCCAAAGTGGCAGAGGAACGTGGCCCAACCTTGCTGAGTGGAAAACACTCGCTTTAGAATCACCCAAACACTTTCACGCTTTTTGTTGGAACGTTTTTTTGATGTTGGAGTTTCTTTAAATAGTTTTTTAGGTTTGGAAACTAGAACGGTATAGAGAAGGACGGATGATGCTATTAAGATGAGCCCGATGGTAAGAAAGGGTGTTCTCCAACCGGAAAAAGAAATCCACGCAGAAAAGGGAACCGTTGACGAAAGAGATCCAAGACTGGCTGTCATCGAAACTACACCTAATAAACTGATAAATTCTTGAACTTTGAACCACTGATTCATAATTAAAACAAAGTTAACAAAAATCGTGGCGTCTCCCATACCCACTAATATTCGTGAGAGTAATAACACATACTCATTCGGGGCAACACTGTAAATCACGCTTCCGATTCCATTAAGAAGGGTTCCAAAAATAAGAAAATGATTTGGGCCAAATCGATCAGACAACAATCCGACCGGTATTTGCAGTCCTGCATACGCCAAAAATTGAATACCTGTAATTAGTCCTATGAGAGAAGCGGAAACTTGAAAATCAGTCATTAATTGGTCGGTAATGAGCCCCGGTGCGGTTCGTTGACTGACGATTAAAAAATAGGCAAACAAGACGGTACCAAACACGACCCATCTATAGCTGCTTTCTTGTTTGTTCATGGTGATTAGATCCCTTCTGAGTGTTCTATTTCAGTGGATGTATTACTCCGAAAGAATCCACCTAAATCGGCGATAGAAGGAAAGATAAAACGAAAGGTTGTCCCGATACCGACTTCGCTTTGCACACGAATCATCCCATTCATGGCTTTCACAATACTGTATACCACCATCATCCCTAGACCAGTACCCTTTGACCCTTTGGTGGAATAATAAGGCTCTCCCAATCGATCCAATTGCTCCTTTGTCATTCCGATTCCGTGGTCAATAACTGATATGATTACATTTTTTTTGCTTTTATCAGTACGTATGAGTAACTGACCTCCGCTAGGCATGGATTCAATTCCGTTTTTTATCACATTCAAAAAGCATTGGTGAAACTTTAGGCGATCTCCGAAAATATATCCTTCTTTTTCAATTTGGGTAATGACTTCAACTGAATTTTGATTCGCAGTGGGTTGTAGCATTTTTACAATAAGAGTGAGTTCCTTACTAACATCAATGGGTTCCACTTGTTCTAAAGCTGGTTTTGAAAAGGTTAGGTAATCTTTGATGACCTGTTCCGCTAAAATCAATTCATGTGAAATGATCTTTAGATAGTCTGTATGTTTTTGTGATGTTTGAGGGCCTTCTAAAAGCAATTGAACAAAACCTTTAGCTGAGGTAAGGGGATTTCGTATCTCATGGGATATGGCAGCACCCATTTGTTCCACGACTTCTAGCTTACCTGATTTAATTAATTGATTTTGTAAATGGAAATTCTTTATAACAAACTCACTCGTTATGGAAATCATGGCGATGCCTAAATTAGGAACAACTAAATACGCTATGTATGCATCCAAACGATTAACATTTAAATCCATAAATACCAAAGAAGAAACAGTTATGATACTAAGTACAATACCAAGTAAGATGGAAATGACTACCCGACGTGATGGACGTTGATTCCAAAACCAAGGGTAAATTTTCCAAAAGAAAAAGGCTAACGGTAAATAAAGGACGATATTTGCATAGAATCCCGTATCGATTCCATATAATCCTCTAATAAAAATAACCATGATAGAAAGGAGGGGGCCAATACCTAAGTAAAGTCCACCAATCAATACGGGAAGCTCTCGTAAATCCATTGATATATGTGGTACGGGATGGTATGAGAACTGAAAGCATGACCAAAGGAGAACGATGCCCCAAAATAATGAAAACCGTTTCGAAATTGAAAAATTTCTCATCTTGGCCGACCATACAAGGGCAAAGAACAGGATAATGATGATTAAGGAAAGATTAAAAAAGAAGTGTTGAGTGATTTCCATGAGACTTCCTCCGACAAATGCAACCATTTATTCTATTATATATAGAGTGATTAGAAAAAACATTAACATATTTCACGTTACTTTCTTGCTGTTGTAATCAAATTATAATATGGAAATTTATGTTACGATAGAGGTAAAAATAAAATGAGGGAGCGTGAAAGGGATTTTATCTAGAAAAATCGTTGCTGCATCCATATCGGGGTCAATTTTTGCTATAATTTTTGGTTTCGTTTTTAATTCTCTCGGTGTAGGTAATAGCCAAACGTATTTGGTTTCCACTATAATGAGCATTCCTTTTTATATGATGTATAGCTTTCCCGTTATTTTAGTTTATGGGGTAAGTACATCGATGATTAGTGACAGAATCGGTGAGTCTATTTCAAAACAGGATAAAATGACCGAATGGGTCGTTTCAGCCATTTTACATATTCTCTTTGGCCTCATCTTGAAGTGGGTTAGTCTTTTAGCAGCCGTCTTATTTTTTATAACCGATCGGGCTTTAAGAAGAAAGCCTCATTACCGGTGGGGAGAAGCGTTGAAAAGTTTGTGTATACCTATTGGAATTTGGTTGGTATGTATGGGTATGGTTTGGGCTGGTTTTTTTATGTAGCGCCGCCTTTGCCGTACGTTGTGTAAGAAAGTTTTAAACCACCACTCCTCCAAGTGGGTGTCCGCAGAAACATTCCTGCCTGTCCTCCAAATCATATAGATGAAGACATGTCATTCCTGATTCAATGTTAAACTCCCTATTACAGCTTAAAGGTTAAAACTTACTTAAGAATACGAACAACGCAGCTTTTATTGATATATTAATATAATAATTGGTGATTGTTCAATGGTAATTGCATCCTAATTCCCCCCCTCCAAACCAGAGTCTCATCAAAATAACCACCACCCAAATTTAGAACCATTTTTTTCACTTTTAGTTGGGAAAAGAAGAATATGAAAACGGTTTCAACATAAAATGAAATACACCGAGAATCAACCAGCTAGAATTAAAACGAAAGGGAGGGGACAAAGTGAGGATTTTATTATGTTGTGCCGCGGGAATGTCTACAAGTCTATTAGTGACGAAAATGGAGAAGTCCGCGGAGGAACAGGGGTTAGAGGCGAAAATTTGGGCGGTATCCGCGGACGTGGTTCGAAATCACGTCGACAACGCAGACGTGCTGCTTGTGGGTCCGCAGGTTCGCTACATGCTGCCTCAACTGAAAAAACTTGGCCAGGAAAAAGGGATTCCGGTGGACATGATTAATACCGTGCACTATGGAACATGTAATGGCGCCGAAGTGTTGAAATTTGCAAAACAGTTAGTCACCAAATAAGGAGTGATTGGAATGAGCAAATTTACGGATGTGTTAGAAAACAAGGTTATGCCAGTGGCTGGACGCATTGCCGGCCAGCGTCATTTACAAGCGTTGCGTGATGGACTTATTTTAACAATGCCTCTTATTATCGTAGGTTCGATTTTCTTAATACTCGGATTTTTACCGATACCTGGTTATGAGGAGTTCATGGCCAATACGTTTGGGGATGCTTGGTTAACAAAGCTGCTCTATCCTGTGGGTGCGACCTTTGATATCATGGCGCTCATCGCCGGATTCGGGATCGCTTACCGGTTAGCGGAAAAGTACAATGTGGAGCCATTGTCGGCAGGGGCAATTTCCGTTTCCGCGTTCTTACTCGCGACTCCATTTGAAGTGTCCTTTTTAGCGGAAGGTGCCTCAGAAGCGGTCATGGTTGGCGGTGCGATTCCTGCTGCTTTTATGGGAAGTAAAGGGTTATTCGTTGCGATGTTAATCGCGATGCTGTCTACTGAAATTTATCGATACATTATCCAGAAGAATATTGTTTTTAGACTGCCTGATGGGGTTCCACCTGCAGTTAGTAAATCATTTGTTGCGTTAATTCCAGGTGCGATTGTTATTTTCGTTGTTTGGATTTTACGTATAGTAGTAGAAAATACCGACTTCGGGAGCTTACACAATATCGTCGGAGAGCTTCTTGGGAAGCCGCTCGGCGTGCTCGGTGGAAGCTTGATTGGTAGTTTAGTAGCTGTTTTCCTTGTGCAACTCTTATGGTCATGTGGATTACATGGTGCATCTATCGTTGGTGGCGTTATGGGTCCGATTTGGTTAGCGTCAACGGATGCAAACCGTCTTGCTTTCCAAGAGGGAGCGGAAGAGTTACCGAATATTTTCACGGCTCAGTTCTTTGACTTGTTTGTCTATATCGGAGGATCTGGAGCGACGTTCGCGTTAGTGGTCATGATGCTACTAAGGGCACGAAGTCAGCAAATGAAGCAGCTCGGGCGGCTAGCGTTCGGACCGGGACTTTTCAATATTAACGAACCGATCACGTTTGGGATGCCAATCGTCATGAACCCGCTAATGATTGTTCCGTTCATTTTAGCACCACTTTCGATTGTGATTACCACTTATATCGCAATGAGCACCGGTCTTGTAGCGAAACCAGCTGGTATTGCGGTGCCATGGACGATGCCACCAATTATCGGAGGCTATTTAGCAACAGGAGGGAAAATCTCTGGAGCCCTTTTACAACTCTTTAACTTCTGCGTCACCTTCGCGATTTACTATCCATTCTTTAGAATGTGGGATCGCCAGAAGTATGCGGAGGAACAAGGGAAATAAAGCAGCATTTTAGGAGGAGCCTATGACCAAGTTAGTAATCAATGCCGATGATTTCGGGTACTCGAAAGGAGTCAACCTCGGAATTCTTGAAGCATACAAACACGGAGTTGTCTCCTCAACCACCATGATGGTCAATATGCCTGGAGCTGCGCATGCCGCAGCTCTAGCGCTTGCCCATCCAGGGTTGGGAGTTGGCATTCATCTTGTTTTAGACTGTGGGAAACCGATCCATCCAAATGTACCGTCACTCGTTGATGAAACGGGACGTTTTTACAAAATGGAGGAAATGCTGAAAAAAGCAAAACTTACCGATATCGAAAAAGAACTTAATGCTCAAGTGGAGCAATTTTTCAAGTATGGTTTATCTCCGACGCATTTGGACGGGCATCATCATGTCCATGGAAAAGAAATGGTTTATCCGATTGTGGAAAAATTGGCCAGAAACTACAAGCTACCCATTCGAAAAGTGTCAGCGGATAACAATCATTCTAGCAATCAGCTTCTACAAACCACTCAAACGTTCTTCTATGAATTTTATGGAAACACATTAACTCCCACTTCTCTCATAGATTTAGTAGTGAAGTCCACTTCCTATGAAACTGCAGAAATCATGTGTCATCCAGCGTATATTGACGAAGAGGTGTTAACGGGCAGTTCGTACAATGTTGAGCGTGCACGGGAGTTATCGATTTTAACCCATCCAGAAGTCAAACAGGTGATGGAAGAAAACCACATCGAGCTTGTTACATACAAAGACGTGATCAAGTAAGAGGGGGAGAAATATGGAACAAGAACAAATTGTGTTTCAAATCATTTTACACGGGGGAAACGGCCGAAGCTCTTCGATGGAGGCGATTATTGCGGCAAAGGCAGGCGACTTTGAAAGAGCACGGGCTAAGCTTCAGGAAGCAGCCGATGAGTTACATGAAGCTCATAAAATACAAACCAGTCTCATTCAATCGGAAATCCGAGAAGGTCCATCTACGGTCTCGCTATTAATGGTCCACGCACAAGATCATTTAATGAACGCGATCGTTGTAAAGGATCTGGCAGCCGAATTTGTGGATTTGTATGAATCACTTGGATGTTCACAGGGGGATGAAGGATGACAAAAAAACTGAAGGTAGCCACGATTGGCGGAGGATCTAGCTATACTCCGGAATTAGTGGAGGGGTTTATTAAACGATACGACGAGTTCCCAGTCAGTGAGCTATGGTTAGTCGATATTGAGGCTGGAAAAGAAAAGCTTGAAATCGTCGGAAACCTAGCGAAACGAATGGTGAAAAAAGCGGGACTACCGATTGATGTCCATTTAACATTGGATCGTCGAGAAGCGTTAAAGGATGCAGACTTTGTGACAACTCAGTTTCGGGTGGGATTGCTAGAAGCTCGCGCGAAGGATGAGCGAATTCCGTTGAAATACGGCGTACTTGGACAGGAAACAAATGGTCCGGGAGGCTTGTTTAAAGGATTACGGACGATTCCTGTGATTTTAGACATTTGCCGGGACATGGAAGAACTTTGTCCGACCGCTTGGTTGATCAATTTTACAAACCCTGCTGGAATGGTGACAGAAGCTGTTCTTCGTTATTCTAATATTAAAAAAGTCGTCGGGCTCTGTAATGTACCGATTGGCATGGTAATGGGGATTGCAAAGCTGTTGGGGGTGGAACACTCTCGTATACGTATTGATTTTGCGGGGCTCAATCATATGGTGTATGGCCTCGATGTGTTTGTGGACGGGGAAAGTGTGAAGGAAAAGGTATTCAGCCTGTTAACGGACCCGAATAACACAAGCTTTGTGAAAAACATCCCAGGATACGGGTGGGAGCCACAGTTTTTGAAAGCACTAAATGCCCTGCCATGTCCGTATCATATGTATTATTACAAAACAAAAACAATGGTCGAAAAAACGCTTGAAAGTGCCGAAAAAGAAGGCACGCGCGCCGAAGTCGTTCAACGGCTCGAAAAAGACTTGTTCGAGTTATACAAGGATGAAAACCTAAACATCAAACCACCACAGCTCGAAAAACGGGGAGGCGCGTATTATTCGGATGCTGCCGTTCGACTGATTACTTCTATTTATAATGACAAAGGCGACATCCAGCCAGTCAACACGATGAATGCCGGTGCGATCGCAAGCATTCCGTTCGACTCTGCCGTGGAGGTAAGCTCCATTATCACAAAGGACGGTCCACGCCCGATCACGATGGGGGATCTTCCGGTGGCTGTTCGTGGATTGGTTCAACAGATTAAGTCGTTTGAGCGGATTGCAGCGGAAGCAGCGGTTACGGGAGATTATGCGACCGCGTTACTTGCGATGTGCATCAATCCTTTGACACCGTCGGATACGATAGCAAAAGAAATTTTGGATGAAATGCTAGAAGCGCATAAGGAGCATCTGCCTCAGTTTTTTAAATAATAAGATTGAAAAACGAGTATAAATTTATACTCGTTTTTCTTATGTGTAAGGGAAAAAGACATTAGACCCTCATAAACCAATAATTCCTTTCGAATTTTTATAAACGGGCTTTAAGTATTTGTGTAGCAAAGGGGAATTTATTTTGAAGGAATTTAACATTTGTTATATCTATGATAATGATATTAAACGAGAAAAAATCATTACAAACCTAGATATGCATAAGGTTGAAATATTACATGAAGTATTAGAAAAGATTAGTGGCTATGGTTCCTTTATCTTACATGGCGAGCAAGGAGATACTTTAATTCAAACTTCTTTAGTGCGCTATATAAAAGTATCTGAAAGAAACGTCCGATCTATTTAATGAGTATGTGGGAGAGAATTTGAATGGCTGAAGAAAGATATAGATATCGTCACGAACGAAAGCAAGCAGAAAAAGAAAGAAAACATCAGCAGAGAAGTAGAATAAAAAAAGGGAAACACTTCAAAATATTGCTATTAATTTGTAGTGTCATAGTGTTCTTTGTATTCGGAGCAGTAGCAGTAGCCTTTGCTTCTATGGTGAAGGATGCGCCAGAATTAGACCCTGCCAAACTAGTAGACCCGCTTTCAACAAAATTCTATGATATAAATGGAAACTTTATATATGAATATGGGTTAGAAAAGAGAACGAAGATATCCTATGAGCAAATACCAAAGGTGTTGGAACAAGCATTTATAGCGACGGAAGATTCCCGATTCTACGAACACCATGGAATTGACCTGAAGAGAACGACGAAAGCCATTTGGGTGAACGTAACAGGAGACTTTGGGTCTCAAGGTGGAAGCACCATTACACAGCAAGTGATCAAAAATTCATTCTTGAATCCTGAAAAAACCATAAAGAGAAAAGTACAAGAGTGGAATTTAGCGTATCAATTGGAAAAAAAGTATTCCAAACAGGACATATTGATGATGTATTTAAATAAAATATATCTTGGTAACCGTTCGTATGGTGTAGCAGCTGCAGCCCAAAACTACTTCGGGATTGGGGAAAAAGATTTAAAAAACTTAACTCTTTCACAAGCAGCCTTATTGGCTGGATTACCTCAGAGTCCGAATAATTATGATCCGACGATTCCAGAGAACGTGGAAGCTGCGACCGAGCGTCGAAGTATTGTGTTACGGTCGATGGTAAGAGAAGGTTATATTACAGAACAACAGATGGAAGAGGCAGCAAGAGTACCTGTGACAGAAGGGGTAATCCCTAGAGATCAGCAACCAAATATGCCTTATGAAGCCTTTCTAGATGCTACATTTAAAGAGGTAAAGAAGAAACTAAAGGATGTTGATATCAGTACGGATGGGTTATCGATATATACCACTTTGGATCCTAAAGCTCAGGAATATGCGGAAACGATGTTAAACACAAATGAGATCGTTCGATATCCAGATGATGAGTTTCAAGGTGCTTTTGCCTTCTTAGATACGAAAACAGGTGAAGTGAGGGCAATTGGAAGTGGGAGGAACCATTTTAAAACAAAGCTTCGAGGGACGAATATGGCAATAGAAATGCAACGCCAACCAGGTTCTACATTTAAACCGATCTTTGACTACGGTCCTGCCATTGAACATTTAAAATGGTCTACAGGGCATTTAATCAATGACCAAGCCACATCATACGAAACAGGTCAACCCCTGCTAAACTGGGATAAACAGTACCATGGAATGGTAAGCATTCGAAAGGCACTTCAATATTCTTATAATATTCCAGCCTTACTTACCATGAGAGAAGTTGGGATAGAGAAGGCAAAAAACTTTTCGGAACAACTGGGTATTTCTTTCCATAACGGTACGGTATATGAATCTTATTCCATTGGAGCCAATGCGGTGAATCCTTTATCTATGGCTGGTGCCTATAGTGCTTTTGGGAACAACGGAGTCTACAATCTGCCTCATTTTGTGAAAAAAGTGGTTTACCCGGACGGAAAAGAAGTGAATTTTACAAACGAACCAAAGCAAGTGATGCAAGATTATACTGCTTTTATGGTAACGGATATGCTTCGTACTGTGGTCGATTCGGGTACGGGTATGATGGCAAATATCCCTGAATTAGATATGGCTGGAAAAACGGGGACAACAAATTTTAATGCGGAGACACGAGCGAAACTCAATTACCCTGAAAATGCGACAAATGATAGCTGGTTTGTTGGTTATACACCGCAATACACCATGGCTGTCTGGACTGGATATGTGAAAAATGAACCGAATATATTCATGGCTGGTGATACCACTAAAATCGCCCATGTCATGTTTAGAGAAATGATGAGAACCTTCAACACAGACAACAGTCAGTTTTTACAACCTGCAAGTGTGTACAGTGAGAACAATGAATGGTTTATAACAGGGGTTCCATCAGCAGAAACTCCAGCCCAAACCATTATTAATAAAGGACCAGAAAATCCAGTTAGCCATCAAAATAAAGCATTTAAGGATTCAAAACAAAAAGGGAAAAAACAGCAACAAGGAAAAGGCAAAGGAAATGGCAAAGGGAAAAATAAATAGCGAAAATCTATTTAGTAGTACCAAAGTAGTAGAGGAGATAATCCTTTTGCCGAATAGGCAAGGAAGTAAGAGTTTGAGAAAATAACAGAAACAAACCGGGTTCGGTTTGTCCCAGTATCGGTCAGTGCTTACCATTGGACTGGTCTGGGTTTTTTTCATATACTCAAATTACAATTGACTGAATATTTGAAAATATTATAACAGGAGGTGCATGCGATGACCATTCTCAAGAAATTGCAGCAAAGTGAAAAGGCTTCACGTGTGGCGATTATGGTGGTTTCATTAGTGGGTGGAATGGTATTTTTACAATTTGGAATCATGAGCCTAGATCCCCTACATGACCCATTTATTTTTGGACTTTTAGCTTTTTTTCTTTTTATCGTAGAATTTTATCCGATGCCAATTTGGAGGGGGTTTACATCCATTAGTTTTCCATTAGTGTATGCCATTTTTGTAATGGAGGGGTTAGGGTATGCGATTGTTACGTATGCGGTAATTCTTTTTACGATCAATCTAATAAAAAGAAGACCGTTACGAATCGTCTTCTTTAATCCTGCACAGCTGATCATTAGCTTGCTTTTGGCGTATTATTTTGGAAAGACCTTCTTTTCTTATTTACCTGTCAACGATTTTTCTCCGATCTTCCAAGGGATGATCTCTATCACCTTAATAATGACACCCTTCTATCTAATCAACAATACAATAGTAGACTTTATTTTAACGATTAGACCACAGCCTTATACATATAAAATTTGGAGACAGAAGTCCTTTCAAGAATGGAATAGTTATGTTGTTTCCTTTATTTATCTGAGTTTGTTCTATATTTTGGGGAATCAAAACAGAGGCGAGATTGATGCAGTTGCTTTCTTTTTTTTCTTCTCTCCCTTAGTGGCAGTTGCCTTGCTTTTTTCGATTATCACTCGTTTAAGAAAGGAGAAGTTCCGATTGAAGGCTCTATTTAGCATATCAACGGAACTGAATAAAAAGATCCCTACGGAGGAGTGGGTGGAGGTGTTAAAAACTCAATTGCCTAATTTTATTGAAGTGGACGCATCAACCCTATTTATTAAAGAGAATGAAACATTTTCACTGAAATTTGCCACTGGTATACTGACGAATAATGTTCATAATATAGAGTCTGTTCAAAGTGCTCTAACTCAAATTAGTAAATTAACCATTTTTCACGATAGAAAAAAGGATGGCGGTCCCGCAGCCTTGTTATTTGATGAAGAGTGTCGAACGTTTTTGTATGCGCCATTGGTCATGGATGAAGAGGTTGTGGGGCTATTCATATTTGGACGCAGTCGGACGAAGAGCTTTTCAGAAGAGGATTTGCAGTCTGCTGCCACGATTGCGAATCAGCTCGCTGTCATCATGAAGACGAAGCTTCTAATCGCGGAACAGGAAAAAGCAGTGATTTTAGAAGAACGTAATCGAATTGCTCGGGAAATTCATGACGGAGTGGCCCAATCTCTTGCAGGTGCGGTTATGAAACTCGAAACAGCGGAAAGAAAATTTTATAAGATGCCGGATGAATCCCTTCACCTCATTCAAGATAGTAAAGAAAAGCTGCGAATAAGTCTAAAAGAGGTTCGAGAATCGATTTATGCTCTAAGGCCCTATCCAACAGAACGGGTTGGGTTGATAGCAGCCATCACATCGAGAATTCAATCCCTTTCACTAGAGCATTCATTAGACATTCATTTGGAGACTAGGGGAGGAGAATATCCTTTAAGTTCGATGGTAGAGAAAATTATTTTTGATACCTTCCAAGAAAGCATGCAGAATGCGATTAAACACGCTCATGCGAGTAGGATTGATATACTCTTAAGTTATCAAAAGGAACATATGCTATTAAAGGTTAAGGATGATGGGGCTGGTTTCTCCTTATTCCAAGCTATGATTAAAGCGAGAAATCAACCCCATTTTGGCATTTTGCATATGAACGAAGCAGCAGAGAAAATCCATGCCTCCCTTCAGATTGATAGCAAAGAAGGGAATGGAACAGAGATTACGTTAACCGTACCGAAAATGGGAATTGAAGGGGGAAGGGTAAATGATCAAGCTTATGCTAGTCGATGATCATGCGGTACTAAGAGATGGCTTAAAGAATATTTTGGGGATGGAACAGGGAATTGAGGTAGTTGGAGAAGCGATTTCTGGCAGTGAGGCCGTACAGAAGGCTGCTAGCCTGTTGCCTGATGTGATATTAATGGATATTAATATTCCTGATATAAATGGGATTGAAGTGACCAAGATGATTAAACGTGATTTTCCAATGATGAAGATTTTAATCTTGACGATGTACGATCACGATGAATACTTCATGTCAGCCATTAGAGAAGGAGCCGATGGATATTTGCTAAAAGATGCCCCGTCACAGCATGTCGTTGATGCCATTTACTCCGTTACGAAGGGGCAGTCTGTGATTCATCCAGCGATGACAAAAAAGTTTTTAAACTTTCAAAAGCCACAACAACCGCTAAGCGAAGCAAAGGAACTTTTAACAGAAAGAGAAAAGGAAGTGTTACTTTGTCTTGTTCAAGGAATGAATAATAAAGAAATAGGTGAGGCTCTTTTTATTAGTGATAAGACCGTGAAAATCCATGTTAGTAAAATCTTTAAGAAGCTTGAAATAGCTTAGCGCCAGAATTATTACCGATTAGTTATGTAGAAAATGTCATTAATACCGATACGAATTCTGGTCACGGAACACATGTAGCTGGGACTGTAGGTGGAACAGGAGCAAGCTCAGGAGGAAAGTATGAGGGAGTAGCTCCAGGAGCGGACCTAATCGGTTATGGATCGGGTGCCGCACTTTTTATCCTTGATGGAATTGGCGGGTTTGATTATGCGATTACTCACCAAAGGGAATACAATATTCGTGTAATCACGAACTCCTGGGGTTCTTCAGGTGACTTTGACCCAAATGACCCGATTAATCTAGCGAGCAAGGAGGCTTATGATAGAGGAATTACGGTCTTATTTGCAGCAGGAAATGAAGGACCTGGAGAAAACACACACAATCCTTATGCGAAAGCTCCTTGGGTTATATCGGTTGCAGCAGGTGAAAAGGATGGGAAGTTAGCGGATTTTTCATCTAGAGGAACAAAAGGGGTTGGCGGAACGTTTGAACTGGATGGACAGAAATGGAGCTGGGAGGACCGACCGACGATCACGGCTCCAGGAGTAGACATTATCTCTACTCGTGTTTTAGCACCAGTTTCCTCATTAGGAGCAACATCTGATGCAGAATATATTGAACCTGCATACTTACCTTTTTATACGACTATGAGCGGTACATCGATGGCCACCCCTCATGTTGCTGGTATCGTGGCACTATTATTAGAAGCAGACCCAACACTATCACCAAACGAGATTAAACAAGTGTTACAAGATACGGCTTCAAATATGCCAGGGTATGAGACATGGGAAGTGGGGGCAGGATATGTCAATGCCTACTCGGCCATTGACCAGGTCATGTTCCAACGCACATACGGGAGTACGGTGAATGAGAATCAACGTTTTCATAGTTTTGTTGACTCTAGTACAGATAGGAAGGCATTTGAAGTCAACTATAATCCAGTCACTTTAAGTTCGAATAGTTATACCTTCCAAGTAGAAGAGGGAGTATCGCAAGTGGCAGCAAAAATCAACGGGGAAGGATTATTGGGTCAGACGGGAAACCCGATTAATCTAGTGTTAATTTCACCAGATGGGACGGAATATAGTTCAGGCGTTAACCTTTTATTCCCTCTTTATTATGACCGAACGGTTTCCGTAACATCTCCACAAAAGGGAGAGTGGAAAGCCGAAATTCGAGGCTTTAGAGGCGACGAATTGAACCCCATTGGTGCAGCTTTACCAGAGACTGTGAAAGGAACATTAGCTTTTTCAAAGGTTAGTGGCTTTTCTGGCTTATCCGATATAGATGGTCATTCAGCAGAAGATGCGATAAAAATGACTGTAAATGAGAGATTGATAGATGGGTACGATGATGGAACATTTAAGCCGGATCAAAATTTACTTCGTCAAGAATTGGCACGTTCCCTCGTCATGGGAGCGGGTGTAAGACAAAGTTTATCGACTAAAGTTAATGATGTGAGCGGTGATGCTTTACCATTTATTCAAGCCGTCATAGGGAAAGGGGCAGCCATTCGTGATCGTGGATGGACAAATAATGGTGTTATGCAGCTTGATTCAATGAATCAATTCAATCCAAATGGAGAGGTTTCAAAGGTTGATTTAGCTTTTTCATTGGTTCAAGCGCTAGGTCTAGAAAAAGAAGCTAGAGAACACAGCGGAGATGTGACCGTTTTGTACAAAGGGGAACGAATACTCGTTAAAGACAGCGATAAGATTTCTGCAACCATGAAGGGGTATGTTCAGTTGGCTCTAGATTTAAATATTTTAAATGCTAGCTTTGTGGTGAAACAAGGACCATATGATCTTTTTCCAACGATTGAAGCAAATTTTACTCCGGGTCAAAAGGTGACAAGAGGAGACTTTGCGGTGGCTTTTAGTCGTTATTACAGTGCTTGGTTTGGACAATAGCCTAAAGTAGCGTACTCTCAGCAAAAAAATGCTGGGAGTTTTTTAGTAGAAGGTACTTAAATTTTCGGAAGAAAACCACCATTTCTATAGGTCCAAACTATTAATATAGTATTAATAGGATTGAAATTAATAGATTTGGAGGCGATTAATGTCAAGGATTCTAAAGGCAAAATCGTCAAAACACTACAAAGTAACATCAATAAGTCAGCCGGAAAATATAGTTTGGTTTGGGATGCGGCAAAGAATGCAAATGGAGCATATACGTTTGAGATCATTGCTTCAGATGAAGCGAAAAACCGCTCGAGTGCACCCCATAAATTCACTTTGAATAATGTGTTTAAAGGGAAAATCACGGTGAACAACGTGTTCATCAGACAAAAAACATCTAGCAGCTCGAAGGCGTTAGGAAGGCTGAACAAGAACAACGAAGTGGTAGTTTTACAAAAGACAGGTTCTTGGTACTACATTCAAAGCGGAAAAACAAAAGGTTATATTACTTCTATACAAATTACGAATAATCAAAACTGGTCGAATCAAGAAAAATCCCCCTTTTGGGCATCAAAAAAGTACGGGTTGAGTGTAATTTCAGGTAGTTTTATTTGGAATCGGATATCAATTATATATTAGAGATGGTAAAATTTACATAAGAATAAGCTGAATGGAGGTTCCTATGGAAGTAATCATCGCGAGTATGTTTTCCGCACTCATTATCCTGATAACTGTATTATTTATGATCAGAGTACTGTATATCGGTTATAAACGAAAGGAAATCAATTTTCGTCAGTTATTCGTGTATGTATCTTCAGCGGTTGCTATCGGGGCATTGATTGCTATTAGTCTACCTTTTGCATATGCAAAGCTTTTTCATTGGGTGTTAGGAGTATAAAAGGAGGGAGTAGGTTGAATGACGTTAGTAACCGAAAGATTAATATTAAGAAAGCTCGAGGCAACAGACGCCAATCGAATCGAAAAATTAGCAGGCGATCACGAGGTGGCGAAAACCACCCTCAACATACCACATCCATATCCAGAGGGTTCAGCTGTTGCATTCATACATAGTGCGCTAGAATCGGAGAGAACAGGGAAGCTTACCACCCGTGCCATCATTGAAAAAGAAACGAACGAGTTAATCGGACTGATGGCCATTAGCATCCATTCTACCTATAACCGTGGGGAACTTGCGTATTGGGTCGGAAAGCCTTATTGGGGACAAGGCTACGGAACGGAAGCCGCGAAGGCAGTTCTTCAATATGGATTTAAAGTACTCGAGCTTAACCGAATTTACGCCCAAAGCTTTACCACCAACCCAGGCTCGTGGAGAATCATGGAGAAAATTGGACTTAAATACGAAGGAACCTTGAGACAGCATGTGTCCCGCTTTGGTCAATACTACGATTTGGCTCAATACGGCATCCTTAAAGAAGAATTTAATTAAGGAGGACTGAGTTGGAGAAGCAGACTGAGAGAAAGCGAGATTATAAAAAGGCCCTACTTTGGTTGATCGGGTTCACGATTGTCACAGTAGTTATGATTTATTTTGACAAGCAAAAGGTGTACAAAGAAGAGAAGCCACCCGTTCCGGTCATTTCTTTAGGTGAACAAAAAACACAAGTCTTTCTTGGTTCTTATACATGGAATGACGGTGAGGTAAAAAAGGAACTGGCTGACCTTAAAGACGTCAATTATAAACAAGTGGAATACCGAGATCAACTCCATATTGATTTCCCAGAAGGAAAGGAACCTTTGTACATAGCAAAAGGGGCGTACGATCCGAATGGAAAGGCTACGTATCCAATTCCTAGTATGTTTAATGATGAAAGTGTTAGCTTTTTGGGGAATTATCCAAGCGTCCTGACTCTTTCTTTAAAAGCTTACTGGAAAAATGGTAAGCGAGCGGAGTATATTGTTCCTTTAAACGTTGAGCCAGTAGCTCCAGAAAAAGAATATTTACCCGTTAACAAGGGGTTCTATTCCTTGCTTGGTGTTTACAACGGTGACTCAGAGTTGAATACAACGATTCATCAACAAATTTCAGAGGCTTCACCGAATTTTCTGATGGAGTATAAGGGATATGTTCATATAGAAATGGCCAAGAATTATTTTCGAGAGCTACAAATAGAAAGTGGCCCATTGTATCTCCTGTTTTATGAAGAAAAAGAAGTTTTTCGAACAGATTCTGAAAAGGCATTATTCCAATATATTAAAGACCACACGTATGTTAGTAGAGAGACGATAAAAGGGATCGTAACGAAAGTGGATCGGGAATTAGGGTTCATTTATGTGGATGACTACCCTTTTTCACTAACGGATACATTTATCCGAGTGGGGCAAAACATTCAACTAGAAGTGGGGAATGTGAGCAAGGAACTTCCTTATCTGCAAGTGGTGGAAAAGTTCGAGGTGCTTAAAGAGCCCGATAAAGTTCTTCTGAATAAAGACTGGTTATCCAAAAAGGAAGACAAATTATCACTTTTGGTCATAGGAGATGAAGCGTTCAGCCACCCCTTTAAAAACCCGCAAAAAGATGATTTGATTTTAATCGACCGGATCACCATGAAGGAGTCACTTTCCTCCTTGGAAGGACCATCAATTTTTGTGTTTAATACAGAAGAGCTGCTTTTTCAAACGGAAAGCTACGACAGTCTACTAAAATATTTATTTGAAATGGAACAGTTGTTGCCTTTAAAGGAGGATCTTGAGTAATATTTTTACCAACGGCAAGCTGGAGACCATAATAGGTCCTCAGCTTTTTTTTGAACACATTCCCATATTTTATATAGATATAAGGTAAAATATGGTGTAATATTTAAGCGTAGTTAACTATTAATAAAAAATTAACTATTAATCATTCTTAAGAAAGGAGAACTCTAATGGATCTAAAACAAATGCTGATTGAGGCCAATCGTTTTTCAGAAGATATCAAGTTTGTTTTTATCAATGAGTACAAAAAATTACTCGACGAAAATGAGTTATCTCAGAAGCAATCACTGGTTTTAAGTATATTAGATAAAAAGCATCGCCTCACGATGAACGAGATTGCTGAAATCATTAATGGTACCCCAAGTGCAGCGAGTCAGTTTATCCAGAAACTCGAAAAGAAGCAATATGTTAAAAGAGAGACGAATAAGGAAAACCGAAGAGTAGTGTTTGTGTACCTTGATGAAAAGGGGAAGCAATTTTTTACAGATATGATCGCCATAGATGAAAGGGTGTTAGAAAAGTATTTCCTGAGACTGCCAGAAGAAGATATTATCAAATACCATGAAATATTGAAAAAGCTACACCATATTGTGGTGAGTGGAGGAGAATCATAATGGAGTCTACTGTTGAGTTGAACCGTCAATTTACGTATCATAAAAAGTCTGGTTATACCGGGTTTATTTGGGCGATGGTTGCTGTATGTGTAGTTGAGACGGTTGGTGTCTCGTTTCTTCTATACAAATGGAGTCCCATTCTTCATTGGATCCACTTATTCCTATCCCTTTCCACGATTTTGTTCCTGATGATTGATTTACGGGCAGTAATAAAAAATCCAATCCTCATTCATAACCATCAACTTACCATTAAGGTAGGCATTCGTCCCGCCATCAGAATCCCACTATCTTCGATTAGCACCATCAAAAGTGGGAAAATCAACTTTGAACAGGATCGAAAAAATAAAGACGTGCTCGACCTCTCCCTATTAAGCTTTGACGAACCCACTTTTGAAATCGTTTTATCAGAGCCGATCCAAATCAAAAACAAGAGCATTCAACGTATCTTTTTCACCATCGACGATGAACGCCCCTTTTACGAACTAGTGAATCAAGGGAGGGAAAATCATTGAGTATATTCTATTGGATCGTCCTTTTATTTCTCGTTATGTACGAACCCGTCTATGGTTACTTTGATTATCAAAAATTTAAAAGTAGAGTCGGACAAAATCCGTCGGAGAGAGTGAAGTATTATAAAAAAGTCATGCTCGGTCTTTGGATTCCGACCGTTATAATTTTAGTAGTAACTGCATTTGGTCCCTTGAACTTCCAAGACATTGGCTTAAAACGAATCAACATTAATACATCAACTTTAGGACCTTGGGTCACGTATGGTTCTTTCGGATTAGCGGGAATCTATTTGGTTAGTCTCATATATTATTTAATAGGATCTAAGATTAGTATAAAAATGAGAAACGACATTGCTGAGCTAAAGAAAAGAGAGCACGAGAAAATCGCGTTTAAAGACATCTTGCCTCATTCGAAAGAAGACAAACGCGTATGGACGTATGTGTCTTGGACAGCGGGAATTACGGAAGAAATCATTTACCGAGGCTTTCTGATTTTTGCCCTTTTACAGCTGTTTCCAGGTTTTCCTATTTGGCCTGTGTTGGTCTTTTCCTCCTTGCTATTTGGTTTGGCCCACACTTACCAAGGGTATCTAAATGTTCTTAAGACCTCATTTTTCGGTTTGTTTTTCACTATATTATATATCGGATTAGACTCGATAGTCCCCCTAATGATTTTGCACTTTTTAATCGATTATGTTGGAAAGATCGGGGATGATGAGGGATGAAATAACCCGATTTGTTTAATACCTATTTTAACAAGTGCTTTCAGGATAATTATGGTAAAATTTAAGATGAGATTTCAAAATTTTCTGGAGGGATTATCTCATGGAGAAAATTTTAGTGAAAACAGGGATATATTCATTTATAGGTTCTTTCTTTTTATTAATTATTTTTATGAAAAGGGAACAAGACACGATAGATGTAGATGGGATGACTACATTTACGGTGACACCTTACCCAGAGTTTTTCTTTACTATTTTAAGATATTCGGTAATTTCTTCAGTCATTGCAGTGGTACTTGTATGTGGTTATATACTGACAAATAAGAACAGTTCGAAATAAACTTAACAGATTTATTTTTGGTTTATGATGGAGCGTAGTTTTTTAAGCACCCGAGTGGAGAAATTGGCGGAGAAATTCCGCCTATTGGCTCGAAAAAGTCGAAAAGTAGAGATTTTTCTTAGCATAAGCGGAAAAACTCCTCTTATTTGCCCCGTAACAAGCTCCATTTTGCCTCTAACGGAAAAATATCCGCTTATTTTACTTAGCTGGGTACACGATTAAGGACAAAACATCTTATATTTAAAAGGTTTTATAGATCAATAACGATGCCCATCTGACTGTCATTTCGGCACGTATTTTAAAAATAGTACCTCAAAACAGAACCATTTAAATTAAGCCCTAGTGGCTTTTTTTATGAAAGAAACCACCATAAAAAGCATATATTAAGGACAGGCCATAAATAGTTCGGAGATGAATCAACATGGTGTATTTCCTTAAGAAAACGGGAATTGTCCTGCTCGGCAGTATGTTATTGTCTTTTGGTATCAATTTTTTTTTAGTTCCCTTTGAGGTACTTGATGGTGGAATCATTGGGATTGGTTTAATTATCAAGTATTTAACGGGGATACAAGCGGGTTTAGTCATTATTTTTTTGAGTGTTCCGATTTTTGTGCTAGCTTGGTTATATAACAAAAATTATTTTTATAATAGTTTGCATGGGATGCTTATCTCTTCCTTTGTCATTGATTTACTGGCCTCTTCTCAATTTTTACCATCTGATATGATTTTTCACCCGATAGTTAGTTCGATATTGGGAGGGGTTTTTATTGGAGTGGGTATTGGAATCATGCTTAGATATGAAACAAGTACAGGAGGAACAGACCTCATTGCCCAATTTATTTCTAAATTTTTTAACATCAATGTTGGAATAACGATATTTTTAATCGATACGCTTGTTATTTCCTTGGGAGGATGGCTCATTTCCAAAGATACCTTTCTTTTATCCATTTTAACTGTAATTTTTGTAGGTTTATTTACTAGCTTTTGTACATGGAACCTCAAAACAGAAAACGAAGGGTATTTGTAAGTGTTTATGAACGGTAAGACTAAAGGTATTCAATATGAGGAGTATTATGAAAAAGAACGCTGTGGTTTTCCGTGTTTTCTACTTGTTCTGCTTCCATCACAAGTAGTTGCTCAACAAAAGATTCCTATTCTAATTTATCATTCGATCGATGAATTTAAGGGTGTGGGTTCTAAAGAGTTATATGTAACACCTGAAAATTTTGAAAAACAAATGATTTATTTACGAGATCATGGTTTTACCTTATTAACGTTTGAAAAATGGGAAGATCGAAATAAAGTAAAAAAACCGATCTTCATTACGTTTGATGACGGATACAAAAACAATCTGAATGCTTTTGCTATATTTCAAAAACTAAAAAGTGAAAAGTTTCAACCATCGGGTACGATCTTTGTTCTTTCTGACTTTCTCGGCCGTTCCAACCGATTATCACCATCGGATTTGAAAATGATGGTGGATTCGGGTATGATCTCGATTCAGTCTCATACGGCTACACATCCTGATCTGACGAATATAACCAATTTTGATTATGAACTAAAGAAAGCTAAAGAAAAAATTCAACACTCAACGGGCAAACCAGTGATTGCGCTTGCTTATCCATATGGTAATACGAATAAAAAGGTGGTAGAAGAAACGAAAAAATACTATAGGTTTGGACTAACGACAACTCCAGAACTATTTACTGAAAAAGGCATGAAAGATGAGTTTTACTTTTTACCAAGAATGTATATTAAGTATTCCACAACAATGGAGGAATTTGGAAAGATTGTTGAGGGAGAATGAAATATGTCTATAGATCGATTGTGAAATGGCGTTTTAATAGAATTGGAATAAAATTGAAACTTCTCGCGACTCTCAACTTTTTGTTCCCCAATTAATGATTTTATGTTTAAATGAGGACAGAAAAGGGAGAGGATGGATCCAATGGCAGAATTTACGAATGTAACAATCTCTACAAAGGCAAATATTTACTTTGAGGGAAAGGTAACAAGTAGAACCGCAGTTTTTCAAGATGGTACTCGAAAAACGTTAGGAATCATGCTTCCAGGAGAATATGAATTTTCAACCTCTCAAAAAGAAGAGATGGATATTCAAGCGGGAGTCCTTGAATATAAATTACAGGGGCAAGATTGGAAGACGATTGAAAATAATGGCGTGTTTTATGTACCTGCAAACGAAAGCTTTTTATTAAAAGTGCATTCGGTGGTAGATTATTGTTGTTCTTATCTTTCTGAGGAATAAATGGCTAGATTCATCACAATCAAGGCCGGCACACTGTCCAAATGTGTCCGGTCTTTTTTTTTTTTTTTTGGTAAAATTTTCTTGACTTGATGTAAAGTTTATTATACATTGTGGATAATAGGTTTTACATTATGTAAAAGTAAGTTGACAATGGGAGGTTATTATGACGTATCAAGAAAAGAAAAGTATCGTGTCAATGATCAGTGCTATTCTCATTTTCGGGTTTTATTGTTTGTATATGTACCCTCAATATCCCGAAGGTGGGCTAGAGTCTACTGAAGCCTTTCGTTTTTGGGGTAGCTTCGTCCTCATCTTAACGGTTGTTTCAATCGTCGCTCACATTGTAATTAGCATCATCTTTAACATCGTCTTTAGAATGACAACCAAAGAAAAGGAACCGAATTTTGCGGATGAATTGGATAAGTTGATCGACTTAAAAGCGTTCCGAAATTCATTTTTTGTGTTTGTGATCGGATTTCTTCTTGCGATGGGATCACTGATTCTCTACCAGCCGTTACACGTAATGTTCATAATCTTGATCATTTCGGGCTTTGTTTCCGATGTGACTGGATCAGCTACGAAACTTTATCACTATCGGAGAGGAGTGTAATATGGGAAAAAATCTTGTCGGCAATCACATTCGAAAATTACGATTTAATCATGATGAAATGACCCAGCAGCAATTAGCTGACAAGGTGGGTGTTACAAGACAAACCATCGTGGCTCTCGAAAAGGGAAACTATTCCCCATCTCTTGAACTCGCTTTTCGCATTGCTCATGCCTTTCACTTGCCGTTGGAAGAAGTATTCTTTTATGGAGATGACCCAACGCTGTAGAATGTTTGATTGTTGTTGCTGTACCGTTTGTCAATTTATGAACAGAAGGGGATAAATAAATAATGATAAACAAAAGAGCAGACAAACTAGTGGGAGTATTGTTTATTCTAGCGGCCGTTTCGGCGGTAGCGGGTGTGATGTTATACGATCCGATCTTAAACGGTTCCGATTACTTGATCAATGGTTCCAAACACGCGAACCGAGTTATATGGGGAGCGTTAATGGAGTTAATTCTTGTCGTTTCAGTGGTGGGTACAGCAACGACGATGTTTCCGATTTTAAGAAGATATAACGAAACGATCGCTTTGTGGCATGTTTGTTTTCGGTTTCTTGAAGCGATTGTCATTACGATTGGTGTGATCAGTGTGCTGTCCCTTCTGACGTTAAGTCACACATTTGTTGCATCTGGTGTTCCAGATGCTGCAGCTTTTCAAACGTCAGGTACCGTATTAAAAGCCATCCATGAATGGACATTTATGCTAGGGCCCAATTTCATGCTCGGTATCAATACGATGATGTACAGTTATATATTTTATAAAACCAAGCTCGTACCGAGGTTTATCCCCATTTTGGGTATGACCGGGGCAGCTCTTGTGTTTATTTGTGCCTTGTTAGTTATGTTCGATATTATAGAACAAGTGTCTGTTTGGGGTGGGTTGTTGGCACTGCCAGTAGCAGCGAATGAAATGATTTTAGCTGTGTGGTTGATTCTGAAAGGATTCAATTCCTCTGTAACTTCTAACTTATTTTCAAAAAAACAATAGAATAGGGGAAACACGGAGAAAATTTGGGGTTTTCTCCGTGTTTTTTGTATTACTCAATTTCTATTTTTAATAATCTGATTCCGAACCTCCATTTGTGGAGGTTCCTCAAACCAACCATTCTTAATTTTAATTTCGATTCCTTCTTGTGCGTAAAGATAGACGTCTTTAGCTAGAAGCATGGATTTCATAGAAAGATCATTTCTTAAACTGAAAAAAGCACCGGTACCAGTTCCTACAAGGCCAAATCCATTGAGGATATAAATGCAATGCATCATGAGTTTGTCTGAAAATGGAGCGACAGTTGAAGTAGTGACCGTACCTCCACTAGTAGCAGAGAGCTGTACATCTCCTTCACGAAGGATGTCTTCCATCATTCTTATTTGTTTTTGTGCTAGTTTTTTTCCTTTCAGAAAGTACTCTCTCACATCTTTCTTTTGAGCGCATTGTGCAAAGCCGGTTATGAGTTGCATCCCGATGTTGTTTGACTCTAAATTATGATGGAGAATACCAATTTCTAGGTCATTCAAAGCTCTTTTATCTCCTAAGAATTTGAGGCCTTCCATGTATTTTTTACTTTTAATAAACTCGGTTTTTTTCGGCATGGTCACTTTTGGAGGAAGGGCAAGAATTCCCCTCTCAAGCAAATAAGAAGTGGAAAGCTTATAAATTTTTTGGGTTACAGTCGTTAGTCCCTCATAGATTTGCATCACTTTCGGGTTGTAAGTCATATTCATACCTAGAGTGTACAAGCCCATGCTAACTTCCTTTAATACACGGATAAACATGATATCAAAGCCATTGTCGTATAATTTAGGAGCCTCTAAATTTACATCTTCTTTAGTAAATCCAACAGGTATGACCATTCCTTGTTCAGTCATTAATTGCTCGATCTCTCTAACAAAAAAGTTCAGCTCCTGCCATAATCCGCCTAGGATATTCCTAGCTTCTGTATCATCTGCTTTCTCAATGAAATATTCCAAAAATCTCATAATTAGTGTTTTTTCTTGATAGGTCTGCCATAGAGAGCCTATTTCAGATACACTTATTGGATTAGTCAAAATCAATTTGTGTCCCTCCAATGGTGAATACAAAAAATGTTTTTACTTACTAAAATTTCCATATATTACTGAATAATACCAATTAATTGCATTTAAAAATAAAATGAATCACATAGTGGATGGTTTCCGGTGGGGAATTATATCATGGTGAAATCAATCGTGGAGAATCATTGCCGATTAGCTGGGGAAGAGTGGACCTCTTTCCCAACTACTCCTATGTCCATTCCTTCTTTAACAACTCGACAGCTGGAATATCGGCGGAGGCCCAAACAAGGGAAGAAAGATGTTCTCGTTTCAGCCAAAGGAGTTTTGAGTGTTCACTCGGTAGCGGAGTGCCCTCCACCAAACGACATTTGATCGTAATCAATTGAATAATAAACGTGTCATATTCATGGATATGCTCGTTATGTAATTCATCGGGTTCGATAATACAATCTAGTTCTTCGTGGATCTCTCGCTTGATCGCTGAATGCAAATCCTCGTTCTCTTCGACCTTTCCACCAGGAAACTCCCACAGATTTGGCATGGTCATGGTTGGAGAGCGGAGGGCGCATAAAATTTCTTCCTGTTCATTTTCAATCACAGCAGCCACGACTTTAATTTGTTTCTTCATGTTGACCTCCCAGTAGGTTTTTACCATTAGAGACATGTAAAAGTAGTCTTGTCCATGAAATATGAATCATGCGAGAAAACGGTTTCAATAGTATAATAGAAGAAAGAAGGAAAATTTAGACGAAGCAACAAGAAAAAAATGTAGTTTTACAAGCTTTGGCCTCATACACATAATAATACCTAATTTTGTTGGAAACAAAACCAAAAAAGATTGAATGGGAGTGAGGTCCATGAAAAAGAGTGAATATTTATTCTTCTGCCAGCATTGTGGAGTGCCTCAAAGAATTCCAGAGTTTGCCTTAAAAACGTACCTGTGTGATGACTTAGTGAAGAAATATTATTGTAACAATTGCAACCGAGAAAATAAAATTCCAGAATACGTGAAAAAATTGAAATCGGAGCTCTAGGTAGAGCAATGATTCCACATATGGCTAGACAGATACCATGTAAATGCTTACATGGTATTTTTTTATTGGTTTAGATTTTTTTAAAAAATAGTAGATAGAAAAAAAGTTATCAAAAAATTTAAAAAAGATGTTGTCGAATTCTGAAACATCTATTATAATTCATTTTAATGAATGTCATATAACATAACACAATGGCGGGGGATTATCTAACATGACAAAAACTTTAGTAGAATTAGAAACTTCAACTTTAGACCAAATTAAAGAAACGATAAAAGAAAAAAGTGTAGAACTATTACACTTACAGTTCGTTGATATTGAAGGAATCTTAAAGCATGTAACAGTAACAGTTGAGCAATTAGAGGATGTAGTAGAAGGAAAAATGATGTTTGACGGATCTTCTGTTAAAGGGTTCTCCCCTATTAATAAGTCCGACCTTTACTTACAACCGGATTTAACAACATTTGCTGTTCTTCCTTGGTCAGTGGAAGAAGGGTATGCGGAAGCTAGATTTTTATGTTCTGTAAAAAATCCAGACGGAACACCATTTGATGGAGATACTAGAAATGTTTTAAAGAAAACAGTTGAGCGTGCGGCTGAAAGTGGATATACGATTTCAGTTGGACCTGAGCTAGAGTTCTTCTTATTCAAAACAGACGAAAATGGCTATGCAACTCAAGAACTAAGTGATAAAGGTGGCTATTTCGAGCCGTCACCACACGATCTTGGTGAACGCGTTCGCTTAGAAATTTACCGTGCGTTAAAGGCAATGGGCTTTACAATTGAAGCATCTCACCACGAGGTTGCAGAAGGACAGCATGAAATCAATTTCAAGTATGCCGATGCTTTAACAGCAGCAGATTTGTCTACTACGTATAAATGGGTAGTTAAGACCGTTGCTCAGAAATTTGGATTGCATGCAACATTTATGCCGAAGCCAGCATTCGGAATCAATGGCTCTGGTATGCACGTGAACATGTCATTCTTTGAAGGAAGCGAAAATGCCTTCTTTGATCCATCTGATGAGTTACAATTATCAAAGAAAGCTTACCATTTCATTGCAGGTGTACTTGAAAACGTAAAGAGCTTCGCGGCTGTAACAAACCCGCTAGTAAACTCTTATAAGCGTTTAGTACCAGGCTATGAAGCACCTTGCTACCTTGCTTGGTCAGCATCTAACCGATCTGCTCTTATCCGTATTCCAGCGAAGAAGGGGCTTGCGACTCGTGTAGAATTACGTTGTCCAGATCCATCTGCAAACCCATACTTAACGTTTGCTGTCATTGCGGCTGCAGGTTTAGATGGAATTGAAAAAGAACTAGAAGCTCCAGCTCAGATTAACGAAGACATCTTCCACATGACAGATGAGAGAAGAGCTCATTTAGGAATTGAGAACCTTCCTGGTAGCTTAAAAGAAGCAGTTGTTGAATTAGAAGCAAGCAACTTTGGTGCTAAAGCATTAGGCGAGCACGTATATGGTGAGTATGTGGCAATGAAAAAAGCAGAGTGGGATAGCTACCGCATCTCGGTTCACGCTTGGGAAATTGAAAACTATCACTCTAAATTCTAATACTAATATAGAAGAAACCAAGGATGGAACATATATGTTCCATCCTTTCTTTATCAATAGACAAATTATTCGCTTATGCGTTTTTCTTTTTATCATAGGTTTCTTTCAGTCGCTTGATATCCTCTTTAGGTGGCAACCCAAATAGTCTAGAATATTCACGGCTGAATTGGGAGGGACTTTCATAGCCTACTCGGAAAGCCACATCGGCAGCACCTGCCGCCTCAGTTAATAGCAAATGCCGAGCTTCCTGCAGTCTCAGTTGTTTTTGGAACTGGATAGGGCTCATGGCTGTAACCTCTTTAAAAAGTCTATGAAGGGAAGAGACACCCATATTCGCTATTTCCGCCAGTTCCTCCACTCGAATAGGCCTATCAAAATGATTCATGATATGCTCAATCGCGTCACTGATTTGATAGGTAGAACTTCCTTCAACAGCAATTTGCCCCAGCGCATCACCATGTCGTCCTTTTAGAACCCTATAGATAATTTCCTTTTTGATAAGAGGAGAGAGGATCGGGATATCTTCAGGATGGTCAAGCAAACGAACCAATCTGGTTACGGCTTCTAACAAAGGTAATTCTATCAAGTTGACATACATACCTCTGTTCTTATTTTCTTTTTTATTCACACCTATTTGAAAATCTCCTAAAACTTCTAATATTTCATTTGGCGTAAATTCAAGTTTAAGAGCCAAATATGGAACCTCGGAAGAAGCTTCCGTTAATTGTCCGATAATGGGTAAGTTAACGGATGAAATAAGATAATCGGCAGGTCCGTACCTAAAGAGCTCTTGTGACAGTAGGACCTCCTTCATCCCTTGAACGACGATGCATAAGGAAGGGTTAGTAACTCCGTAAAATGGCCCGGCTTCATTCGAGTAACGAGAGAAAAATAAATACGATATAGCCGTCTCATGACCACCGTCCTGACTGGTGTGCGACTTAATGAGTTTGGTAAGTTCACCCCGGTAATTATGGATTTCTTTAAACATTTGGATCTCCTTTGTTCCGTTATTGTATTTCAATTGTAAGGGATGCAGTTCTGTTACGAAAGGGGAGAGAGAGAATTAGGCAAGGAATTGATAGGAATATGATATCAGGCGCCTAAGGATCTGCTGCATAATAATTATTATAAAGCTTTCTTAAGCAGATAATGGATGAAATATAAAATACAGGAGGAATTTATATGCAAAAATTAATATTGAATAATGGGGTAGAGATGCCCATACTAGGCTTCGGTGTTTTTCAAATAAATGATCTAGAAGAATGTGAACAAGCCGTTTACGATGCTTTTATGGCAGGCTATCGTCTGATAGATACAGCTGCCTCTTATTTAAATGAAGAAGCTGTGGTTAGAGCTATTAAGCGGAGTGGTGTACCAAGAGAGGAATTGTACATTACAACCAAACTATGGGTTCAGGACGCTGGTTACGAGAGCACAAAGAAAGCATTCGCAAAATCACTGGAAAGACTGCAATTGGATTATTTAGACTTGTATTTAATTCATCAGCCATTTGGTGATGTACACGGTTCTTGGCGTGCGATGGAGGAATTATATCGAGAAGGTATCATCAAGGCGATCGGAGTAAGTAATTTCCATCCAGACCGTTTGATTGATTTAATCCTTCATAATGAAGTGGTTCCTGCGGTTAACCAAGTGGAAACGCACCCGTTCAACCAGTAAATAGAAAGTGCTATATTCATGAAAGAGAATAATGTGCAAATACAGTCTTGGGGACCTTTTGCTGAAGGGAAAAATGATATTTTTCAGAATGAAGTATTAGTTTCTATTGCAGAAAAGCATAATAAATCCGTTGCCCAAGTCATTTTACGTTGGTTGGCTCAAAGGGGTGTCGTTGCCATTCCAAAGTCAGTTCGTAAAGAGAGAATGATTGAAAACTTCAATATCTTTGATTTTGAATTAACTCAAGGAGATATGGAGCAGGTTTCCACTTTAGATATGAAAGAAAGCTTGTTCTTTTCACATAGAGATCCTGAAATGGTGAAATGGATTGGTACTCGTAAACTTGATATTTAAATACTCTTTTACGTTTCAATAAGGGGGATACAAATGAAAAAGACGATATATCTCATGAGACATGGACAAACATTATTTAATAAAAGAAGGAAAGTTCAAGGTTGGTGTGATTCACCACTTACAGAACTAGGAATTATACAAGCAGGGACTGCTGCAAAGTATTTTATAGAGAACCATATCGTTTTCGACCATGCCTATTGTTCCACATCTGAAAGAGCAAGTGACACGATAGAAATTGTGACTGATCTGCCTTATGCAAGATTAAAAGGATTAAAGGAATGGAATTTTGGTACTTTTGAAGGTGAAAGTGAAGATTTAAATCCTCCACTGCCTTATAGGGATTTCTTTGTTAATTATGGTGGAGAAGAAGAAAAAGAATTTCAAAGAAGAATGGTTAATACTGTCCAAAAAATCGTAGAAGAAGATAATGAAGTCGTTTTAATCGTATCTCACGGGGCAGCTTGTAGAAAATTTATGCAGTATTGGGAACATACAAGTTCCATTAGACAAAAAGAACGACTTGGTAACTGTTGCATTTTGAAATTTGAATATGAGAACAAAGAATTTAAATTAGTAGAAATTATTAATCACGATTTTAGTAATTTAAGTGAAGCTTCTCCGGTACTAACTTGATAGGATATGTGAAGCTAGGGCTGCCGTTCGCGACAGCCCTTTTATTTGTATTTGTTGAATAAAAATAAGGACAATTTATGTGTCACTTCCCAATTGCGGGATGATAATTTTAAAGTGGGTTCCTAATGATGTACTATCCACAACAACTATATCCCCACGGTGTTCAAAGATGATTTTTTTTACAAACGGAAGTCCCATTCCTGTTCCATCATCTTTGGACGATACAAAGGGATCAAAGATATGGTCCCAATCAGATTCCGGTATGCCTTTTCCCGTATCGTAAAAGTCAATCACAATATAATCTTCATTCATATTTGTAAGAATCGTTATCTTGCGTTCTTCTCTACCTGGGGGAGTCGCTTCTGAACTATTTTTAATTAGATTGATAAACACTTGCTGCAAATACGATTTATTCACAAACGCCTTTAGAGATTGATAGGAGTCAATTAACTCAATATCGATATTGTTTTGCTTGGTAAATTCGCTAGACAGTTCAATCGAATCTCTAATGATAGAGACAATGTTCTCCGTCTTAAAGCTCATTTTAGAATGAACAAGATATTCGTTATAATTGAATGATAGTTGTTCTAATTGTACCGTCGCTTTATAGATCATATCCAAGGCAGCCTGCTGCTTCTTAGTCAGTTCTTTATCTTCCTTGATAAGCTTTGAGAAACCTCTGATAATGGTCGAGGTATTTTTCATTTCATGTATAAGACTTCCAACAAAGTTACCCGTAAAGTCTAACTTTTTTTGCCTTTCCTTAAGTTGGGAATAATTAAACTCAATAATGGCGTTCAATTTAATAAATTCAAATATAACCATTATTGAAAAAATAATTACTCCTAAACTCCCCATGATGATTCCTGTTTGAGGATTAAAGTTAAACAATCCAAGTAGAAACAAAAGTAATGTATACATGGAGAATTGTTTTAAGAAACTCCTAATGTGTGTGTTGCGAATTTTTGTGGAGATATAGAATAAAAAGAGCAAAAATATAATTAAACTAGCCATGTGAAAAACATAAAGCGCGGCCCATTCACCGTAGACAGGAAAATAAAACTCAATATCAGATGCAGAAATACGTCTTGTTTCCAAGCCTTTCATTCCAAAGTCTGTCCAACTAATGAAATAAACAAATGAAGTCCATAAAATTAAAGCAATCATCATTTTCTTGGTAAATATAAAATTTACGACTCTATTTAAGATAGAGTCATTTTTTAAGGTAACCGAAAAACTTTTTATCGTACAATAGGCTACAAAAAATATAGCTGGTACGGAAAAGGTTGGTGCAAACCTTAAGATTCTAAATAACCAAAAAGCTGATTGTTCATCTAACAGATCCGTGAAGTAAAGTACACCTATCCCTTGTTGCCAACCCGATATCATCACCATTAACAAGGTAATCCCTAGAGTTAGATTCGACTCTTTATAAATTTTAGTAACACTAAACGCTAACACAATAGGGATCATGCCAATAGCGCAAACCAATAATCCAATAATCATACAAGGTTACTCCTATTACTCTAAACTTAAGGTTTATGATCGTTTAGTTTTCCATAACTACATAGCCATAAACTAAAATTATAACATAAACAAAAACAAATCCTACCCATTTAATAAGTAGAATTATTATTGGTTATGAAGGAGGGGGAACACGAAATAAATAAGAAGTTATGCCATACCTAAACCAACTAATAGTCTGTTATCATATAAAAATATAAAGGATGGTTCAGATGCTTCAGAATTAAGCAAGGAACCATCCCTTTCATTTATAGTTTGGACATCTGTTGTTTAACCGGAATATAGATATCCATGACTTTGTTCTCGGTTCTATGGCATCGTTCATCATATAGCTCAATATCCAAGATCCCAGCATGTTCATAACCGGATTGAGGGAACCATTCTGTGAACACATAACTCCATGTGGACTGAATGGAAGTGGTAAATGCTGCATCATCTGATTCCGGCGTTGTAAACACAGCATATTGCATCTCTGGGAAACTTCTGTACACTAACCCTTCAGGTGCTGGAGTTCCTTCAGCTACCTCCATTCCGATCAAATACACAAACTCACCTGTTTCAGGGGAAAAATCAGTACAAATCCCAAGCTCTTCTTTGCAGTTTAGGGGATTTGGTATGTTCTGATATAATTTCTTTTGAAGGTATAATTGCCAAAATTCTGGAATGTCTTTATTGTTTTGACCGTCTATATTTCTTGTTTTCAGTTCATATCCAATGATGTGAAATTGAGGTTTCGTGATTAACTTTGGTTCCATGATTTGTCCTCCTTGGACGCTTATTTTATTAAGGTAGGCTCTTCCACGTAAGGGACCAGATAAAGCATGGGCGCTTCGATATTGATTAGGCGAAACTCCATAAAACTTTTTAAAAGCCCGGTTGAATGACTCGTGGTATTGAAAGCCCACATCCATTGCAATAGTAATCACCTTTTCATCTGAATAGTAAAGTCGCTCTGCTGCACGTGTAAGACGTCTTTTTCTCACATAATCCATGACCGATTCTCCAACGAGTGCTTGGAATACACGATGATAATGAAAAGGAGAAAAGCATGCAATTCCTGCTAGTGTTTCAAGTGTTATGGTTCCATGCAGGTTCTCTTCAATGTAATCTAACGTTCGTCCGATACAAACTACATAATCGATTCCCTTCACCTCCCTATAGCTAATATAACCGTACACAGATATCCGTTCTTAACCAAATTTGCTATATTTATCATACACTGACGTAGCAGGGATTTGGTAGATAACCTGTTTAGAAAAAGAAACCAAATAGGCTGAATATGAAGTGTTTTTTTAAGTTAAAGGATTTCACCATTATTAAAAAAACAAAAATTTCATCTAAGAAGGATATTTGACGTTATAGGCAATAAGTCCAAACCGGATTAATAAAGATGTAGAAGAAGTTAGAAGAATCATTTAGAACAGTGGAAGCACTTGCCGATGTTATTGAGAAAATACTAAAAAAGCAAAAATGATTGATAGTAAGACTAAATCTATTACTGTTTTATGATCAGCTATCGGTCGAGCATGACTGTAATCAATGGGATTATGGAATAAATAGTTAAAAAAAGCAGTTGATTTCTATTCGAATAAATTAGATGAAATTTGGGAGTAGTTTTTTATAGATGTACTTAAGGGGAGGGTATTAATCCAAGGAGGAGAGATGCCCCCTTACCTTTAAATGGCATATCAACTCAGAGGTGTAGGAGAGAGTAAGAGTTCCCAAAAAAAGCTAAGACGATTAAAAAACTACTTAGATTTTTAGTAAATCGATTATTGTTTGAGTAATGCTCCTTAACAGATGGAAGAAGAGTAATGGATTGAATGGAAATTCCTAGGAAGATGTAGAAGACGTGAATAAATGCAACGGCTTGAATCATATACATTTCGACTGTAATCCAAATAATTAAAATAAAACCAATGTATAGAGAATAATTCCATGCCCAATGTATTTCTTTATAAAGGCGAAGCTTTTCAGCGATTTCTAGCGGCTTTTCAGAGATAAGGAAAACGGCAGTTACTAGTGGAAGAATACCTAATCCAACAAAAAGTATTATGCCTGGGATGAGGAAATTATCAAATGGGCTATTCTGCAACATAGTAAGAGGCATTGACAAAATCGAACCGTCAGGGAATATAATCAGTACCCCTCCGCCAAAAAGTGCACCGATTCCAAGTAAAAAGTGTAAACAAATTAACAAATAGCAAGCAACAGACTTTTTTTGTTTCGCATCCATTAAAATCATCTCCAGAAAAATATGGTTTCAAATTGATTTTACAGAATTCCCAATACTATAGGATGGTTACACATGACGGGGCTGTGAACTTTTTTTGAAGGTTCTGTAACTTTTTTACTACCTTCCTACTTTAGGTTTAGTAAAAATCTTCCCATTGTTTAACTCACACCAATTTTCTAATTCATCATATGTTTCCTTGTTTCCGTATTTTGCTAAAAAATCCTCCTTCGTTTCGAATACTTCCATTAAACCTTCTTCTATTAATACAGTCATTCGAAAAGGATTTAGTTGAAAAACCTTTGAGACAGCTATTAACTCACCGATATGAACAATATTAGCGATATCTTCCATAATTTCATCTCCTTTTACTGTTAGAGATAGTACTACTTGAGTATTATTTTCAGTTTTTCTGGTACTATGTATTATTTCACTAACAGAAGAAGGATTAAGATTCCTTTTCCTTATGGACTAAACAGGTTACTCAATAATAAATCCTTTAATTCTATTAATAAAAGATTTATAATAATGTTTGAATTTACATATTTATTCAATTTATTATAGGGGGAAGGGTTGTGAGTTTCTTTTGTGAATCTGAAAAACTAGATGAATATTTACTCGAATTAAATGAAGTTAATTATTCTAATCCAAAAATAAAAAAAAAGCAGCTGAACTTTTCAATCCAACTCAAACGGAAATTGAGAAAGCTAAAATAGCTTTTGAATTTGTTCGTGATGAAATTTCTCATTCTTGGGATATTCAATCGAAGCGAGTTACTTGTAATGCTTCAGACGTATTAGACGTTAAAGAGGGAATATGCTATGCAAAGTCACATCTATTAGCGGCTTTATTGCGTTCACAGGGAATACCAACAGGTTTCTGTTATCAAAGATTGATGTTATTTGATACTCCAGATAAAGGGTATTGTATTCACGCTTTAAATGCTATCTTCTTTAAATCACTTAATAAATGGATTAGAGTAGATGCTCGTGGAAATAAAGAGGGAAATAATGCGCAATTTTCAATTGAAGAAGAAAAATTAGCTTTTCCCATTAATGAAAAACTTGATGAAAAGGATTATCCAGTTATCTATGCTAAGCCTCATCCTAAAATTGTGGCTGTTTTAAAAGAAAATACAAATACATTAGAAATGTATAAACATCACTTGCCAGAGAGTTTGTAGTTGTTTCACTAACGGATGCGTGTCTATGATAAGTAGAGAGGCATCTTTTTTATTGAAGTAACGGGGAGTTTTTTGGAAGAAGGAATTGTATATTAGAATGAACAACTCAAATCAAAAGAGTTGCGAAGAGCTGGAAATAGTGAAGAAACATAAAGTTAATACCAGAGGAGCCAAAAATGAAGTGTTATTGTGAACTACAAGAAACATACAAGTTAAAGGTCGAAGGTGATGTTGGAGCTGACCCTATATGGTGTAGTCAATGTGGATGTAATTTTGATTTAGATGATATACCGATCTCAAATGAATTAAAAAGGAAATTAAGTGAGTGGGCAACAAGATACGGTGAATGGATTGATTGGGATTTAGACCAAATAATTGAAAATGGTGTTGATATAGAAGAAGAACATAATAGGCAAGGTTCTTATTTAACAGAAAAAGTTAAGCTAGAGCTCAACGGTAAATATAGAATAAAGTTTTCACCTTCGTCAATGGGAAGAAGTTATGCAAGTAAAAAACGCTTTTAAAGCAACTGAATGTAATTTTGGTGAGGTAGTATTATTGTTGTAATTGCACCCGGGAAAAATCGGATTGAAGATTATTTTAAAAATCAAAAATGAATTATAGAAAGTTTGTAGGATGGAGCTCAACGGTTCCATCCTCTTTTTTTATCCAAATAGGTAAAGATTTTTGTATAGACTGTCAAAATAATATTTATACCATTCTTGTAGAAGTTTATAAAATAAATAAAATAGCATGTAAAATAGGGAAGGAGTGTATATGGATGGATGTAACAGGGATGACAGGAAAACTTTATCAAGCTTGTCAGTGGATTTCTCGGTTGGCCTATTTGAATCTAATTTGGTTGGTATTTATTGGATTGGGGCTGGTGATCTTTGGTGCTGCACCTTCGACTGTAGCTATGTTCACTATTATTCGTAAATGGATACAGGGTGAAAGAGAGATGCCTATTTTTTCAACATTTATGGAGATTTATAAAAGGGAGTTCTGGACATCCAATCGGTTAGGGGTGGTGTTAATTGCTTCTAGTTTTGTCATTTGGTTTGATTGGCAGTTAATTGGAGCGTTCCAAGGAACGTTATATCCGATCTTAGCCGGGTGTTTAATCGGTGTGACATTGCTTTTTATGGTGGTTTTGATTTATATTTTCCCCGTGTATGTTCATTACGAAAATAAAACGTTCCAGTATATAAAAGTGGCGTTTTTGCTCGGGATTTCCTATCCGCTCTATTCATTTGTAATGCTACTGGCAGTTTTCTCTGGGGTAGCAGTTAGTATTTTTTTCAACGGGGCAGGATTGCTCTTTTTGGGGAGTGGGATCAGTTATATACTAATGTACACATCTAATCTATTATTTAGTAAACTAGCTCAAAAATATGATGTATCTGTGTCAAGTTCATAGATAGTAGTCAAATAATTCTCATAACAAGTAAATTTATTGATATGTTGGGAAAAAATGATTTTGCTACACTTGTTTTGTAAGGGTTTACAATAAATAAATAAGTAGTAGGGGGAAAGGCAATGAAAAGGAAGATCTGGTCCATATTCGTGTTAGTATCTGTCTTTTGTATCGTATTAGCAGGTTGTTCTGGAAACAGCACAAAGGAAAAAGCTTCATCCGAAACAAAATCGGATGAAAAGGTAACGATTAAGTTCCACACTCACGGAAACGAAGCATCATACAACTGGAAGGAAACGATCGCTGCCTTTGAAGAAAAGTACCCTAACATCAAAGTAGATTTAGTGATTCTTAGTGAAAAGGGAGATACACAGGAAGCAACGAAAAAGCTAGACTTAGCTGCTGCATCAGGAGAGCAAATGGATGTTCTTATGTTTAGTGATCCTGCAAGCTATGCACAGCGTGTAAGTATGGGAATGGTTGCTCCGATTGATGAGTTTATAAATGAAGAAGGTTACAAGGTTACGGAAGAATATAAGGTAGATACACAAATTGACGGGAAGTATTACTCTCTTCCGGGAAAATTTAATCCTTGGTACGTTTTATTAAATAAAGACCACTTAGATGCTGCTGGATTAGAAGTACCAACTGATTGGACATGGGATGAATTTACTGAATATGCGAAGTCAATGACAACGGATGACCATTATGGAACATACTTCCACGGACCTCAAAACGGTGGTTGGATGGAATTTTTAAAGCTGGCTCTTGCTAGTGAAGAGGATAATACGGAATTCACAACGGCAGATGGAAAATCAAATCTTGACCATCCACTGTTCAAAAAGACGCTTGAACTTCGTTTGAAAATGGAAAAAGAGGATAAATCAGCTGTTCCTTACACAGATATTTTATCTCAAAAACTACATTACCGTAACCAGTTCTTTAATCAGGATGCAAGTTCTATCCTAATCGGTAGCTGGATGAATACAGAGCTTGGCGGAACGGAACAGTTCCCATTAAACTTTAATGTAGCGGTTGCTCCATATCCGAAGAACGAGAAAGGTTCAACAGGGGGCTTCACACCTGTAACAACGGACTTCATGGCGGTTGCTGGCACATCCGAGCATAAGGAAGCAGCTTATCAATTTATTCGTTGGTATACAACGGATGGGCAAATTGTTCAAGGGAAAAACATTCCTTCTTGGAGCAAGGTAAGTGAAAGTGACTTAACGGGCATTGTTGACAAGATTCTTAGTGGTACCGTAAGTCCTGAAAAAGTGGATAAAGACTCTCTAATCAATGTGTTAACAAATGCGAAGTCCTCCAAGATTATTTCACCTGTTTCTTATCAGGCTGAAATTTATAAGGTAATCAATGAAGAATATGAAAAACTCATCTTTGGTGAACAAGATGTAGAGAAAACGATTGAAGTTTCTCAGGAAAGAGTACAAGGAATTATTGATAGTAATAAATAAGGATAGACAGTAAATAAAGAAACATTAATAATAGAAAGAAAGGGTTGTAAACGATTACAACCCTATCTTTGTATTAAAGGGTGTTAAATGATGAAGAAGAGACATTGGAAGCTACAGCCGAAGTCGTTTAGGTTTAAAGTAATTTTTATTTCGATTATTTGTCTGGTGATTCCTGCGACCATCTCTTTGTTTATTTATAATTATCTAACAACAGACACCTTAAAGGAGCAGGCGTTAACAAATGCCAATCGGGAACTGACCATAGCTAATGAATATGTAGAAAAGCTACTAGAAGACATGCTATACATAACAAACTTTATCCAGCTTGATGCAGAGATGAACACCATTTTAAAAGAAAAGGCAAAAAGCAGCACGCCATCCACACCATCAGAATATAAGAGTTTTATTGATGAAAATAGAATCAATAAAACGATTGAAAATATTACATTGGTTGGCGAGAAGTCGTATGTAACGATTTTATTGAAAAACGGGAAGTCTTATACCAATTATGCTAGCTGGGAATATGATCCTAATCAGTTACTGAAAGAAGATTGGTTTAGTCAATTAGACAATCTCCAAGGATATGAATCGTTATGGATTGGAAGTCAGCCAACCATGATTAAATCGGAAGTGAAAAACAATCCGTACCAAATATCTGTTGCTCGAACTCTAAGAGATGAGAACGTAAAGGTGTATGGCTACGTGATTGTCACGATCATGGAGAATAAAATTAATGATCTTTTTAGTGGCTTACATGGTCACGAAGAAATGATGTTATTAAACGCTTCGAATCAAATCCTTTCCCATCGCGATGATTCTAGAATCGGTGAAAAATTTCAATATAGTTCCCAGCTAAAGGAACAGAACTCATCTAATATCTTTCAAATTTCTAAAAAAGACTACCTAATTGCTGAGCATAACATCTCCTTCACAGGGTGGAAGCTGGTATCCATTGTGCCTTACAAACAGGCTGTAAATAAAATTAATTCAATTTTCAATAAAGTATTTGTGGTCCAAGTGGTTTCCTTTGCTCTATTTTTGTTCCTGATGGCGTATCTTCTTCGAACGATTACCAAACCAATTGTTCATCTGGGCAATGTGGCTCAAAGCGTAAAGCAGGGGAATTTAACGGTTCGTTCCCGAATACGTAGCAGGGATGAGGTTGGTAGACTATCGGATTCCTTTGATCATATGTTAGATCGCGTCAATGAAATGATTGAGGAGATTACAGTAACACAGGAACGGAAAAGGAAAGCGGAGCTCGCGATGCTGCAAGCGCAAATCAATCCTCATTTTCTATTTAACGTCCTGAACTCGATTCGAATGAAAGTGTTTGTAAAGGGAGATAAGGAAAGTGCCAATATGATAAGCTCCTTGTCGAAACTATTACGTATGACCATTGATAAAAACAAAGAAACAATTACATTTCAAGAAGAAATTCAAATTGTCTTGGATTATATGAATCTCATGAATATGAGGCAAAAAGAGGAAGTAAAGGTAGAGCTTCAAATACACGAAGAAGCGAAAGGTTTAAGAATTCCACGATTTATTTTACAGCCAATCATCGAAAACTCTATCATTCATGGGTTGAATCAAAGTGAAGGCACCATTGTGGTAAGAACAGAAAGGAAGGATTCTCAATTGATCATTGTCATTGAGGATGACGGACAAGGAATGGATCACGAATCACTCGTTTCTTTACGAAGAAAGATAAGTCAAACGTCCGGAGTCGATTTTATCAGCAGTGAAAACACAAAAGGTTTCTCGTCCTTAGGGTTATCGAATGTGTATGAAAGAATGTTTATTACTTTTGGTAAATCCTTTCATATGGATATTCAAAGCAATCCTGGAGCAGGTACAAAAGTTTTTCTAACGATTCATAAAGGGGGCTGTCATTCTGATGTACAAAGTGATGCTAGTTGATGATGATTATCCTGTGATTCAGTTATTATCTGAAACCATTGAATGGGAGCAAATTGGAGTTTCTCTCCAAAGCACACATGAAAACGGTGCTAGTGCCTTTGAAAAGGCCATGGAAGATATGCCTGATATCCTGATTACCGATATCGGGATGCCCAAGATGAATGGGATCGAGCTGACGAAAAAATTAAAAGAGAAAAACCCTCATTTACAGGTTGCGATCCTATCTTGTCACTCTGATTTTGTCTATGCACACCAAGCATTAAAACTTCAAGTTCAAGATTATCTTGTTAAAGACACCTTTGATCCTGATGATTTATGTGAATTAATCAAAAAATTCAAGTTGTCACTGGATGAACGAAACCGTAAAAAGATCAAACAAATTCAGCTACAAGAGATGCTGGATCGAAATATAGAAAGTGTAAAACAAAGATTTATTCAAAAGGTAATTGATACGGCTGATATTGACGAGAAAGAAAGATTAGCAGAGTGCAAATCTCTAGGTTTGAATATTGATCAAACAGGCTATGTCGGCTCTTTGGCGATGATTCATAACTATGCGTTAGTCAAAGAGAAATTTGTGTCTGAAGATACTTTGATGTTCGCCCTTAATAATGTGGTCACAGAAGCGATGGAGAGATTTTGTTCAGGTGGAGTTCATTTTCAATTAGGACCAAGAGAGCTCTTTGTGTTCTTTCCTACCTCATTAGTGTTAAAAAACAATGCTATTTCTGAAGTAAAAGAAAAAATGAAGCTCATCCAATATGCCATAAAAAAATCAGCAGGTATTTCTTTGTCCTTTATAGTAGGAGATGGTTGTCAATCCGTTTTAGAGTTTAAAAGAGAAGTAATTGGTTTGATTGAAAGTAAACAGCAGAGTTTTTATATGGAGCCTGAGGCCATCGTTGATAGGGAGCGAGGGCAGGTATCGCAGACGGAGGAGCTATTTTCTAAATATGATCAAGCGGCTGCCGAAATGAGAGAGCTCATCATGCTTCGAGACAAAGAGCGGATACCTGTTTTCGTTAACAAGTGGATAGGGTATTTTAAAGAGTATCAATTCCCGCCGGAAATGGTAAAGGACTGGCTCGTAAAATTATTATTAGACTTAAGAGGTAAGCTTCAAGCCTTACAGTTTTTCCGATCCACGAAATCAGTCGAGCCTATGCATAATGACATTCAAGAGATTCAATTTTTAAGTGATCTACATATATGGTTGATTCGTTACTTAGAGGCGACTTTATCGAGAGTAAACGAGGTTTACGAGCAAACCCGCCGAAAAGAAATACTAGATGCATTTAAATATGTTTCCTTGCATATAGAGAAGAAGATTAGTCTGGATGAGGTTTCAAGCCATCTTTATTTGAATCCAAGTTACTTTAGCCGTTTGTTTAAGAAAGAGGTTGGAGAGACGTTTGTTGAATACGTAACAAAGATGAAAATAAATCGGGCGAAGGAAATGCTAGAGCAAACAGCTGATTCTGTAGGGAAAATATGTGAAAGATTAGGCTACGACAATCAAAGCTATTTTATAAAAATTTTTAAAAATTATGTCGGAGTCACACCGATTGAGTTTCGAACGGGGAAGATGTAAAACAGAATATATTTAACTTGGCGTCCATCTTCAGCAAAGATGGACGCTTTCGTTTTTTAACAGCTAGAAATAAGTCAAAATAGTATAGAGATACATCAAAATACTGTTAATCAGGAAAATTAGTATTCTTTTATAATAAAACTATACAAAAGATCGAGGTGAAAAAGATGAGTGCCAACACTGAACTCTCCAAATCGACACAGGTGACTAAAAGAAGTAGGACTCAAAAAATCAATAAGGAGAAAACGGAAAACGTTGCTGGTTTATTGTTTGTCTCTCCCATGCTCATTGGTGTGTCTGTTCTTGTATTAATTCCGATCTTGGCTACATTTTTACTGAGTTTTGCTGAATGGAGCTTTATTACACCATTATCACAATTAAAATGGGTTGGATTTAATAATTTCACAAGACTGTTTCAAGATCCGATTTTTTTAAAGTCGATTTTGAATAATGCGATTTTTATCCTTACCGTTCCCATCTGTATGATTATTTCCTTGTTACTGGCTATTACAATTGATCGAAATGTTTATTTTAAGGGATTTTTTAAAGTAGCTTTCTTTATGCCTTATATCTCGAGTGTGGTAGCCATAGCCGTTGTTTGGCAAGTATTGTTTCATCCTTCTGCAGGGCCAATTAACCAAGTGTTGATGTCTTTAGGAATTGACAATCCTCCGAAATGGATTGCTGACCCTAACTTCGCACTAATATCCATTATGCTCATTCAAGTCTGGGTATCAATTGGATTTAATATGATTATCTTTTTAGCAGGATTACAAAATATTCCGAAGGATTTATATGAAGCAGCGGATATTGATGGAGCAAATGCGTGGGTGAAATTCAAGCATATTACCGTACCGATGATCTCTCCAACGTCGTTTTTCCTCTTCATTACGGGAATTATCTCGACCTTTAAGGTATTTGATCTAGTCGCGGTATTAACAAAGGGTGGGCCGATGCATTCGACCTCCATGATTGTTTGGAATCTTTATGAAACCGCTTTCGTGAATTTGAAAATTGGTCCTGCCTCGGCAATGGCCGTTGTTCTTTTTGTCATTGTTTTTGCGATTACCATTATCCAATGGATCGGACAGAAAAAATGGGTGAATTATTAAGGGGGGAGTAAGAAATGAGGTCATTAGGGGTGAAAAAAAGTATCATCACCGTATTGATGCTAGCAGTTAGTGTGTTGTTTCTATTGCCTTTTGTCTGGATGCTTTCAACGTCCTTTAAAATCGAAGCAGATGTTTTCAAATTTCCGATCCAGTGGATTCCGGAAAGATGGAATGGCTTTAATAACTATAAGGAAGTATGGTTTGGGGATTATCCTTTTTATGTTTATTACTGGAACACCATTAAAGTAACCGTGCTAACGACATTGGTTTCTGTTGTTGTATCTGCACTTGCGGCTTACGGATTCTCAAAGGTAAAGTTTCCTTTTGGAAAATTCCTTTTTATCATCGTATTAGCGACTTACATGGTCCCACCACAGGCCATACTTGTTCCTCAATTTATTTTATTTAGGAAAATTGGTTTATTTGACAGTCACTTAGGGTTAATTCTACTTGGAAGCTTCAGTGTACTAGGAACATTCATGTTACGCCAATTTTTTATGAGTATTCATAATGATCTGATTGAAGCGGCAAAAATTGATGGGGCGGGTCATTGGAAAATATTCTGGTCGATCGCTTTACCAATCGTAAAGCCAGCGATCGCGACTTACGGAATTCTTCGCTTTATATGGACCTGGAATGATTATCAAAATCCATTGATTTTCCTACGAACAGATAGTTTATTAACGATTCAATTAGCGATGCAAAAATTCACCACCATCAATGGAGAATTCTACTCCTTAATTATGGCGGCAGCGGTCTCAGCCATCCTCCCGTTAGTAATTGTATTTATCATCGGTCAAAAGCAAGTTATTGAAGGAATTGCCTTAGGTGGAGTAAAAGGCTAGGAGGGGAAACCTTGATCACAACAAGCTTACTAGATATGGAAGCCCCACTTTTGTTTAAAAATCATGAAGAGAAGATTGTCTGGTGGAAGAATGTAAGAAACTCACCTGCCTACCAGCCATTACTGGATGAAATTAGAATGGAGGCAATAAGACTTCTCCAGGAAAAAGAGCAGGAACTGAGCTACTCCTTGTTCAAGCTCTTTGAAGAGAATGGCACTCGAGTGGAATATGAAAAGGTGTATTTTGAAAAGAGACGGCGTCTAAGTACATTTGGAATCATGGTTTTACTTGAACCGGAAAATTGCGTGTATCGGGAGGAACTAGAAAATACAATTTGGTCGATTTGTAATGAATATTCCTGGTGCCTGCCTGCTCATCTATCAAATACGAGCGAGACGTCAACTAGGATTGATTTTTCCTTAAATACCTTAAACAAACAAACGTACTCTATTGATTTGTTTGCTGCAGAAACCGCTTTTTCCTTGGCAGAAATCATGAAATTAACGGAGGATTTTTTGTCACCTCTCATATGTAAGCGTATTTATGAGGAGATATATAAGAGAATCTTCACATCATTCATGAACTCAACCTTTAAATGGGAAACAGAGACCCATAATTGGGCAGCCGTTTGTGCTGGTTCGATTGGTGCAGCGGCCTTGCATCTTATAAACGATAAAGATGAGTTAACGAGAATTATAGAGCGTGTGCTGCCAGCGATGGATGGTTATGTTAGTGGATTTAAGGAGGATGGCTACTGCCTGGAAGGCTATGGATATTGGCAGTATGGTTTCGGCTATTATGTGTATTTTGCCGATTTATTAAAAAAACGAACAGCAGGGAAACTTGATTTATTTGCTTCTGAGAAGATTCATCAAATCGCTCTTTTTCAACAGAGATGTTTTTTAAACGATCATCTTGTTGTTAATTTCTCCGATGCTGTCCCGAAGGCATCCGTATTTCTAGGGCTTAGTCATTATTTGAGTAAGATCTATGATGATTTCGAAGTTCCGAAAAAAGAGCTCCGTGCCAAATATTCCGATGATCATTGTGGCAGATGGGCTCCGGCTATTCGAAATATATTGTGGTTTGATGAACATGCAAAAGAAACCATTTGGGGAAAAGGAACGTTTTTCTCAAAGGAATCCGGATGGTATATCTCAAGGTATCAGGACCAATCAGGAAATTACTCCTTTGCGACGAAGGCTGGTCATAATGACGAGCCGCATAATCATAATGATCTAGGTCATTTTATCCTGCAGGGAAACCAAGAGGTATTTTTAAAGGATTTAGGGTCTGGTTTGTACACGAAGGATTATTTCAGGGAAAAACGCTATACCTTTGTGGGGAATGGGTCACAAGGGCATTCGGTTCCGATCATTAACCATCAATACCAGGTGGAGGGTGAAACTCATTATGCTAGATTTCTTCAAGTGGATGTGGGAGAAGATGAGGATCATTTGAAGTTGGACTTCGGAAAAGCGTATGATGTTGAACCATTAAACGCACTCACTCGTTCCTTTGTATGGGTGAAAAAGAATCTGCCAAAGCTCATTATGGAGGATAATTTTTTATTTACTGAACAGCCAGTTTCTATTATTGAACGACTGATTGTTCCTTCTTTACTAATCACAGAGGAAGAGGATGAAGTGATTTTAGAAGGGAAAAATAGGTTGCGAATCTTGTATGATAAAAGATTGCTTTATTTAGAGGTGAAAAGGTTCGATTTTGTGAACCATTTTGGTGAAACAGAAGAAAACGTAATGCTGGACTTTACTGTATTAAACCCTAGCAAGGATTGTCAAGTAGAGTTGATTTTTCAATTTGAATAAGGAAGGATGAAGAAAATGGTCGAAAAAGATACTTGGATCAACGAGGCGTGGGAGCAAATCATTCATAAGCTAGACCGAACAAGTAAGCGAATTGGTGCGAATTTTCCTCATGCTAGTAAAGATGGTCAATATGATCTAGCAGAGCCTTATTGGTGGACTGCTGGATTTTGGCCAGGAATTCTGTGGCAGGTGTATCGGGATACAAAGAACGAGGAATTGAAGCTACTCGCTCTCGAATGTGAACGCAAGCTGGATGATGTTCAGCAGAACTATTATCGACTAGACCATGATATGGGATTTATGTGGACCTTAACAAGTGTGGCTCATCATAAATTATTAGGTAATGAGGATTCCAAGCGCCGAGCTTTACTAGCCGCTAATCTTTTAATGGGCCGATTTAATGTGAACGGAAACTTTATAAGAGCATGGAACCCTTGGACCGAGGGGGAAGACAATAGTGGTGTGGCAATTATTGATTGTGTAATGAACCTTCCTTTATTGTACTGGGCCTCTGAAGAAACCAAGGACCCACGATTTAAAAATGTAGCAAAAAAGCATGCCGATACCGTGTTGGAGCATTTTATCCGAGGTGATGGTGCCGTTCATCATATTGTGAGATTTGATCCTGAGACGGGAGAAAGAGTAGAAGCTTTAGGTGGCCAAGGGTATGCACCTTTTTCTGCATGGTCAAGAGGAACTGCTTGGGCAATCTATGGATTGGCTTTAAGCTATCATCATACCAATCAAGCGAACTACTTAGAGACAGCAAAAAGAGTTGCACACTTCTTTCTTTCACATCTTCCAGAGGATTTGGTTCCTGCCTGGGATTTCCGTCTTCCGAGTGGAGTAGAAGCACCAAGAGATTCGTCAGCTGCTGCAATTGCAGCGTGCGGTCTCCTTTTAATCGCTGAAAAGGTTAAACAAACCGAGTCCCCACTATATCAAAAGGCAGGGGAGAATATTTTAAAATCTCTATATATGAACTATGGAGATTGGGAGGGCACGGAAGAAGGGTTGATTTTACAAGGAACCAGCCACTTCCCGGAAGGAAAATATACGAACAACCCACTGATTTATGGAGACTATTATTTTGTAGAAGGCATTTCCAAATTAAAAGGATATGACGAGTTATTTTGGTAGCATTCTGTTGAAGGAGGCATGGGGCAATGTTAAAGCTGGAATTACCTATTCAAGAGAATCCATTAAAGACAAGAGAAGACCTCATTACATCGCTATCTCAAATCATATCACCGCTGAAAACCTTTTATAGCAAAGGAAAAGCCAGACTTGAGCTAGGCAGCACTGGAACAAGCTACGCGGATCCCGTTGCGGGGATGGAGGGTTTCTCAAGAATCCTTTGGGGGCTTGTTCCCTTATTAGCCGGTGGAGAAGATTCAAAATACTGGGATGATCATTTAGAAGGAATCATTAATGGAACCAACCCGACTCATGAGGAATACTGGGGAGAGATTACAAACTATGATCAGCGTGCCGTAGAGATGGCTGCGTTTGGCTATGCCCTTGCTCTCATTCCTGAGAAAGTTTGGGATCCGTTGGATGACCTTGAAAAAGAAAATCTATTTCAATGGCTGAATCAAATCAATCAATTTGATGTGTACGATTGCAATTGGCTCTTTTTCCCTGTGCTTGTGAATCTTGGTTTAAAGAGTGTGGGACTCCCGTATGACCGGGAAAAATTAAAGAGAAACCTTGATCGAATCGATGAATTTTACTTAGAAGATGGCTGGTACGCTGACGGAATGGATGCACACTGTGACTATTACGGGCCATTTGCGATTCATTTTTATAGTCTCCTATATAGCAAGCTTATGAGAGACGAAGAGCCTGAGAGGTCAGAACGTTACCGAAGCAGAGCGGAAATCTTTGCAAAGGATTTTATCTATTGGTTTTCTAACAATGGTTCCTCCCTTCCTTATGGGAGAAGCTTAGCGTATCGATTTGCTCAGTCCGCTTTCTGGAGTGCGCTTGTATATGCGGAAGTGGAACCCTTTTCCATGGGTGTGATGAAGGGGATTTTGTTAAGAAATCTTCGGTGGTGGTTCCGTCAACCAATCTTTGACGCAAAAGGACTACTCACCATTGGCTACCGTTACCCGAATTTAGTGATGGCAGAAAACTATAATGCACCTGGTTCGCCTTATTGGGCGCTGAAAACCTACTTGGTGTTGGCTTTACCTGAGGATCATCTTTTTTGGACAACGGATGAGGAGCCATTACCGGTTTTAAAGGAAAAAGTGACACAAGCCTCTCCACGGTTTATTATCCATCGTCAAGAGGAACAAGATCATGTGGTTGTGTTTAACGCGGGGTATCAGCATACAAATGACCACCCTCACACACAAGCCAAATATGAAAAGTTCGTTTATTCCAACTTCTTTGGTTTTAGTGTATCTAAGGGAGAGTGGGGATTAGGGCAAGGTGCGTTTGATTCGATGTTGGCTGTGAGTGAAGGGGACAATATTTATCGAGGGAAACGAACATGTGAGGAATATCGTGTAGATGATGATGTGGTCTACACAAGATGGAAGCCTTGGAGGGATGTGGATATTCAAACATGGCTCGTAACAGGTGCTCCTTGGCATATTCGTATCCATCGAATTTCTACGGGTAGGAATCTCGATGTTGCGGATGGTGGGTTTGCCTTGGGATTAGAAAATAACCAAACGAACGGTCAAGATACTAAAATCCTTCAACAATCCAAACTTTGCGCAAGTTTTTTTCCATGGGGGGCAAGTGGCATTCAAAGCCTGGATGAACATGGTCAGGCAGAGCTCATTTACGCACATGCCAATACAAATATCATGCAAGCAAGAACCGTCATTCCTACCATCAAATCTAGCTTTAAACCTGGTACACATTGGGTGATAAATGCGGTGTTTGGAGAAGTAGGAGCAGATGGAGTGATGAATGAATGGGAAGCGGTTCCAGAGGTTAAGGTATACGATGGAAAGATCGTAGTTGGTGAAGGATCGGATAAGATTATTATTCCCTTTTAACTTTTATAGTCAAACAGCTGTCATAATCGATAACGGATCAGTTTTAATAAGAATACATCAATTATTGAAGTCCAATTCGCGAGTAAATTGGACTTCTTTTTTATGAAAAATTAAACCTGAGTTGTTCACTTAACTAAGTATGTGGAAGGTTAAAGGATTTAGTTGGGGGGAACATTAAGGGGAATGTAATAAAAGTTTAGCATTATTACACTAACTACTTACGCAAGTTTAAGAAAGGATGATCATTGTGGATTTCCATTATACGGTAGAGACTGGTAAAACAATAGAGGAGAGTATAGAGTCTTTGGAAACAAGTTTAAAGAAGGAATCTTTTGGAGTACTCTGGACATTTAATATCAAGGAAAAGCTAGAAGAAAAGGGTTTTAGTTTAGACGAACCATTCTTTGTTTTGGAAGTGTGCAACCCTGAGGAAGCGGAACGCGTTATTAAAGAAAATAAATTGGTTGGATATTTTCTCCCTTGTAAAATAGTTGTTTATAAGGACAATGGAACAACCAAAATAGGATTACCAAAACCTTCAGCGCTTATCAATATGCTTGATAATAATGAATTAAAAGAGATGGCCAAAGATATAGAAAAGCGGCTGATCGATTGTATCGAAAAGGCATTATGATGGAGAAGGGTATATAGAACTGGTACAGGTTGATTGATATGGATTCATTTGCGTTTGCTAATCAGAAAATGGTTCATTCAGAGTAAAAATATAGACAAAATCAGGTGGCCATGAGTTAATCAAGCACGAAGAAGAAAATGATGTTTAAAATTTTGGATTAAAACAGGATGAGACAAAGGGAACCCGTTTGGGTTCCCTTTTCTTATAGGTAAATACAAAGATCCTTCAAGTAGTCCTGGCTTTATTTATTCTAGCAACATTCATAAAAATTTGGTTGGATATATTGTAATGTCAAAAATTGCCTGTTTTATAAAATAAGATGGTTTTCGAATAATAAAGAAAAGTCTGCCACCTTTAAGGGCGTATGATTTATAAAATAGTCTCTAAGAAAATAGGTAAGTTTGTATACTATAGATAAAACATATTCTAAATAAACGGCTGTCACTAATGATAGCCGTTTATTGGTTTTTGTTCCTAGTGGGAGTAAGTTAAGGAAACTATGTAACATAGCAGATATTACCTCCGACTAATTAGCTGAGGTGATTCTTATGTTAAGGGTAGCAATGCTTTTTCTCCTTATTTTAGGCCTGATTGTTTTTATACTTGGTTATTTAAATAGTTATCAAATTGATCACGAACGAGAAGATACTAAGATTGACATTGAGTTATCTGACAAGAAAATCATACAAGGGAAAATATTAGAAATAAACTCAACAAGTGTTTTTCTTGAATTAATTGGTGATTCAAAGAATATATCACACACAATAAGGGTCAGTGTAGGCGATGAGAAGATGTTAGATAATCTAGTAGAAGAACAACATATTTTAGTTTGGTACGATTACATTAGAGAGTCTTATCCTCCCCAGACACGAGGATTAAAAATTGAACAGTTTGATGGCCATGAATGACGGCCTGGCTAACTATAAATCAGGAAATAACGTTGATATGGGTAGGAGGGAGCAAAATGAAAAAATTCAGTTGTTTTGTTATATTGGTTTTATCATTGCTTATCGTCAATGGATGTGAAAATACAAAACCTAAAATAACAGAAGAACGAGCGAAATCCATAGTGATCGAACATCATACTAATAACAATGGAAAAGTAGACATAATTTCTGTAACTCATAAAAAAAATGAGTATATTATTGTGTGGGAGAAAAAAGAAAACTGTGAGAATGGGATAGATTATATTGATGACCAAAATGGAGAAATAAAGGAGGGGCAGACTACCATATGTTAGTTCGAAAGTTAATTTGAAAATAAAGGTCTTGAAACCTGTTCTTTTAGAGGGCGGGTTTTTGTGTTTCTATTCTACGAAACTCATTAAAAAGGTCAAAAAAAGCGGTAAGGTAGTCAAGAAATTAGTATAGAAATCCAAACCAACTATGAAATAATGAAAGCGCTAACAATAAACTTTGTGTCAATCAATTCTCAGTTAGAACTAATGAGGGAACCCTCACTAGCTAACATAACTATTGGAAAAGAGGAGGGACAGGGGAGGTACTTAGAATAACAAGGAACGAAGGGAAGGGAAGATGCGAAACATGACAAGGAAAAGGAAAAAGTTTAAGAAAATCATCGGAAGTATCTGTGTGACTTCCATGCTATTTGGCTCAGTTGCTTTTGTAGATACAACGAAAACAAAAGCGGAAGTTCCTACAAAAACCATCACGATCGACGGAAACAACGTTGATAAATATAACCGGTTCAAAGGCTTTGGGACGGTAACCGCGAACAATACTTCACGGCTTATGATGGATTATAAAGAAGAGCATCCAGAGGAATACTGGGACATGATGCATAAGCTCTTTAATAAAGATACAGGTGCTGGACTCGCACATGTGAAAGTGGAGTTGGGTGCTGATGTGAATTCCTCTTCTGGTACAGAACCAGCCACCATGCGTTATGCAGATGAACCAGCCAATGTTCTTAGAGGAGCTGGATTCCAATTTGCTGCAGATGCCAAGTCGATTAATCCTGATATCACTGTTGAAATTTTACGATGGGGTGAACCGCGCTGGACATGGGATGGGGCTGCAAATAAAGAATACGAGAATCGTTACCAGTGGTATAAGCAAACAATAGATGCCGTGTATAAGGAGTACGGATTTAAACTAGATTATGTGGGGATTTCCCAAAATGAACGAGCTCAAAATAACAATGGAAAAAATGAGCTAGAATGGCTGAAATATTTTACGACAAAGATTAAACAGGAACCAAATTATGAAACCGACTACAAAGATATCAAACTAGTAGCAGCAGATGGATACCGAGATACATCCACCATTAGCCGCACACTTCTCAATAATCCCAATTTAATAGATGAAATTGATGTCATCAGCTCCCACTATGGACTGACGGGTTCGAATGAAATGACTCAATTACAGAATAAACTTATTGCAGAGGGGAAGAAGCCGAAAGAAAGTTGGGTGTCAGAGGGAATTGCTCCGATGATCAATGCGCGGTACCGCGACAATATGGAACCGCAATATAAAGGACTTGGAGGCAAGGCAGGGATCATTGATGTGACCTCACGTATTATTTCGGTATACTCATGGACGGGAGCAGGAAACAACCCGCTTAATGCCGTTTCCTTTGACTTTCAACCTTCCGTTGCCGCTTTTTACGAAGGATCTGCTTATAATCCAAAGCACTTGATCAGTGCCTATGACCCGTGGTCTGGGTTTTATGAAGTGGATGGGGGAGTACAAGGAGTTCGTCATGTGATGAACTTTGTTGGCTATGATGACCATGCCACACCTGAGAACGAGCGTTGGCAGTATGTGAAGGGCGCAACCTATAGTGATGGGGCCTTTTTTGATGGTGGGGTAGATGTGGATACGAGTACTCATAACTATTTAACATTAAAAGACCCTGAGACAGATGATTATTCAACTGTGTTTGCTAACAACACAAAGGATACACGCAAATATAAGATCGAAGCGAAAAATTTAGATGGAAAAGAGAATGCACCTGTCTATGTGTGGGAAACACGTGGGCCAGATCAGGGAGAAGCGATTGATGCGAACTGGTTTAAGAAAGTAAAGGTCATTCAACCGGAAAATGGAGTTTATGAGGTGGAAGTGAAGCCTTATTCCATTGTAACCATTTCCACGTTAGATAAAGAATCAGAGGTAGAAGGCTTTGAATATGAGTCAGACCCAGTGGATGTGTCAAAGGATACCATCCTTCCATTACCGTATACAGATGATTTTGAATACAAAAATTATCCAAAGGATGAAAAGGGTAGAGATTATGTGGATCGTCGAGGTGGAACTCCACGCTATACGACCGATCAGCTGGCTGCCTTTGAAGTAGTGAAAGAAGCCACCAAACCAGTGGCTAGTGGAAGTGCTGAACGTGCGAATTTAGAAATCCCAGATGCGAAGGCTCATGGAAATATGCTTCAACAGAAAATTTCACATGACATCATCGGCGCAGATTGGGCCGTATGGGGAGGAGTAGACGGATCTGCCTCAAATAGCAATCCAAACACGACTCTTGGTGATCATCGTTGGGTAAATTACAAAGCATCATATGACTTTTTACTAGATACTCACACACCTGAGGTGGCAGGAAGAAGTAATTACGCCTTAATCGGTGTTCGTCAAATGAAGGCAGGCGGAAATGATTCCTATGCACCATACAATGCTCGTGTCTTTTCAAATGGAGATTTCGAAATTCTGAAGCTTGGAAAAGTAGTGAAAAGTGGAACACTTGAAGGGTTTGACAACAAAGTTTGGCATAATCTAGCCTTCGAAGCCAAGGAAAATGTTTTCACATTATTTGTGGATGGTAAAGAAATCTCTTCCTATACGGATGAGCAATCCACCGTTATGTCAGGAAGGGTCGTTATCGGATCTGGTTATTATGAAACTCTATACGATAATCTCCGTGTAGATCCAATCAAAGGGTATACCTATGAATCACTGAAAATTGATAGTGCGCAAGGGAAGAAATATTCTTCCGAGGAAGAGGCATTACAATCGCTAGATTCCTTGAATCCAATTGGATTTGTTGGAAAGTGGGACTATACACAAGCTGGCTATGCCCATTTTAACCGAACACAAATGACCGCTAAATCAGACGCTCCTGTTTGGAACGGAGTAACGGTTGGTCATAGAGATTCAACCACTGTACAAGGAACACTAAATAAAGTATTTTACTCAAGCGGCTGGTCCTCCAACAGTTCAAATGCATGGGGAGGAGTAGGAGCATCCTTTGAAATTCCGTTTAAAGGAACGGAGATCAGATTATTTGGAGAAACCAATCCATCAAACGGTAAGGCTGATGTGTATTTAGACGGACAGTTAGTCGGTGAGGCAAACTATGTCAACAATAGCAGCATTACGCAGATGGTGTGGTCAGCAACAGACCTTGAAGATAAACCGCACACGCTCAAAGTGGTATCAAAAGAGAAGTATATCAGTCTCACCAAGGCTGAAATTGAGACGAGTGAACCTGTTTTAGCAGTCAAGAAGCTAGGACCAAGTGACATCGTTAAAATATCTGATGAATCTCTCATTGGAACGGAAGAAAATACCGTGTACGCTTTTAGAAAAAATGCATCATGGGGCTCCAACTCTACGAATGCCTGGGCGAGCTTCGCGGATGATCCGTATATTGTCATTAATTTTACGGGTAGCGGCATTGATTACCTCGCAGGAACAGGAGAGAAATCTCTCTATAATTTTGAACTAGATGGAAATGACTTGGGGAACTTCGCAGTCGACACCGGCACAGGCATCAGATATTCAGTGAGAGGCTTGGAAGAAAAACCTCATACACTAAAGGTCTCCCTAAAAGATAACGAACAAAAAGAAACCTTTATGGACTATAGAGGAGTCCATATCTACCATACACCTAGCTTTGTTCCAAGCAGCAGTATGGTCTTCAATTTTGAAGGATCAGGCTTTAACCTATTTGGTTCCACACCGGATGCATTAATTGACGTGTATGTTGACGATCAATTAATAGAAGAGAATGTAAGAATTCATTCAAAAGGTGATCGACAAACATCCTATAACCTACGTGGCCTGAAGGATAAGAAACACACCGCAAAAGTGGTCGTAAAGGGCGGGACGTATGTTCTAGACGGAATAGATGTGATTAATGGTCGGAATAAAGTAGAAGTAAACAAAACAAATCTAGAAGAATTATATAATGCTAATAAGGATTTAGAACAAAAGAACTATCCGGAAGATAGTTGGAAAACATTCCACAAATCCCTTCAAAGAGCAAAAGAAGTGTTGAAAAACCCACAAAGTAGTTTGGATGAAGTAGTAGGTGTGAGAAATGCTTTGCAAAAAGCGGTCGAGGGATTGACTGTAATAGAATAGAATAGATTGAATTGGGTTATGGGGACAGGTACACTGTCCCTTTTTTTAGAAGAAACGTGGATGGATAAAATGAGAAAAGATATAAGGGATTCTATTTTATTTAAGAGCGTTGAAGAAGGGGTGTACCAAACGGTACTATCTGAAAAGTCAAATGTGTTATTCCGCGGTAGTGTATCAACCAATATTCCGTATAGTTCTGATAAGATTCAAACAGTTGGAATATAGGGTTATCAAGAAAATGATGAAGCCACGTTATTGAGCGTAATTTCATACGATGAAGAAGTAGCATATATAGAGGCTGGAGTCGAGCCTTATGTAGAGCAAGAAAGGAAAACAAAAAGTGATAAAAATTAAAAACCTAGAACCACTTGAACTGCACCCCAATTGTTAGACATGTAGCTAATAAAATTGGAGGTGCAGTTTTTATATGGCTAAATTTAGTTTAGCAATCCTTAAATAGTGGAGTTCGCTTTTTTAAAGTAATGGTCCGTTTTACCTTTATAATGAAATATTGAACCAGAACGGGAATGGAAACGTATAGCAAGTATCCTTTATTTAAGGATATTTTGGATAATTCTTGTAAAGTGATCGGTGTTACGGGAGGTTCTCTAACTAGTATTGAATATCTATTGAAAAAGAACAGAATGTGATAATATGTAAATTAGATTGTGTGTTTTTGTGTTATTTTGTGATGTGGGGGTGGAGAAGAATGCTTGTTAAAGAACGGTATGATAGGATTAGGGAAAAACTTGAAATTTTCCATTCTGTTAGGGTTCAGGAGCTTGTGGAGGAGTTTGGTGTTTCTACTGAAACGGTAAGAAGAGACTTGGAGTATTTGGAGTCAGTAGGTGTACTGAAACGAGTACATGGTGGGGCTGTGCTTGAAAAGGATCATTCAAAGGAACAGTCATTTATTAAGAGAGAGACTCTTTTTATTAATGAAAAACGAGAGATTGCCGAGCACGCCACTCAGTTTGTAAAGGAAGAACATGTGATTGCCATGGATGTAAGTACGACCAATACTGAGATTGCAAAGGCACTGAAGACCAAGTTTAAGAAATTAACTATCATAACGAATTCATTACCGATTGCTTATGAATTATCTTCTATGCCACAATATACTATTATTTTGGCAGGTGGCACACTAAGAAATGAAGAGCTGTGTGTGGTCGGGGAGCATGCAGAATCGTTTCTTTCCCAGTTTCATATTAATTTATTTTTCATGAGTATGAGTGGGGTATCTCTTAATGCCGGACTAACAGACTATGGAGTTGGAGAATGGAATATTAAAAAGAAAATGCTAGAACAATCAAAAACTACATATGTCGTGGCGGATTCTAGTAAGTTTGATGCAGTATCGATGTTAAAAGTTTGTAGTTTTAACCAAATTGAAGGAATTATTACGGATTCAAAGCTACCACCTCAAATTAAACAGAACTATTTAAATAAGGGGATTCGAGTGATTCACTCATAGAAAAGAAGCACTAAGATAGGTGCTTTTTTTTTGTGCCAAAATAGGGCAGGCTTCTTCAATTAATATTTGTGTGGGTTTTTGTGGAGAAAAATGTATTATTTACGTTTTACATAAACTCTCTTAATAGTGGCTAAATATTTCACTTATACAATGAAACTATCAATTGAAAGGAGAAAAGTATGGAGACGATTGTACCGAGTAAAAAGAAAGAACTGCTTTATATGAAGCCTTTTCCTATTCGTACTTCTGAAAGTATGATTGCGTGGCTGTTTATGCTTCCAGCCCTTATTCCGTTAACTCTATTTTATGTGTATCCGATTCTACAATCCGTTTATATTAGCTTTACCAATTGGGATTATATTAGTCCTGAATACGATGTGGTTTGGTTTGAGAATTACCACTACTTATTAACGGATCCTATTTTCTATGAAGTACTATTAAATACCGTCTATTTCTCAGTAGGAACAGTGATACCCACTGTGTTTGGCGGATTGCTATTGGCAAGTCTGATTTCCAAAGATGGAAAAGGGATGTCCGTTTATCGAACGGTGATTTTTTCACCTTGGGTAACTCCAACTGTTGCGATATCTATAGTTTGGTCTTGGATCTATGAACCTAACGTAGGTTTGGCGAATTGGTTGCTATCTATTTTCCACATACCAGGTATTGAATGGACAAGTAGTTCGACCTGGGCTCTGCCAGCAGTGATTATCGTGACTATTTGGAAGGGGATTGGTTGGGCAATGATTTTTTATATGCATGCTCTCCGTAAGGTTCCTATTGATCTTTATGAAGCGGCAGAGTTAGATGGTGCAGGTAAATTTCGTAAGTTTTTACATATTACATTGCCGCTTATTTCACCAACGACTTTATTTCTCGTTATCATTACAACAATAGATTCCTTACAAGCCTATGACCAAATTCAAGTTTTGACTCAAGGTGGACCAGCAGGAAGTACAAGGACCATTCTTTACATGTTCTATCAATCAGCTTTTGAGCAATTCGACATGGGCATGGCTACGGCAGTTTCGACCATCCTAGTTGTGATTACTGCCATTTTAGCTGGGATTCAATTCTATGTGTCAAAAAAATGGGTTCATTATCAATAAGAGGGTGTTTACACTGGATACGATTCAAAAGCGAGTTTCACATTCTATCAAACATATTGTGTTATTGTTCGTTAGTTTAGTTATGTTCTTCCCATTTCTTTGGATGGTAACAAATTCTATCAAAACAACCGAAGAAATCTGGTCCTTTCCACCAACGTGGTGGCCGGAAAACCCGCAATGGCATAACTTTATAGACGCATGGAATGCTGCGCCATTTGGGCTTTATATGCTGAATAGTACATATACAGCAGTTGTTATTGTAGTGATTCAGGTGTTGAATTCTGCAATGATTGCTTATGCATTTACTCAATTTCGATTTCGCGGGAGAAACTTACTTTTCGGTATTATCTTAGTTTCGTATATGGTGCCGGTTGCGGCTACGTATGTTCCGAGCTATGTGCTTATTTCAAAAATGGGATTAATTGATACGCATACTGCAGTAATCATATCTAATGCATCGACAGTCTTTGGGATATTTCTATTCCGCCAGGCCTTTTTACAAATTCCAAAGGAGTTAATTGAGGCGGCAAAGGTTGATGGAGCTAGTCACTTTAGAATCCTTTGGTCTGTGATTTACCCATTAACAAAACCAACCTTTATTACCTTAGGTTTAATTAGTTTTATTGGAATGTATAACAACTATTTATGGCCATCTCTTATTTTAAACACTGAGGAAAAGCTATTAATTACAAAAGGCTTGAGACAGTTCTTTATTCAAGAGGGGGCTTATGGAATAGAATGGCCATTAATTATGGCAGCAAGTACCTTCACTGTTGTTCCGTTACTCATTATCTTTGCCTTTGTCCAGAAATGGTTCGTTAGAGCAATTAGTGACCATGGCTTAAAAGGATAAACCCATATATTCTAATAAAACTAGGAGGAAACATAATGAAAAAGCTATCAGGATTATTGATGATTTTTGTTTTATTTGTTTCAACGTTAGTAGGGTGTTCAACTTCTGAAACTACTAGCTCTCAATCAGAAACATCGAAGAAGGGTGAGCCAATTAAGATCGAGTTTTGGTATGGTCTTGGTGGTCAACTAGGAGAAAATGTAGAGCGTTTTATTAAAGAATTCAATGAAAGCCAAGATGAAGTAATTGTTACAGGTGTGGCACAAGGGAATTACGAAGAAACGGAACAAAAGCTTCAAGCAGCGATTGCAGCTAAGAAAGTTCCAGCAGCTGTGCTATTAGGAAATGACACAGTTCTAACTTTTGCAAATAAAGGCATTCTAGCACCGATGGATTCTTTTATCTCGGCAGACGACCAATTTAATCGTGAGGATTTTGTTGAGTCCTTCTATCAGCAAGGTAGCATGAATGATAAGCAATATGCTCTTCCTTTATATGGTACAACTCAAGTTATGTATTACCACAAAGGTATTTTTGAAGAGGTAGGTATTTCTCCAGAAAGCTTGAATACATTTGAAAGCTTAAAAGAAGCAGCAGCCAAAATTAAGGCTGAAAAAGGAATTCATGGCTGGATGCCAATGTGGGGCTCAGGAAATTTAATGGACTTTGCAATGAGTAATGGTGCAAGCTATTTAAGCGAAGATGGGAAAAAAGTGATGATTGATTCTCCTGAATGGGTAGAAGCTTGGGATTACATTGGAAAAGCAATTCATGAAGACAAGACAATGGCGATTAACCATGGTGGCGAAGGTTGGGCATATTGGTATAAGACCATTGATGACGTATTACAAGGACGTGCAGCTGGCTACACTGGTTCATCGGGAGACCAAGGTGATTTGGATTTTACGAAGGTTGCTGCTTATCCACAACCAGGTTGGGAAGACCATGCAGCGGCACCACATGCATACGCATTATTAGCGTCAATCCCTGCATTAGCTTCACCTGAAGAGCAGGAAGCAGCATACAAATTTATCACATTCTTTAATAGTGCTGAGAAAACGGCCGATTGGTCTATGAATACCGGATATATAGCTGTTCGTAAATCAGCTCGAGAAGTGGAGAGCTTTAAGAAATTTGCAGAAGAAAACCCACAAATTTTAGTTCCATTAAAGCAAGCTGAAACAGCAACCCCACCATTTAATGATCCAACAGGTGGAAAAATTTTAGATGCACTTTCAAAAGCGGCAGACAAGGTAGAGATTGAGGGCGTACCTGCTGCAGAAGCTTTAAAAGCTGCAAAAGAAGAAGCTCAACGTGAGCTTGATAAAGTGTTAAAGAAGTAGGCGACGCATGAATACCACTCAAATGCAAGAAGTAAAGGGTGTCATGGTGGCACCCCTTACTTTTCAAAAGATACTTGTCCCTCAACAGTATCAATGGATGAAAATAAATATTGCCATTTCGGAAAAATCGTGGTTAATGGTGATGGTGACAGATTCAAAAGGAACCATACGTTTACAAGGCTTAGTAATCCAGAATAAAAAAGAGTTTATTTTAAGTACAGATTTTATGACATCAAGTTACTCAACCGTTCCAGGAATGATAACGGAGGGGGAGTGGACGATTGAATTAATAAAAATGAATGATAAAGATGTTCCATTTACCATCCATTTCGAATTTGGAGACGAGTCATTACAGGTTTTACATAATCACTCATTTACAAACTATACTGGTTTGCAAAGTGATAAGGGATTCGTTTTGAATGATTGGAACCCAAAGGAAGTTCGTACAACAGAGGAAAAGTGGTATAAGGGAGATTTCCATACACATACCTTCTTATCTGACGGGAAACTTTCACCAGAGGAAGGAATGGACTCCGCTCGAAACATGGAATTAGATTTCTTTGTTGCAACGGATCATAATATCTTGCCTACAAAGTGGCTTAATGATCCTATTCTTGTCATTCCGGGTATAGAAGTTACCTCATCTAAAGGGCACTTTAATGCTCTTGGCCTCTCTAGCTGGATTGACTGGCGGTTATCCTCTAGTGATGGGGGAATGGAAACAGAGCAGGGAATGAATCGGATTCTAAAGGAAGTGAAGGAAAAGGGAGCCATACGGTCAATCAATCATCCCATGCTTGCGCCTTGGAACTGGACGTTCCAAGAAACAGAGTTAGCTGAATTGGATGTTATAGAAATTTGGAATGATCCAACCTTCCCAGACAATGTAAAGGCAACTGAAGAAGCACTTATTTTATGGGACACCCTTTTAATGGATGGGTTTATAATTTATGGAATTGGCGGTTCTGACTCACACATGCGCCCAACGGAAACGTATGAAGAGGGAGGACTTCCCTCACTAATTGGTGACCCTGCCACTTACGTATGGGCAGAAGAGCTGTCAGCACATGCTATTCTTGACTCTGTTCGTAAAGGGAATGTACATGTGACAAGGGGGCCTGTCCTAAACCCGATTCATAAACATCAAGGGAAGCGCATTCATCTTGGTGAGGTATTCTCAAATGGAGAGACTCTTTCAGAAACAACCTTCGTGTTAGATTACTTAAATTGTCGTGAAGGAAGTTACCTTGTCCGAGTGATTGACGGGAAACGGACAAATGCAGGAGTGTTGAATGACGAAGGACGCTTTACTGAGACGGTTGAGTGGAAGGAAGGCTACCATTATCTTCGCTATGAAATTCGTTCCAAGTCGGATGAGCTATTAGCCTTTATTAATCCAATATTTACAGGTGCAAAAGAAAGAAGTTTACGAGTATGGAAAGATTTATTAGAGAAGGTAGGCTATTTCCGTGGCTAACATTAAAGGAATCCTTTTTGACAAGGATGGAACACTCATTGAATTCACCGGGCTGTGGAAGGCCATTGCAAAAGGGCTTGTTGAGGAATTAGTCGACCCACATAATTTCTTATTGAAGGAAAAACTTCTTGGAAAGATTGGTCTTATAAATGATGAGGTGAGCCCTACAAGTATTCTTGCATCAGGAACTACAAAGGATATTGCTGATGCCTTTCGTCAAGTACTATTAGATGAGCACGTTATATTTCCTGAACCCTTGTACAGTTGGATTGAACTAAAAATTCTAGAGCTGACAAAACAAAATATACATGCTGTAAAGCCTGCTGCTAATTTGAAACCTCTTTTTGACAGATTAAAAGAAAAAGGGCTAAGAATGGGTGTAGCAACAGCGGATGATCAAGAAACAACATTACTTACGTTAGACTTATTAGGATTGACCCACTATTTTGACTTTATTGGAACCTCAGACAGATACGAGAAAAAACCACATCCTCACATGATGGAGGCATTTTGTGAAGTAGTTGGACTTTCGGTAGAAGAAGTCGTAATGGTTGGGGATACGAGCGTAGATATCGCGTTTGCAAGGAACGCGCGATGTCAATATGTGATTGGTGTTCACTCCGGAGCGGGACAAAACAAGGATCTCCAAGGCGCAGATTTTCTCATTCCCTCCATTGATGACTTAGTAGATTCAAAACGTAGATTTATATGGGAACGGGCTGTCTCGATATAAGAGGCAGCTTTTTAAAATGCAGTGGATAGGGGGTGGTTTACCTGACAAACGCATATTTGAATTAGCCTTAAATAAGCTTAATGTGAAACCGGAATCTGTATTATTCGTTGGAGATGACATACAAAAGGATATTGGTGGTTGTCAAAATGAAAATGCAAACATAAAGGGCATATGGTTCAATCCTCATAGGATCAAGAATGATACCGAAATAAAACCATATGCTGAGATTCATTCTTTTGATAGATTATTAAGTAATGTTACATAATGGAGTTTAGTCGAAAAGAAACGGTATAATATGGTACTAGAATCGTGGAATTATCAGTTCAAGGGGGTACCTAAATGATTCAAATACGCAAAAAGTCTGATACTCTAATCATAGTCATACACGAAATTTATGGTATTAACCATCACATGCAGAGTTTTTGTGAATTAATATCAAAAGAAGGTTTTGACGTCATTTGTCCAAATTTATTAGAAAGAGACATAACGTTTGATTATTCCCAGGAGGAAGTAGCTTACCATGATTTTATGGAGAGCATTGGATTTACACAAGCTCAACATAAAATACAAGATATATTATCTGACGCTAAAGGTGAATACCAAAAGGTATTTATCATTGGATTTAGTGTAGGTGCAACGGTGGCTTGGTTATGTAGTAAGGAAGAACGTGTCGATGGAATAGTGGGATACTACGGTTCACGCATTAGGAATTATGTAGAATTAAAACCTAAATCTCCAACAATGCTAATATTTCCAGAGGAAGAACAATCCTTTCATGTGGATGAGTTAATTGCAAATTTAGATAACAAGAATATTAAAGTATATAAATTTAACGGAAAACATGGGTTCAGTGACCCTTACTCTCCTAGATATAACGTTCTATCAGCTCAATTAGCATTTAGTAAAACGGTAGATTTTATTATAAAACATAGTTAACACAAGATATTCAATGGAAGATACTTCCAATTTTATTACTCGTTCTAACGAAGATGATGCTGTCATGAAGAAAATCATTAAAATATTCCTTTACAATAAAAATAGTAAAGGAATACAGGCACTACCAGCCTAAATACTGCTCCCATTGGGTCATACCATCAGGTGATGACTCTTTTTATTTTGCAACTAGATGTTAGTAAAGGTGTTCATACCACCGTACACACGTTATATCCGTGCTAATACTTTTTCAGTAAACGGCATAAAGAAATTAAGTATTAGCCCTCCGAAACAAACGGTTAATAAAGTTCCTATGCCAATAGGTCCCTTGAAGATTAGTGCCATGATCAAGAATACGAAGTAAATGATGGTTCTCGAAATGAATATATTTATTCTAGTTAATTCTTGTATGATTAAGGTTAATCGGTCAACGGGAATCGTTGCAAAATTTGTGTGTAAATATGTTGCAGTTCCTAATCCTATAAAAACTAAGCCAATTCCAAAACAAACGGCTTTGCTGACCCATAGTTCGGGTGTTATTATATTTTGCAATAAAAAAAGCCACATATCAATTGCAATCCCCGTTATAAATGCTGTTACCAACCCCAAGATTTCTGGTTTTTCCCTTTTTAAAATCGAATTACAACCTATCAATAGTAAAGCGATTAGTATTTCCCAACTTCCCACAGTAAGCCCTACATTGTTTGATAGTCCTACCAAAAGTGCATCAAAAGGGGAAGTTCCAAGATCTGATTGGATAGTGAAAGAAATACCAAGGGTTAATAGTAAAATTCCAAATACAAAAAAAACATATTTCACTTTCCTCAACCTCATCATTTATTTACAAGACAATTGTTTGAGCATGAGAATATGTGGGATCCCATCTTCCATAAAGATAGGTGATGAAGTATGAAACCCGAGTTTTTTATAAAAACCTTCCGCCTGTGTTTGCCCATGTAATTTAACCTGTGACACTTCCTGTTCTTCTGCAATTTCTTCTAACGCTTTTATAATGATTTTTCCAAGGCCAAATTTACGGTAAGGTTCAAGGATGCAGATTCTTTCCAATTTGCCTACTCCATCAATAAATCTAATCCTTCCCGTTCCGGCTGGTTGCTCATTGTAATGGACTAAAATATGTTCGCAGAGTCCATTTAGTGTATCAAATTCATCAAATTCATCCTCTAGTGGTACGCCTTGTTCTTTCACAAATACTTCTTTTCTAATAGCAAATGCTACCCTTAATTCTTCATCGTTCGTTGCTCTTTTTACATTCATATGAATCAGTCCTTTTAAGTTTTTTTGTTGCAAACGCAACAAAATTAGGTTAAATTTAACATAAACCATTTTTGTTGTATTTGCAATAAAAATATATGCTAAGGAGGTAATTATGAAGGAAATTCTTCGAGAAATTGGAATGATAGCTAGGGCATTAGATTCTATAAGTAATATAGAATTTAAAGAATATGACCTGACAAAAGGGCAGTATTTGTACCTTGTGCGAATATGTGAAAACCCGGGAATCATTCAAGAAAAATTAGCTGAGATGATAAAAGTAGATCGAACAACAGCTGCTCGAGCGATAAAAAAACTTGAAATGAATGGCTTTATTGAAAAAAAAGAAGATCAACATAACAAAAAAATCAAAAAACTCTTTGCAACCCAGAAAGGGGAAAATGTTTTTCCTTTCATTAAAAGAGAAAATAATTATTCCAATATTGTGGCATTAGATGGGTTTACCGAAAATGAAGTAGAAACCATTTTCAATCTTCTTCAAAGAGTAAGAAAAAATGTAGAAAAAGATTGGGAATATGTAAAAAAGGGAAACAAGAGAAATTATTGATTAGATAGAGGAGCTATTTAAATGACTATAAATATTAAAAAATGTACCCTTGAAGATTCGCACCAACTTCAAGAAATTAGTTATGAAACTTTCAATGAGACTTTTAAAGATCAGAATTCACCCGAAAATATGAAGGCCTATTTGGAGAGTGCATTTAACTTAAACCAATTAGTAAAGGAGTTATCCAATAATTCTTCAGAATTCTTTTTTGTTTATTTTGAAAATGAAGTGGCTGGCTATTTAAAGATCAATACCAATGACGCTCAGTCTGAAGAAATGGGTGATGAATCACTTGAAATCGAGAGGATATATATAAAGAACAAATTTCAAAAACATGGACTTGGAAAATATCTGCTAAATCAAGCAATAGAAATTGCGATGCTGCGTCAGAAAAAGAACATCTGGTTAGGCGTATGGGAACAAAATGAAAATGCTATAGCTTTTTATCAGAAAATGGGGTTTGTTCAAACAGGAGCCCACTCTTTTTATATGGGTGATGAAGAACAAAAGGACTTTATCATGACAAAAACACTCATATAACTTTTTTGAAAGGTGGATATTATGTATATTCCAAACTATTTTAAGATCACAGATGAAACAATAGCCTACGATATAATGAAAGAACATGGTTTTGCGACTCTTTTTTCTAGGCACGATGGAATGCCATTTGCCACTCATTTACCGTTAATTTTGAACAAGGAACATACATACTTATATGGACACTTTGCTCGTCCAAATCCTCAGTGGACAGATATCAACAATCAAACCGTTCTAGCTATTTTTCATGGTCCACATGGTTATATTTCCCCATCTTGGTATGAGACGAATAAGGCAGTTCCAACATGGAATTACGTGACCGTTCATGTTTATGGAGAAGTCGAGCTTTTGGAGGACGAAAAGGAGTTAATGAATTCCTTACATGAAATGGTATTGAAATATGAAACTCCTGACAGTTCATACAGATTACAGGATGTAGATCCTGAGTTTCTCGCTGGTATGAATAAAGCAGTTCAAGGTTTCAAAATAAAAATCAATAAAATAGAAGGAAAAGCTAAGTTAAGCCAAAACCATACATTACAGCGACAAGAGTTAGTTATTAATCAACTAGAACAAATTTCAAAAACAGATGAACAACAGATTTCCTCCTTAATGAAGGCAAATGTAAAAAAAGGCAGTGATTGCTGAAGCAATAAACGATAGGCTATCTCTAATTACTTTTTTTAGTGAAATAAAGCCCCTTTTAGCCATGAAAAAGGGGCTTTTGCTACTTAGTAACTAACCTCTGAGTTAGATGCTTTACTCAAGGCCAATAATACAATCATGAAAAGGATACAAGTGGTACCAACCCATTGAAACATGCCAAAGGGTTCTTTTAACCAAAAGACAGTAGTTAAAACAGCTGCAAGTGGCTCGATACTTCCTAACAGGCTGGATTCTTTAGGTAAGAGACTTTGCAGACTTTCAATATAAAACCAAAAGGCAATCATTGTTCCAAAAATAATAACGAAAACGAGGTATAGATAAGCTTCTAACGGTAACGCCTTCAAATCTATTTGCCAAGGGGGATGGATAAAACTTAAGGCAACACCACCGATGATCATCGCCCAACCAACAATAACAAGGGAATCGTATTGCTTTAGTAAGGGAATGGCATATAACGTATAAAAGGCAAGTGCAACTCCAGATAAAACACCCCAAATAACTGCAAGTGGTGGTACAGATAATTGTGAGATGGATCCATTTGTTAATAAGAAAAAGCTCCCAACTAAAGCTAGTGAAACGGTGATCAAATCTCTTTGTGTAAATACTGCTTGATGGCGTAAAACCACGTAAATGATAATCATTACAGGTGCTAGATATTGTAATAGGGTGGCCACCGCAGCATTTCCGTGTTGAATGGAAGCCATATAGGTGTATTGAACCGCAAGCATTCCAAGTAACCCGAATATAATCAAGGAAATAGCGATGCTTTTGGTTTTCCAAACCCCAAGGATTTGGGCACGATCTTTTCCGAAAAATTGGATCGTTAAAAGTAAAAATCCAGCGATCAGCAATCGCGTCGTTACCAGCCAATCAATATCGATTCCATACTGTTCAAATAGTTTTTTTGCAACAGTTCCTCCAATACCCCAAAATATTGCTCCTGTCATCACTAGAAAAATCCCTTTGTTTCTACTCATTTGGTTTCTCCTTTAAATACAAAAATAGTGCTATAATATGTACTATTTTACCTAAAAAAACCATGTAATAATATCTAAATTGAATAGAAAAATATAAGAATATTGAGGTAGGGTTATGCAAATAAAAAACTTTATGGTTGACCATAGTTTAAAAGAATTAACAGAACATCGAACCGTGGTGTTACCCTTTGCCTGTTACGAAACGACCATTAATCAAAAGATAAATGGATATATCCCACTTCATTGGCATGAGGAATTTCAGTTTGTTCTCGTGATAAAAGGAGAGGCCCTTTTTCATATCAATGAGGAAACCGTTACTGTTCGAGAAGGGGAAGGACTTTTTATTAATGCTGGCTGCCTACATATGGCAAAAGATAAGAATGAGTCTGGCTGTGTCTATATTTGTTTGAATGTTTTACCAAGCTTTGTCCTCTCACAAGAACTGTATTCCACCTTCGTATACCCATATATTCAGGCGACGAATATCCCTTATTTACTTCTAGACCCCAAGGAGCATTGGGGGAATACGATTCTAGATTCAATGATGAAAATCAGTCAGTTGGTCAAAGAAAACCCTCCATATTTTGAAATCGATATCAGTGTCCATCTCACGTTCATTTGGAAGAATCTTATCATGAATGGTGTTCCGTTAGTGGTCGAACAGTCGGAAATTGTAAAAAGTCAACGAATGAAGCAAATGCTCCATTGGATCCATCAGCATTATGCGGAAAAAATACTCTTAGAGGATATTGCACGAGCCGGCCAATTAAGCCGATCGGAATGTTGTCGCTATTTCAAACGAATGCTAAAGAACACACCCTTGAATTATGTCACCAATTACCGAATCCAAAAAAGCTTAATTTTATTGCAGCAATCTGATTCCAATGTGACAGATGTTGCCTATCAGGTAGGATTTAACAGCACAAGTTATTTCATTGATAAATTTCGAAATGCGATGGGTATGACACCGTTAGGCTATAAAAAGTATAAGAGGAATGGAACGAATAGACTTGAACCATGAGGGGCGTTTTGTGGCAAAACCAAAGGCTTTTTTTCTATTTGTAAACACTACCGAGTCGCTTGTGCATTACTCACAGATGTATGACACTTTATTACTGTAAAATTACAGTTCTATAACAAATCGCAGAAAAAGACAGAATTTCCAAGTTGGTGGCGAATTTTATAGGTATAGAGAAAAATAGGGGGCAATATCTGAAGCTTTAGGGGGACTATATATGCTAGAATTTGAAGCCAACATCGATCAATTTGCCACTATAAAAGTAATTGGGGTTGGCGGCGGCGGAAATAATGCGGTGAACCGGATGATTGAGGATGGCGTGCAGGGAGTGGAGTTTATTGCCGTGAATACAGATGCACAGGCTCTTAACATGTCAAAAGCAGAGGTCACGATGCAAATCGGCGGTTCGCTAACCAGGGGCCTGGGGGCCGGTGCCAATCCTGAAATCGGCAGAAAGGCTGTTGAGGAAAGCAGACAGCAGATCAGTGATGCCTTGCAAGGTGCGGACATGGTGTTCGTAACGGCCGGAATGGGCGGCGGAACAGGGACTGGAGCTGCGCCGGCGATTGCCCATATCGCGCGCGAACTTGGCGCACTTACCATTGGAGTGGTGACTCGTCCGTTCAGTTTTGAAGGCCGCAAGCGGGCACAAAATGCGGCAGCCGGAATTGAAGAGATGAAAAAAGCCGTGAATACGTTAATCATCATTCCAAACGAGCGGTTGCTGCAAATTGTCGACAAGAAAACGCCGATGATTGAAGCCTTCCGTGAGGCGGACAATGTCCTCAGGCAGGGTGTGCAGGGCATTTCCGATTTGATCGCCGTGCCAGGCTTGATTAACCTGGACTTTGCTGACGTGAAAACGATCATGTCCAACAAAGGAACGGCGCTTATGGGCATCGGAGTGGCTTCAGGCGAAGACCGTGCTGCCGAAGCTGCCAAGAAGGCCATCTCCTCGCCGCTGCTTGAAACAAGCATCAATGGCGCGAAAGGAGTGCTGATGAACATTACAGGCGGCATGAACCTCAGTTTATATGAAGTCCAGGAAGCGGCCGATATTGTGGCGGCTGCAACAGATGAGCAGCTTAACATGATTTTTGGATCGGTCATCAATGAAAACCTGAACGAAGAAATCATGGTGACCGTGATTGCGACTGGCTTCGATCATGATGAGGAGGAAGCTCCGCCGTCGAACACATCACGTCGTACTAGAGACAATATTGCCAATTCCCGTGAGCAATACCAGGGTCATTATAGACAGCGAGAGCCTGTTTCCCATTCAGAATCGGGGAATTACGGCCAATTCCAAACCTACAGCCAGTCCGGAAGCTACGGTCAATCCAACAACTACAACCAGTCTGGAACCTACTACAGCCAATCCGGCAATCTAAGCCAGCCGCCTGCCTACGAAGAGCCCGCGAATTTCGAACGGGGTACCCAGCAGCAAGACGACTCGCTTGATATTCCATCGTTCTTGCGGAAGCGAAGCAGTAGGCGGTAAACCAACGAACAAAAAGGCCAAATCATTTGCGATTTGGCCTTTTTTGGGGTTGACAAATTTTTTTAATATTTATAAAGTTTAATTGTTAACCTAATTTAAAAATAGTTTACATTTAGAGAGGAGAAACAAATGAAAAAGGAACAATTGAAATTAAGAATGATGATTGTAACAGCACTTTTTGCTGCAATCATTGGCGTAATGGCTCAAATGACCATTCCACTTCCGCTCGTTCCAATTACAGGACAAACCCTTGCCATTGGCTTAGCAGCAACAATCCTAGGTTCTCGATATGGAACCTTATCGGTCATTTTATATTTAATTATTGGTTCTGCAGGAGTCCCAGTATTCGCTGAATTTTCAGGTGGAGTTTCCAAACTTTTCGGACCTACTGGAGGTTATTTAGTTGGATTCCTTCCAGCTGCCTTCCTAATCGGATGGTATATGGAAAAAACAGCCTTCAACTTCAAGAATGCTATGATTGCTAACAGTATTGGAATGCTCGTTACTTTGGCATTAGGCACGGCTTGGCTAAAGATTGCTGTCGAGCTTTCTTGGTCAGCTGCTTTTGCAGGAGGATTTACTCCATTTATTATTGGTGGGTTAATCAAGGCTGCCCTTGCTTCGTGGATTGGTGTTTTAGTTCGAAATCGATTAATTTCTGCTAGGCTATTGTTTTCAGAAAAAATAGACCAAACAAAATCAGCCTAAATTTTTATTGATTTGTAGTTTATGCTTTAGCTTGATTTTAGGGGAACGTAGTAATATTTTGTATTTACGTTAATTTGGTGTTTGTTGAACAAGAGGTTACCTTCTTGTTCAACAAATTTTCATTATTAATAAGTGATCTTTTATTTAATTGACACAGCAATTTCGTTTAAACTATTAAGAATCGTTGGTTTATCTCCACCACAATAGAAAGCTGTTACCAACTCATAGCATGTATCCTTATTTATTAAATAACAACGATGTGTTCCCATATCGTAAACAAAGTGACTTTGTTCTTTTCCTTTTGTTCCATCAAACACTTTATAATGACCAAGGTCAAATAATTCTCGAACACCACTTTGGGCCAAGTCTAGAAATTCTTCTCTTGATACCTCTCTTAACGCCACTAGTCCTTCTTTCATATTAAAACCTCCAATATTGATTCTATAAATTATATTTTGTAATTTTATATTATAATGACTTCTAAACTAGAATAATTATAAACTAATATCTAGTATAAAGCAAATATCATTTCGAATAATATTAAAAACTCATTATGATATCTAGGAATCAATTATCGTAATGCATCAATATGAGGTACTCATGGATTTATGAGTTGAATACAATATCTTGTCCTTAATCGAGTAACCAGCAAAAGTAAAATAGGCGAAGATTTTTCCGTTAGATGAAGAATGGAGCTCGTTTCGGGGTAAATAAGGGAGGGTTTTCCGATTATGCAAAGAAAAAACTCTACTTTTCGACTTTTTTGAGCCAATAGGCGGAATCTCTCCTTCTATTTAAGCTTTTTTTAATAATAAATAATAATTAAGCGGAATTTCTCCGCCAATTTCTCAACTCGGGTGCTTAATCTGATCCACCAACCGATAAGCGCGGACCCTCTTGACCATTCATCGACCAGCTTGTAAAGATAGAAACGTTAATAAATAAAAGATGTATTTGAATTCATCCGTCAATTCTTGTGTCTTTTAATAAGAAAGCACTCGAAAACAGAACCCTTAACATTAGTTGAACCCCTTTTTTTGCTATAGAGTAGGTAAGTTACCCAGGAAATTTATGAGTATTTATTGAATATCATTATATCCGTTCATCCCTTGTAAGGAGTGACTATAAATGCGTATCCCAAATGTAAAGATATACCCTGATTGCTCATTTATAACTAGAACAGTAGATGTTGGTGGCCTAACGAAATGGGAACTTATCGAGAAATTGCAACAAACTTTTATATTGATTAATGAGTATGGGAAAAGGCTGTTGGCTGATGACAAGTTTACGACCTCTGAAATAAAGTACAGCCTGCCGACCGTTGAACTAACCGTTGGGAATCTTGGCTTTCCTGATGGAGCTACTACGGTTGAGATCTTTAACAGAGCGAAAGAACTTGGGTTAGAATTGTGTCCGATTGAATTAGGTCCCTATTTAAGACTAGAGTATCTAGATCAGCCTGAGGGGTCTTCAGGAAATCCATTACAGCAACAACAAGCTCCATCAGGCTCCATCACCATCGCATCTGAAATACTAACCGAAGATGATGATTTTCCGAAAGGATTTTATCTTAGACGAATAAACGGAGTCTTATGGCTACGCGGATACCTGGCAGACCATCTGCATGTTTGGAATCCTGATAACCATTTTATCTTTTGCAAAAAGGAAGAAGAGAGAAATCATCAGGGATTTAAGGAGGGGTGAGTGAACTGAGGAAGATTCTAAGTTTATGCCTTCTCTTGTTATTGGTTTCCTGTCAAACGGTAAGTGATAGTTCTTATATTACCGAAGAAGAAGTAGTAAAGGTGATACAAGAGAATGGAATTCAATTAGTTGAAGCTGATTTTCCACGAGGGAACGCTTTCGGGTCCGAATTAAGAAATGTAACGCCAGGCAGCTATCTGTTAAATGAGAAACCGCTTTTTATTTATGAATTTGAAAATGAAAAGGAAATCGAGAAGGCGATAAGGGAATTTGCTAAAAAAACCGAAACAATGGAATTAGTTTCTTCTAGTATGTTTGAAAAGAGAAATATCTTAATCTTTTATGTGCATGAACAGGATTTTGATTCAGAATTAATCCCCTTTGAAAAAGAAATACAAGGAACATTGGATCGTATAAGTGAGGGATAATGGTTCATGGGGACAGGTACACTGTCCTACATTCACTTAAGTACTTCACTTTAGTTCATGAAAGGTCGGAAATTATTTTAGCATTAGCTGTCGCTCCCACTGCATAATAACTTGGTAAATGACAGAAATTATGGAGGATGTAGGAGTTCAGGAGGGAATGACATGTTAAATATCATAGAAACCATCATGGATGCTATGAAATCACAATCTGACCAAGACAAAGACCAACCTCTTCATGTTGGAGAAGTAATGGCGTGCTGGATTTACTTATCAGGTCTTGAATTAGCTAAAGTGTCTGTACAAGCGGGGATCAATACTACGACTGATGAGGAACTAAAATCAATTCTTGAAGAAGATTTAAAATTAGGGAACAGTCAAAGGGAAAGACTTCATGAGTTCCTGGTGAAAGAAGGGGTTCCGTTACCTCCTGCCCCGGAAGATATGCCAAAATCAGATGCCAACAGTATTCCTCTTGGCGTTAAATTAACGGATGATGTTCTAGCAAACGAATTATCTTTAAAAATTGTAAGTTTAATTATGCAAGCTGCAACTGCAGCTTCCGAATCCATCCGTACAGATGTGGGTTTATTGTTTATTCAGTTTCAAACTGAGAAATTTGCATTCGCTACTAGATTAAAACATTTAATGCGTAAGCGAGGTTGGATTCGAGTCCCACCGTTTTACCTTCCACCTGGCTCCACGAATGAATCCTAAGGGACAGGGTTAACTGTCCCGCTTTTTTTATTTTGAGATATTCCAGTTTTAATGCGGAGGAATGGTTTGTTTTCAAAAAATTCACCACTAGCTGACTTATCTTTTTTGACAATAAAAAAACAGCTTCCAAAGGAAACTGATCTGCTTTACTATATGTATCTGCCGCAATTGCCGTATAAAGGTATAAGAAAGTTTTAAACCACCACTCCTCAAAGTGGGTGTTCGCAGAAACATTCCTGCCTGTCCTCCTAGTCGTATAGACGGAGACTTGTCATTCGTGTTTCGATGTTAAACTCCCTATTACAGCTTAAAGGTTAAAACTTTATTATGAATACGAACAATGCAGCTGATGTACTTATACTACTATGAGTTGATTTTGAATTCAATGGTAATCATTCCTCATACATCCTCTAACTTACTCTTGTATTACGATGAAATGCCTCAACCCAACCTGATGGGAAATTTGTCTGCGTGGAGTGATGTATTAATTTTACCCTTGAAAAAATTGTAGTGTTTTCAGGCTTAGGGCTTCTTGTGTTTTTGTTGGGAAGAGAAATACAAGCCGAATTAACCGGTTACTTCCAATGGTTTAGAAAAATAATTGGTCCGTTATTTATTTTTGTAGGGTTATTTATGCTTCAAGTTTTTCGATTTCCATCTCCCTTACCGCTATTTGAACAACCGAAGCAATTATTCAAAAAAGGGAAATGGGGTTCTTTTTTAATGGGTGTTAGCTTTTCTTTAGGATTTTACCCAACCATGTTTGTCTTGTTTTTTATTACCTTAATGCCGATTGCTCTTTCTACAACTTTTGGTGGGGTGTTACCTGGAATTTTTGCCATTGGTACGACGATTCCGTTGTTAATCGTCCTAGTATTGATTTGGTATTATGGTGCTAGCGGAATTTTTATGAAGAGAGGACGCAAGATAGGGAATATTGTTCAAAAGGCGGCAGGTGTTATTTTCTTAGTGGTTGGAATACTAGATACGATTACCTATTGGAACATTTAACTTGTGAAAAGCTTGTGAAGAAATGGCTCAGTTATCAGGAAATGCGTTAGAAACTGGGATCGGAACAGGAGCAAACCTACCTTTTCTAGATAATACATTTAATTAAAAACCTATGAAATTATTATTATTACTACAGAATATTAGGACACTGGTGAAAAAGAAAAGGGCTGAATGATTTGTTCATAATCTCCAATTTTTGTTCACAATTTCTCGATAGAAAATCCTTTTTTTGAAGTTACACTTTAGAAAATATGAAGGAGTGATATCGGTGGAATGGTTATTATTACTAATTTGTCCACTCATGATGCTTTTTATGATGAAGGGTCATTTTTGGGGGCATAAAAACAGTCATGGAGGGCACTCTCATCAACACCATGACGCACAAATTTCAAACAATGTACTAACTAAAGTAAAAGATCTTGAGTTAGAGAACGAAAAACTTCGAAAAGAAATAAGTGAGCTCTCTTCACTGATTAGAAAAGAGGTGTAGACGAAAAGAGGGTGAGATCCACCCTCTTTAAACAGTTAATTAGCTTTATCAGATTTTAATGCTAGTTTTACGGCAAAGTAGACAATGATTCCAATTGTGGCTAGGTTAAGCGCCCATCCTAGTAATCCTACACTCATCATGTCAAACCCGAATCCACCCATCATAAGTGTTCACCTCATTTAAAAGTTGTTCATCATATTTACTGTATTTGTATTTCCCATCATTCCTCCATCTCCGTGGCAAGAATCATACATTTCCTTTAGTTCTTTCGTTGATAAATCAGGATGCATTTTCTCCATATACGGCTTCATTTGTCCGAAATTCAATAGTCCTTCTCCATTTGACTGAGCATACGTAAAGGTTCCTGCCCCGAAAATAACGCCTATACTTAAAATCCCTACAACTAATTTTTTCATGTTCACCTCTCCTTTCTTGATTTCATCTTATCCTTAAGAAATGAAGTTCTTATGGAGAACTTATGTGGAAGTTGTGAAGATTGATGGATTTGATTTGTTTAATGATAAAATATCAACAAGGAGTGGGACGACAATGACAAAAATTTTATTAGTTGATGATGAGCATATGATTTTGGAGGTGCTAGACGCTTACTTTCAAAAAGAAGGATGGGAAATCTTCACCGCTTTAAATGGGCTTGATGCCCTTAAAAAAGCAAAAGAGGGTCATCCTGATATCATTATCTTAGATCTGATGTTGCCTGATATATCTGGAGAAGAAGTGTGCCGATTAATAAGAAAGGAAAGTAATGTACCCATTATCATGCTTACCGCAAAATCTTCTGAGGAAGATTTAATTCATGGTATTGTTTTAGGGGCTGATGATTATGTCAAAAAACCGTTCAGCCCAAGAGAAGTAGTAACACGTGCTCAAGCATTAATTCGAAGAGCGACAAAAATGGAATTTCCGAATAAACTGTTGTTTAATGACAACCACTTGAAGATTGACACCTTTAAGAAGGAAGTGGTGTTGGAAGGAGAAGAAGTTGCTCTAACACCAATTGAATATAAAATTCTAGTATCAATGGCAAGTTATCAAGGAAGAGTGTATAGTCGTTCGGATCTGTTAGAAATGTGTCAGGAAGATGGAGCTTACTTTGAAGGATATGAACGGAGCATTGATACGCATATAAAAAATTTACGTAGAAAAATTGAACACAATCCGAAGCATCCAAATTATATTCTGACTGTGTTTGGGATGGGCTATAAGTTTGGAGGGAAAGCAAATGTTCCGGACACTGCGTTCTAAAATTCTCTTTTACTTTTTATTGTTATCGCTTTTCGCTATTTTCCTGACTAGCTTATCAATTTTATGGGGATTTGAGCAGAATTTTACGAGGTATATACAAGAGGATCGAGAGAAAAGTATTCATGTAATCAAAGAAGAAATAATCCAGGAATATGAAAATACAGGGAGTTATGTCAGCAATGAACTAATGGGTTTATTACATCAGCAAGCGATGAACGATCGTTTATTTTACCAGCTATATGATATAAGTGGTCAAGGGATAGCTGATACAACGAACATGCTTGGAATGATGGGAAATACGGGAACAGGAGAATACCAATCGGAGTTGTATGAAATTAAGTTAGATAATCAAACGATTGGTACAGCAAAAGTCTATTATCCAAAAGGTCTTCTTGGGGCAGAATCTACTTTCTTTCAATCCATTCAGCAATCGATTTATGGAGCAGCAATCATGATCCTAATCGTTTCTATCCTATTTAGTATGTTGTTTTCGAAACGATTGACATCGGGGTTTACTAAGTTAACAAGGGCTGTTCGTGAATTGCAGAGTCATAGGAGCGGCATTCGTATGCCTGTAGAGGAATTAACCGTAGAAATGGTACCTCTTGCTCAATCCTTCAATGAACTAGCCCAATCTCTCTTTAAAGAGGAAACCCTTCGGAAACGATTTACAGCTGATCTTGCTCATGAACTTCGAACACCTCTAGCTACATTGAGGAGTCAAATAGAAGCATACCAAGATGGAATATGGGAGCCAACGTCCGAAAGATTACAACAAAGCCATAATGAATTAATGCGCTTAGTTCGTTTAGTGAATGAAATGGAGAATCTTCTAGCAGCAGAAAATCCACAAATTAAGCTGCAGAAAACGGAGATTGAACTTGGAGAAATTCTCATGCATGTGAAAAGTCAGTTTGGTCCTTCATTTCTTGAAAAGGGTGTTCATCTGAAGGTGATAGAGCCTGTGGAAGAATATTTGATGGAAGCGGATAGAGATCGAGTGATTCAAGTATTAACGAACATCATTAATAATGCTCTTCAATATACACCACCTGGCAAAGAGGTTGTTGTTTCAATTGTTAACGAAACTCAGTTCGTTGGTTTTGCTATCAAAGATGAAGGGGTAGGAATTAGGAAGGAAGATCTACCCTATCTATATGAAAGGTTTTTTAGAGGAGATAAATCAAGGGACAGAAAATCTGGTGGGATTGGGATTGGCCTTTCCATTGTAAAAGCATTAGTTGATGCCCATCATGGGAAAGTAACAATTGATAGTCAATTAAACGAAGGGACAAAAGTGACGGTATTATTTCCTCTTCTTTTATTATAGAGTAGAGAAGGACGGGGGCATCATCCTGTCCTTCTCGTGGTGTTTTCACTCTATTCCGGTTTTTCTTCGGAATAAAACTTCAGGTACCCAGTTATTAAATGGTTGGGTACGATGCTGAGAATGTTCAATTAACACATGAGGTGCATCCTTGGGTTTGTCTGGTTTTAATGCAGCTTTTTCTAATGAATTTTGTAAAGGTTGCCATCTTTTTATTAATAATACGACTATAAATAATAAAACTCCAGTGATTAAGAAAGTAAACCAAGGAAGAATGTTTGTTTCCTCTAATAGTCTCCCACCGATGGATTTTCCCCCAGCTTCACCAAGTCCAGATACTACATTTGATAAGGCAAAGAATAATCCGATTAGTTCCGCTTTGGATAACTGTGAGATTGTGCTATCAATGGTAGGTAAAATAAGCATTTCTCCAAACACAAAGATTGCTCCACTAAAAACTAAGTAGATAAATGACTTTGAAAAATATAAAGAGAATAATCCGACCCCAATTAGGAGAATCCCCCAACTAAGGGCTGATAAAGGGTGAACACGGTCAATATATTTCTTCGTTATCACTCCTTGTAATGAAATGACGATTAGACTATTAATAGTCCAGATAAGGGCAACATTTTTAGGTTCGGGTAGGATAAGGTTTGCTCTTAATGGCAAAGCAAGGGAAAGTTGTGCGTATAGCATCCATATAAAGATACTAATCATACTAAAAACCATAAATGGTTTATTTTTAAACGCTTCACGATAGGCGCTAGAAGGTACTTTTGGGCATGCGAAATCCCCACAATTTTTAGGAAGTAAAATCCAACTCTTTAAGGTTAGGAGGAGGTAAATAATTCCTGCTATCCAAAAAATTAGCTTTGACGTTCCTATAAACAAAAAGAACACAATTAAGCCAGCTGTTGCAGTCCCAATATTAGCCGCAATTCCTCGAAAAGAAAAGGCTGTTGTTCGATTGTTTTCTGAAGCTAATGCCGCAATGGCAGCTTTTGTAGAAGGGGCATTTAATCCATTTCCTAATCCCATAATGGTGGCAGTTATAAAAAAAGGCCAATAAGTTGTAAATAGACCAAAGCCCATAATTCCAAATGAGCCAATGAAAGCACCTAATCCGATAATAAATCTTCTTCCAATTCGATCCGCAAGGACACCACCTGCGATACTCCCAATTTGAAAAGCAATAGCAATGCTAGCCAAAATGGTTCCAATCTGTACTGTATTTAAATTCGCATTATTCTTTAGCATGATCGGTAACATGGGAAGAACTATATAAGTGCCTAAATGGGATAGTAGAACACCAAGAAGTAATATGAGCAGAGGTTTTTCTAAGTTTCTTAAACTTTGTAGCATTGATACCACACCCTCACGTTTTATATTGTATTTGGAAAGGTTTCTTTACCTCCGTTACCAAATACTCATCTAGCTTTTTATTTTTGTTAAAATTAATAAAAAATATGTATTTTAGGATTATATTTAAAAAATAGGGCCTTATTTTCACTACAGTGTTATAAAAGGGTTCATCTCACTCAAACGTTAGGTGCTTAAAGATACGAATATTGAGTAATACTTCGGACATAGTAAATTATGATATTAATATGGGAGGGAAGCAATTAGTCTGGTTATCCCCCAATTGCTTCGCAAAACGAGGAGCTTGCAGCTGTGAATCCAAAGGTTAACACAACAATCTATAAATGAACCAACAAAAACTTTCATGCAAAATCAATTCAATCTTATTAAAACGATTTATAAGGAGAGAGTGATTTGGAGGGTAATCAACATCAACACCACCATAAACATTCACATGGAACCCATGTGAATGGATTGAATACTTCAAATAATAACGAGATGGTCATCGATGTTTCTTATGAGGAAGGAAAGGTAAAGCTCCATTTAGCAGACGTAGAAGGAAAACCTACCATATTAGAAACCACACATGAAAAAACAATGCATCTCATTATAGTAAGTAATGACTTAGAAGAGTTTTACCATTTACATCCTGAACAAATTAATATGCACGAATTTGTGGCAAAAGTTCCGTTAGCAAAACCATCCTATACGGTATTTGTAGATATTAATCCTAAGGGCATAGCTTATACTATTCAACCTCATCGCTTGAACTTAAATTCTGATCTTCTCTCTAATAAGGCTATGCTTAACAAAGAGAGTAATTGGAGAAAAGAAGTAAATGGAAGAATTGTTGAACTGGTTTCCAAATCCATGGTTGTAAATGAACCAGTGACGATTTCTTTTCAAATAGAAAATGGAACCCCACAACCCTATCTGGGCGCATTAGGACATGTAGTAATTATTGATCAAGAAGTGGAGCAATTTCTACACGTTCATCCTATATCAGAGAAAGACACAGCTTTTCATACCCAGTTTGATAAATCAGGATTATATAAATTGTGGGTAGAGTTTAGATTTGAAGGAACTGTAGAGGCTTTCCCGTTTGTGATTGAGGTACCAGAACATAAATAAGTTAACTTTATCGGTATTTGTTCAGCTATGTATCTGCTGCATTTTGGGGATAAGAAATTCGTAATCCAAAAGACACTCCTCAAATGAAACAGAGGAATGTCTTTTGGATTAAGGGAAATAGGTTTTTAACGGAAAAGTTTCTTAATCTATTAATAAATGTTTGTTACGTTTAATGATGTCCTGTTGTTGTTCTATTGAAGACATGGGTGGCTTCTCGTTAAATGCCTTTGAAATAAATCTGGAATACTGCTCTTGAAGCTTTGCTTGCTGCATCGACATTTCCTTGTGAATGGCTTTTACTTTAGGATCCTTCATCATAAGTGCAGAAATAAAGTTCAAATTCGCCATATTTTGACCTGTTGATCTTCCTTCAATCGCAACTGGTTTATCTTGTTGTGCAATCGGTCCTTCAAGTGAGGATGGAAGAAGGTCTAATTGAATGGGTGCAAGATTTACTTCGTTTGTTCGGTATGGATCTAGGAGTTCTAGCATGACTCTAATGTGATCCTGCATAACCATGTATTGCTTTTGAATGATTTGTTTTAAAATCGGGTGCTTTGAATGGTAATAATAAATTCTTAGTTTATATAAAACCCCTTCATGAGTGGTCAAATGTTCGTTCATTAATTGAACATCAATTGTAGGTAAGATCAACTTTTAGCCCCTCCCATTTGTAATCTATAGGTATATATCTATAGGCTATGTGAGATCTCCATTTTTGTTCATATATTGTATTTAGCAAATAGGGAGGCACATTTTTAACATAAATGTGATTTTTAGATGTAGCTTCGGATTTTCAGTAAACGATAGATAATAAAATCATCGGAATAAATTTTTAGATAAAATTGCCTACATGGTTAAAAATACCTGTACTCGTTCAACAGCGACTACGGATATTTTTTAATTTTTACTGGAGGTCCGAGGGAGGGGAAATGGGGTTCACTAAAAGCCCTTCTGAAAGTGCCATCTCATATAATTTTCTCATGTAGATTAACGGTAAGTGACGTAACCAAATATAAAACCCTCCAGTGGGTTTTTCCCAAACGGCTAGATCGGAAAAATACTTGTTCAAAGCTTCTAAAGTAAAATCTATTCGTGTTTTCAATTATTACCTTACTTAGGTTGCGGGAAAAAATTTTGAAGTATTTCTCTTAACTAAAGGGGGAAATAGTGAAAATGCATCGGAGTATCCGTTGCCTTTTTCCATCATCTTTGGGTAAAACAATAAAACTTCCAGTTATTAGGAAAAGACAAGAATAAGTAAATTGACTAAAGAGTTAGTTGCTTTCGAGGGATTTCTAAATAAAGGAATATTTTTTCTATTCTTGAAGTACCTAGTAAGTTTGTAAAAGAAAGATTCTATGGAATAGACTGGATGGATTAACTATCTTCTTCTTTTTTTGATTCGTTTCTTCCTAATCACTAATCCTAAAATACCACCTGAAAAGAAGATAATAAAATGATTTACATTAATTTAACCATTAACAATGGTAGAAGCAATTAATATGATTAAACTGATTCCCATTATGAGAAATGCTTGTTTAGCTATGTATCTGCCGCAATTGCCGTATAAAGGTATAAGAAAGTTTTAAACCACCACTCCTCAAAGTGGGTGTTCGCAGAAACATTCCTGCCTGTCCTCCTTGTCGTATAGACGGAGACTTGTCATTCGTGTTTCGATGTTAAACTCCCTATTACAGCTTAAAGGTTAAAACTTTATTATGAATACGAACAATGCAGCTGATGTACTTATACTACTATGAATTGATTTTGTATTCAATGGTAATCATTCCTCATACATCCTCTAACTTACTCTTGATTACTATGAAAAGCCTCATCCAATAGAGTTGAGGGGATAATAAATATTTTCGACAACATTTGAAAAAATTCTACATTTATCATTCGCTTGTGCTAAATTAAAGGAAAATACTTTCCTATAGAGGTACCGCAAAGTGAATTCGGAATTAACCGCTTATATCACCCTTATTTGTACATCAAGTGTATTAAATTTGTATCTATTTTTTACGTGTTTTTCAACCGTCACAAATATACGAAAATCGCCCATTTGTTTCTTCTTTATACAGCAGCTACAACGATTTATTGTTTAGGTGCTGCGTTTGGCATGATGGGTACGACCGTTGGACAATTAAAGTTTTGGACAACGATTCAATATGTGGGCATGCCCTTTTCTCCACCATTGAGCTTATTGTTTACGATGCAGTTTTTGGGATTGAAAGTCACAAAAAAACGGATGATCGCTTTTCTGATCATTCCTTTTATTAGCTTAGTGATGGTGGCGACCAATGATTGGCATCATCTTCATTATCGCGTGTTCGAAGTGGATCCAACGCTCGGAGCGCCTTATATTCACTTGGAAATCGGTAAATGGTATGTGGTACATGGCATTTTCACGTTCTCATGTTTGTTTGCTGGATTTGTCCTCATACTTGCCCATTGGAAGGAAACAGCCAAAACGTATCGTCCTCAATTGATCGCTCTGATGTGCGGGCAATTAGTTCCGATGATCACGGCTTTTGTTTATCTGATCGGTTTAACACCTCCAGGGGTGGACCCTGTCCAAATGGTTCGTTGGCTTGCGACGCTCTTTTATTTATGGGCGATTAGCTCTTCACGTCTATTTACGATTATGCCGATTGCTAAAGATGAGATCTTTAATAGCATTAATGATGGGGTCATGGTGTTGGATAATTCCACTAGATTGATAGAGTTTAACAAAGCCTGTAAAAAGATGTTTCCTCAATTGAACAAATCCATGTTCGGGAACGATCTTGAAAAAGTTTGGGAGGATCTGTCGGGGACATCTATTCCTTTTACACTAGACGCGACCGAGCTTCATCAGGAAATCGAGGTTACAACTGCCGAGGAGGACAAGAGAATCTATCAGGTACGAACCTCGTTATTGCAGAATTCAAAAAATAACAAAGGATTATTGATTATTTTTACCGATATCACAGAGGTCAAGAGACTGCAGCTTCAGTTAGAGCGCCAAGCGTATTATGATGAACTCACCCAAATTTATAATCGCCGGGCGTTTTTTCAGAAAAGCGAACAAGATTTTGACAGGGCCATGAAAGAACCGGTTGATTTTACCGTGATTTTAATGGATATTGATTATTTTAAAAAAGTAAATGACACCTATGGACATCATGTGGGTGATCAATTACTCATTCATGTAGCAAAGGCTTGTCAAACCCAATTACAGGAAGGAAACATCTTTGCCCGATATGGCGGGGAGGAATTTGTTTTTGCAATCAAGGGGAGGACAGCCAGAGAAGGCGACGTGTTAGCCAATAAGATACGGGCCTATATTGAAGCCCACCCGCTAATATGGAGTGAAGGTGAGATTCCTGTCACGGTCAGCATGGGAGTGGCTGAAGCAACGAATAAGACAGGGACGACACTCTATCAGCTACTGAATCAAGCGGACAAAGCCTTATATATAGCGAAAGAGAACGGACGTAATCGGGTTCAGGTTTATTTAGAACACTCAGTTATCTATTGATGCGATTAAACCCTTACAAAGTAGGGGTTTTTCTGTTGGATCATTCTAATATACCTATTCTATTATTACGAAACTCGCAAATTTGGTATAATAGTACCAATTCATACATTTAGGTGATGCAATGCGAAAATACGATGAAGTACGAAGAAAAAAGAACACAATCATATCTGATCTAAGAGGACAAACCGAGAGCATTCAACAACTCGCGAAGGAATCTCGTAGAGTGGCAGAAATCAGTAAAAATGCTCCAGTGATCATAACCGATCTGGATCGACAATTTGAAAAGGCAACCAAATTAGAAGGAGTGGATATCACTTTTTTATTATTTGCCACCGCTCTTCAATGTGTCAGACAGTACATAATAGGAACATTGACTCAACGAACGGGAGATCAGGAAGCAGCGAAAAAGGTAAAGGGTGGAGAAAAAGAAAAATCCAATCGGTCACATAAACTTTATCATCCTTCTTTAGAGGAAATTATCACTAATCCCGTCCCGTTCGATGCGATATACGGTAGTAGGGAGCGTGGCTTGAATATTGGAGGAGGATTTAATCATCGCGCTAAAACATTAGGACATGATCCGATCCTCGGGTGGATTTTTGGAACGATGAATATTGCAACAAGTACGCTGACAATCGCGGAACTGGGAATTCCGAGATCCTTCCATATTAAAACCGGTTATACAGCCCTTGGACATGCTAGAGATAAAATTGATCAAAAAGCCAATACGCTTAAAATCATAGAGTACTCGAATGAAAAGTTATTCCATGAGGGAATACAAGGAAAACAAATCATGGGAGTTTCCTTGTTAAAAGAGGCACAACATTTACGATCAGATATGTTTTCCACCGTGAGTTTGCCCCTCCCTTTAATCTCTTCGATTTCGGTAGAGTATGCAAGCAAACTAGCAGATTATGGTTTGGACATGGGGAATGTTATCAAAGTAGGGAGTCAAGCAGTATTCGCCATGTTAATTAACTCATTGGTGGCGATGATCCATGGGCTATTTTACAAGGAAAGCAAATATGAAAGTTGGAATCTGTATTCGGTAAAAACTAGGAGAATCCTAAGTTATTCAATTGTGATAGCTTCTGCTAGCAATGTAATAGCGGTTGCTATAGCTGCGGCAATCGGAGCGAAAACAGGGAACGAAGCACTTGTAAAAAAATCGCTTAACTACTTGGACATTGGTGGCATCATGGTGACGATTTATCGGATCGTTAGTGACCAAAAGTTTATTAAAGAAGTGAAACAAGAATTTATGTCACAACATTTTTACGATCTCGTCATGGGTGACAACAATTAGGAGGACCTGCCATGTCAAATAGTGTTTTCAACAAGGGAATGGTTGCAGGAGCAAGACCATTTGAAGAAAAGTTTCAGAAACAAGCAGAGAAATTTGAAACAATCGCAAAAAATATCAATCAGAAACTAGATGATATGAGTGAAATGAACGATTTTATCATAAATGAATTAAACACAATGGAAAAAAAACGTCTGTACGATTTGAATACGGTAGTCGATATCGCGGAATTAGGTGAGGATGAAAAAGAACTATTACTTGCAGTCTTGTACACTTTAGCGAATATGAGCGAACAGATAACCCCATACCAGCAAACCTTCCTGCGATCGGTAAAGAACTATTTGCAGATCACAAATGGGCAAACGGTCGTCGACCTGGCTGCGATCGAGAATATGGAAAGCATCAATGATCAAAAGGCCATTCTGCAAGTAATAATGGAATTTCTATTTTTACAGAATGCTAGTCATAGCTACATGGATGAATACAGTGAGGTCATGGACTTTTTTAGCGTAAACAAACGAGGAGTCAGAGAAATACAGGAATGCATTGACCGTATTTACAAGGCAACCGGATTACAAGGAGTGGCAGAAAACTACGGTTATGTACCCGAGGAACCTGAGGAGATCAAGGTTAATCAAGAGCAATTTACAAAAGACTACTCTTCCTTCGAAAAACAAAAAATCACAGAAAAAATGATCGTGCCAGCCGGTGAAGTAAAGACCCTGGAACATCTAAATCTCGTGTTTGAAGACTGTATTCATGTGGAAGCAGGCGGCACCTTACTCATCAAAAATTGTTCGATCAAGGCAAAGAGATTGTTAGATACGGCGATTTCATCTGATCGTGGAGAAATCACGATGGATGGATGTGTGGTTGATTATTATGGATTAGACGGGAAGCAGTATTTCACGTTGCAGAATTCGAAACTGCTCATACAGAATACGGAATTGATTGACTGTCATCGATTACTTACCGATTCGAGTGATGAGTCAGTGATTGAAATGTATAACTGCTCTAGTAATGCTTTAGGGATCGGTGTTACGCATAACATGCGGACGAATCATTTATCTTTGATCAATTGTAAGTTTACCTCATCTAATGACGGCAGTGGGGACTACTATACGTTCAATAACAGACAGTGTGCATTTAACTCGAGAGATCTGAATGTAAAAAACTGTAGTTTTACTGATTTTAAATACGGCGTTTTTGAAATCGTGTTTCCTTTTTTCGGAGACAATAATAAGGATGCAATTAGGATCACTGAATCGGAATTTATTGCTAGTAATGGAGTGATCGATTCATCACATGGGATAAAACCAGTAGTAATCTCCAAGTGTAATTTTGTAGATTGCATAGATGTGTTTACAGGTGGAGGAACGAATGAAGAAACTCCAGTAGTATTTACGGATTGTCAATTAATCCAATGCAGAGGACTGATTGGAAATGGCAGTGGTTCATTTCAATTTTTAAACACGATCATGGACGAAGGGTTCCTTTTTTTACAAACTAGTGGCCGTGTTAGCTTTGAAAATTGTGAAATGAGTAATTGGAATTTAACTAAGGTGTTATCAGACTTACATGCTTATAATTATTCTAAAGACATTGCGATAGAAGTAGGACTCAAAAGTGTGTTTAAAGGTTGCAAATTCACTAACATAGATACTAGAGGAAGCGATCAAGGAGTATCGGATTATTTCATAGGTGGTAACTCGAACGGTGCCTCTATTTTTGTTGACTCCTGTGAGTTTGAGAATATCCTGGTTAACAATGAAATGTTTAGAAAGGTAAAGCATTATACCTTGTACACAGGCACCATATTCACAAGAGCTAAACAAAAATCAACCTACACCCAAATTGAAATAAGAAATTGTCAGGGGATTGAAAACACGATATAGCTATTAGAGAAATGTCAGGCTCACCTGACATTTTTCTTTTTCCCAGCTGCTAAATAGTTCATGTTAAAATATTCCTATATACTAAAGCCTTTTGAGGAGTATCTATGCTAAAACCAAAACGCTCGATCAAACAATTAAAAGAAACCGCGTCCCGGCAGTTTACCGACCGTGAGGAGCCGAGACGTTCGTATATCAATGCCTTCCAATCTTTATCACCCGAACAATACAAAGTACTTGTCTATTACGGAGTGGGTGGGATTGGCAAGTCAAGATTGCAAAAAGAACTACAACATATTACCAGCTCACTCGACCACACAGCCATTCAAGTCACGATCGATTTTCGCGAAGAAAAACACCGTGACCCGTCGGAAGCACTGATTTGGATGCGCCAGCAATTAACGCAGGAGCATCATATCAAATTTACGACCTTTGATTTAGCGTATGCGATTTATTGGAGTCGGATGAAATCGCAAATCACGATGAAGTCTGAACGAAAGACGATTCCCTTTTTAGAAGAAGGTAGCTTTGTCGCTGAATTAATTACCCAGCTTGAAAATCTCCCGGTCGTTCAATGGATTCCGAAGACGATAAAGCTCATTGATGGCCTATCCAACTACCGGGATGTGATGCAATGGTGGAATGGAATCGGCAAAGAGATCCTAGCCGACCTAAAGGACATGCACCCAAAGGATATTGAAGACATGCTTCTGGTGTACTGGGCGGCAGATGTAATTAGCTGGTTGGAAAAAAACAACAGAAAAGCCGTGTTCTTTTTGGATACCTATGAAGCATTATGGGAAAAGGATCGTTCCATCGGTTCCTTCCATGAAAGAGACGAGTGGATTAAGGAATTGATTCTGCAATTTGATGAGGTTTCGGTCCTAAACGTCATTTGTGGACGAGAAAAACTCGTGTGGGAAAAAAGCAATCCGGAGTGGAAATCGGTAGTCGAGCAGCACTTAATGGGGGAATTATCTCCAACCGACTGCAAAAGCTTCCTGAATTCGTGCCTCATTTCAGATGAACACATCCAAGAGGCGATTATCCAAGGAAGCGAAGGACTTCCGTACTATTTAGACTTAATGGTAGATACGTATCAGCTGATCTCGAGAAAGCAAGTGCCTGAAGTCGCGGACTTTTCAAAGAGTCCAGAAGAAGTGCTTCATCGCTTTTTAAAATATTTAGATCGACCGGAAAAAGAAACCTTAAAAATCCTATCGGTTCCAAGATTTTGGACAGAGGACCTTTTTGTCGAGTTAGTTACTGAATTCAAAACCTTTTATCCTGTGACCGCCTTTCCCGAGCTTTGTGAATTTTCCTTTATTCAAGAGCTAGACCAAGACGGATCCTGGTCGATGCATAAGTTAATGAAACAAGGACTGTATCATCAGGTGGAGAATCAAACACCATCACTGTTCCAGCAAGTCCATAGGTTTCTTCATACCTATTATTCTGCAAGACTGGAACATCAGGAGGAACTTCCAACCGTTTTTGTGGAGGCCCTTCATCATGGGGAAAGAGTTCTTTCCTCCAATGAATTAGTCGACTGGCTATCCAAGAACTCCGTTGCGATGACAAATAACGGGCATTGGAGCTCGTTAATCAACGAGTACGAGAGATTAATGGAGGAATACAGTGACTGGAAATTACAAACGCTGGTACAACAAGGTCTATGTGAACTGTACTTGTTAAACGGACAATATGAGTTAGCCGAAAAGCGGGCGAATAGAGCTATTCAGCTTTTTCAAATACAGGGTGAAGGTCAGACTCAAATCGCCTATCTTCAAAAGAAGCTGGGAGATTTGTACCGAAATACCAATAACTATGAAAAAGCGGTGTATTCATTTGTGAGTGCGATCCATGAACTTGAAAAAATCGAAGAAGATCCACAAGTCTTACAAGAGATCGCTTGGATGGCCACTCGACTAGGAAAAATTTATAAACTGCAATCCAAATACGACCTAGCTCAGCAATCGTATCAACTGGCATTAAACAAGTGCTCTAGGTTATCGGAATGGGGTGAACCATCAGCTGAACTATACGCCACCCTCGGGCAAGTGCATGAAAAATTAGGAGAGTTACAGAATGATGAAGGGTCACATGGCGAGGATCTTCATCATTTTTACCAATCCATTCAAGCATATGAGCAGGCACTGTCATCGAAGGAGCTAAAGGATACCATCACGATCCGTGCGCACCAAGGCTTGGCCTATAAACGTCTGGCGGAGGCCATTTCTACTGAAAAAGAAAAACTAGCAAACTTCCATCAAGCGATTTCCATTTACAATGAAGTGATCGAGAAGGCACCGGAATATTTGGATGGCTATGAAATGCGAGGACATGCGTCAGTGGACCTGTTGGATCTGTACGCCGACCTAGACCAATTCAGGCCAGCCTATGAAAGCTTTCAACTCGCCGTGGAGTCTTTTGAAAAAGCGCTTGAGCTTTCGGAAGTCCAGGGCAGTTCGAGAAACAGGCTCAGTTCTGCGTATCGTTCACTAGGAAGATTGTATAGAAAACAAAAGAACTACTCATTAGCCATTGAAGCATTCCAAACTTCACTGATCAAAAGTGATGAATTGTTCCAGCATTCAGCTGAATACATTTATGCCCACAACAGCCGAGGCAAGATCTATCGGGAAATGGGAGATTGTTATGTAGATATGAAGGAAGTGGAGCTGGCAATTAGCTCCTATGAGATGGGAATAGCATGCTTTAAGAGGCAACTGGAACATTCGCCTGGCTCCAAGACAGCCATGGTGAATATTGAGAGATTAGAGAAATTAATCGTTCGTTTTTTAGCATAAGATGAGTAAGTAAAATTCTTATATTGAAAAGAGGTGAGGGTATGAACAACATTATTTTGTTCGATGGAGAATGTAACTTTTGTGATCATAGCGTTCAATTTATCATCAAGAGAGATAAAAATGCCGTATACAAATTCACCTCGCTACAAAGTGACGTAGGGCAAGAGATAAAAAGAAAGTACCAAGTGCCTGAACATATTGACAGCATGATCTTAGTTAGGGACGATAAGTGTTACTTTAAGTCTGCAGCAGCTCTTCGGATCATCAAGCACTTATCAGGCGGTTGGAAGCTCTTATACGTACTATCGATCATACCAAAACCCATACGAGACTATTTCTACGATATCCTTGCCAAGAATAGATATAAATGGTTTGGAAAAAAGGATCATTGCATGCTACCGTCACCAGAAATAAGAAAACGCTTTTTATAGAAAGGGAGAGGCCTATGAAAAAAGTGGTTATAGCCGGGGGGACTGGTTTTATCGGCGAATACTTTCAAAAGAAATTCAAAGACCAAGGATACGACGTGAAAATTATCTCGAGGCAAAAACAGCATATTTCATGGGAAGACAAGGAAGATATTGTTGAAGCTCTAGAGGATGCTGAACTCTTAATTAACCTTGCAGGTAAATCAGTCAATTGCCGATACAACGAGGCAAACAGGAATGAGATCATGAACTCAAGGTTGAAGACTACAACGATCCTTGGAGAATCCATTCAAGCGTGTACCAATCCACCTAAGACATGGGTAAACTCCAGTACAGCAACGATTTATCGACACGCAGAAGATCGCCCGATGACGGAAGAAAATGGAGAAATGGGTTCGGGTTTTTCGGTAGATGTCGCAACCAATTGGGAGAAAACTTTCTTCTCCTTTGACCTTCAGAACACCAGACAAGTCGCACTACGTATAACCATCGTTTTAGGAAAAGACGGTGGAGTCATGACTCCTTATAGAAATTTAGTTAAGTGGGGTCTAGGAGGGAACCAGGGGAACGGAAATCAAAAGTTTAGTTGGATTCACGTCGAAGACTTATTTCAAATTGTCCTATTTTTAAAAGATAGAAAAGATCTGAGCGGGGTGTTCAACTGTTCATCCCCAGCCCCTGTTAGCAATTACGAGTTCATGAATACCCTCAGAAAGACGATGGGTGTCCCGTTTGGATTACCAAGTCCGAAATGGATGTTAGAAATCGGTTCTATACTCATCAAAACCGAAACGGAATTAGTGTTAAAAAGCCGTTGGGTGCTTCCTGATCGATTACAACGTGAAGGCTATACATTTGTCTACCCAACCCTTGTTGAGACCTTACAGGACATACTTAACTAAGGAGTATGAAGAAAGAGGAGTCGATTTCATGAGTAAAGGTTCCACACTCTCATTCAGCATAGGTGAGGCATGAGAAAGTTACTGATTGTCGGTTTAGTGATATTGGCAGCCATAGGACTCGGTAGTTGGGCTCTCACTTCTGATTTTGAATTTGGTAAATTCGACGACTTTGAAGAAGCACTACAAAAAGGGATCCCTCATCAAATTAACCATATCGTTCATAAAGATAACTACGAAGGTGTAACCATTGTGATGTATACGACATTTCCCGACCAAATGGAACTACCCCTCGCAGACTATGAGGCCCTGGCTGTTGCATTTTTTAAAGGTAGCGACAAAGAAGGTTGGGAAAGCATTGGCCACCATGGATGGAGTCACTATGAGAATGACAATATGACACTTTATAGTGAAGCTCTTCGTGACTACGACCATCAAGGCAATACCCTTCATGATTTCTACGTGGTGTTTGGAGAAATTAATAACCCCAATATTGTTAAAGTGGAAACAAAAACACATGAGGAAGAAACCTTTGAAGAAGCGAAAATTATTAGTAGCAATGGATTACGATACTATTTCCAAATAGGAAGAGAAATGATTGTTAGAGGTCTATCTGGTAGTGGAGAAGTGATTGACAGGCAAGGTGGTTAAGACCCTGGAGGTGGGACTTCTAACTAGAAAATATGTAAAGAGAGAAAAGGGGAATTTCCATGCTTGAAGATACAACCGGTGTCCGTCTCCTCGCGTTAAAAGAAATCTTTCTTCGAGAGACGGATGAAGTCAAACAGCTTTCCATTAAAGAATTGGTGGAAAAGCTACAAATAGAAATACCAGGATGTACGGCTAATGAGAAAAAAGTAAAAGAATATATCGAAATCTTGAAAGCTACCGGCTTTGAGATTATTGATAATACCGAAAAGTATGGGAAGAAATACTACAGTCACCAAGATCGATTATTTGAAAAATATCAATTGAGACTGTTAATTGATCCGATTCTATCGGCTCGTTTCATCACGGAAGAAGAAAAGAGAAACATCGTATCCAACGTGAAAAAACTGACCAGTAGCCATGTAGCAAAGTCTCTTCCAGATCCAATTGTCTATCAGCAATCCATTAACCAAGATTACAACCTAATCAAATTACATATTGATAAAATTCATGATGCCATTTTTGAAAGTAAGCTGATTAAATTCCAGTACGGAGACTTTAATATTGATAAAGAGTTTCAACTGCGTAAAGGTGGGGAGCATTACCAGATCAAACCACTAGCACTCATTTGGGAATCGGACTTTTATTACTTAATTGGAGAAGATACGAAATACAGTGAAGAAGACAATCCTCGAAACTACCGATTGGATCGAATGAGGAATGTCCAGATTACAGAGAACAAGTTTGTGAAAAATAGGAAAGACATCAGTAGCTATGTTCAACAATCCTTTCATATGTTTGGAGGACAAGATGAAGTGATCACACTGCAATTCCACTTAAATCGAGTCGCTCTCAATGGAGTCATTGATAAGTTTGGGGTGGATGCAGACATTAGAAAGGGAGAAGACAACACCTTTATTTTAAAAGCAAAAGCGAAGCATAGTGAAGGATTGAAGGGGTGGATTCTTGGATGGGGAAGGCATGTGAAAGTGTTATCTCCTCCATCACTTGTAGAGGATATGAAACAGGAGCTAGAGAAAATGATGAGGGCCTATGAAGAATAGGGAGTAAAAAAGGATTGATGAGCAAAACCGTTCTTTGCTCATCAATCCTTTTTGTTCCTTCTATGTTACATTACACCTTTCTTTTCCGAATCTGGCCAATGCCCAGTTCTTTTGCTTCTTTGCGTAACGCTATTATGAGACTGATGGTCATTAAAGCGATAATGATTGAAAATGGTAAAGCTGCGATAATCATCATATTTTGTAATGCCTGAAGACCGCCTGAGTATAGAAGGGCTAGGGCGATGGCAGAAAGTAAAATCCCCCATGTGAATTTGATTTTATTTCCAGGAGTGTGTGATCCATTTGTAGTCATCATCCCCAGCACATAGGTTCCTGAATCAGCAGACGTAATGAAAAAGGACCCTATCAGAACCATGGCCGTGATGCTTGCGACTAAAGGAAATGGATAATTCGCAAAGACGCCAAATAACGATTCTTCTGGAGATAGACTTGATATATTGGCAACCCCATTGTGTTCTAGCGAAATGGCTGAACCTCCGAAAGCGGAGAACCATAAAAAAACAATAACGGATGGGATGAGTAGAACAAAAAATACAAATTCCCTAATACTCCGCCCTCTTGAAACACGGGCGATAAAGATACCGACAAAGGGTGACCAAGCAATCCACCAGGCCCAATAGAAAATCGTCCAAGCATTGATCCATCCACGAATGTCCTCATTTAAAGGAGCAATTCGAAAGCTCATCTGTGGTAATGTTTGAATGTATGTACCAATCGTATTTGTAAATAAATTGAGAATAAATAATGTGGGACCAAATAAAAACATTATTAAAAATAAAGCACCGGCTAAAATCATATTTGCGTTAGATAATATTTTTATTCCTTTTCCTAGCCCTGACATGGCGGATAGTAAAAATAAAACAGTTACAATGGCAATAATAAGGAATTGTACCCCTATCGTTTTAGGTACTTCAAATAGATAGGCCAATCCTCCATTGATTTGAACGGCTCCAAATCCAAGCGATGCGGCCACACCAAGAACAGTGGCTAATACAGAAAAGGTGTCAATCGCTTTTCCTGTTGGTCCGTTCACTTTGTCACCGAAAATAGGCTCTAATGTGGCACTTATTAACCCCGATTTATTTTGTCTAAATTGAAAATAGCCAATGGCAAGAGAAACCATGGCATAGATACTCCAAGCGTGAATGCCCCAATGAAAGAAAGTAAATCTAAGGGCATCTCTGATTGCTTGATTGGTACCAACTTCCCCTGTTGGAGAACTTATTGCATAGTGGCTAAGTGGTTCGGACGTGCCGTAAAAGACAAGTCCTATCCCCATTCCCGCACTAAATAACATCGCAATCCAAGTGGGGGTAGAAAATTCCGGTTTCTCATCTTGTCTTCCCAGCTTAATCCGTCCAACTGGTGAAATTAAGAAATATAGGCAAATAACAAGAATGATACTAACGAGGATAAGATAATACCACCCAAATGCATCAGAAAAAAAAGCTTGAATATTTGAGGTGATTTCCTCTAACTGATTTGGAAAGATGACACCAGCAAGAACGAGAAGGGATAGGATAAATATCGAAATGTAAAACACTACATACGGTTGTTTCATTGCATTAGCTCCTTCATGAGTAACAATACTTGTAGTATTTGCTCTATTCGCTTTTATAATGTAAGTAAAAAAATAGCAAGCAAATGAGAGATCATCGTTAGGAAGAAATGTATAACGGTGCAGGAGTTGAACAAAAAAATGAGCGTTTTAGTTATAAACATTCCTTTAAAATGAGGAATGTTTTTTTATGATATTACCGATAAAAATTATGTAAAAAGAAATAAAAATTTATTGTAAAACAATAAATAATATGTTAAATTTCAAAATGACAAAAAAATCAGAGTAGGTGTTTTTAATGAACATTCCTTTTCTTACGAACAAACAATTAGAAGAAACTTTTCATTATTCGGATGAAAATACTCCGGAGCATATAGCCATCATTATGGACGGAAACGGACGCTGGGCCGAGAAACGAGGCCTGCCTAGAGCAGCTGGCCATAAAGAAGGTCTTTCAACCGTCGTAAAAATAGTAAAGATGGCAGTGAAATGTAAGGTGAAGGTGCTGACGCTTTATACATTTTCCACGGAAAACTGGAAACGTCCAAAACACGAGGTAGAGTTTATATTGAGACTTCCCAAGGAGTTTCTATCTATTTATCTACCAGACCTTATATCGAATAATGTACGCATAGAGACAATCGGTGATCTGGAAAATCTTCCTGTCTATACACGTGAAGCCGTACAGTATGCAATGGATCGTACTAGGGATAATGATGGTCTTCAACTGAATATTGCGCTCAACTATGGTAGCAGACACGAAATTCTAAAGGCGATGAAAGAGATGCTAGCAGATATAAATGAAGCAAAATTGTCACTAAATGAACTGGATGAACAGCACCTTTCAGAATACCTCTATACAGCGGGTATGAAAGACCCGGACCTTCTTATTCGTACAGGAGGAGAAAAACGGCTGAGTAATTTTCTTCTTTGGCAGCTGGCCTACACCGAGTTTTGGTTTACCGATGTGCTCTGGCCAGATTTCTCTGAGATGGAATTTCTTCGTGCGTTGAAAGAATTCCGGCAACGAAAAAGAAGATATGGCGGAATATAGGAATATGGTACGGCCACAAATGGCTCTTTGGGATTCTGAAAATGATGAAGAAATAAAAATCAAATAAAACAAAATGAAACCTGTCACAAAAATCTTGATTCTGGTGTCATTATAGTGAGAGCTCTTAGAAAGGAGGACATGATGATGGAGGTGAAGGCGAATTTGTCGGAAAACAAGAACCATCCGTCAAAAGAAGAAACGTTTCAGGACTTATTTCAACAATATTATTCTCATGTCGTTCGAAAAATAATGATCGTGGTGAAAGAACAATCTCTTGCAGAAGATATTGGGCAGGAAGTGTTTGTAAAATTATACCATACAGATCGAACAACGATTGATCATATACCAGGCTGGCTCACAAAGGTTGCTATAAATACGGCTTATAATCATATTCGAACGGAAAAGCGCCATCATGCTCGTAAAGATAAACAAGCAATCTATGAAAGTGAATCGGTTGGATCAGTGGAAGATAGATATTTGGAGCTGGAAGTTATCCATGAAGTTCAGCAAATATTAATGAAATTACCCGAAAGAGATCGTGACCTTTTGATGATGAAATATTCTGGCTACAGCTACGAGGAAATAGCTAAAAGTAGAGGGATGGAAAAGGTATCGATAGGAACGTTACTGGCTCGGGCAAAAAAACGCTTTAAAAACTTTTATATGGAGGAAAGGAGCGAGGAGACATGACTTGTCATGAGATGGGTGTGCTGCAGGCTTTTTTAGATGGAGAAGTCAGCCGTGAGGAGAAAAAACAAATCATGAGGCACCTAGAAAGCTGTCAAACCTGCCGTGAAAACATGGAAGAATTGAAAAGCCTTCACTCCTTTTGTGAGAAGACACTAGAGGTGAAAGATGTAACCATTGACACCGATCAGGCATGGGCAAGGTTTGAGAAACATGTTCTAAATAAAGAAAATCAGAAAAAGGTCGAAAAAATAAATGTTTCTATGAAAAGGAGATGGAGTACGATGCAAACAAAAACCAAACGTTTACTACTTTCAGGGGCGGCGGCTGTAGCGATTTTTGGCTCATTCACTATTCCTCAAGTGCAAGCCGGTGCTAGTCAATTTTTATCATTATTCCGTGTAGATCAATTTGAGATGGTGAAGTTAACGCAAAATGATATAAGAGAAATCGAGACTTGGGTGAGCGAAAATAAAGCAGGAACATTAGATTTAAAGGGAATTGGTAAGTTAGAAGTGTCAGAGAACGCTGGAGAGTCGAAGTATTATGAAACACAGGAATTAGCTGTAGAAGCTGGCTATCAAGTGCCTACACTAGAGAATTTTGAAGTCGAGGGAGTAAGCGTGACTCGAGCAACAACGATCACGTTTACCTTAAATGTTGAAAAAACCAATCAACTATTATCTCAATTAGGTTCAGAACAAGAGTTTGATGCCGCATTGGATGAAAAGCCATTCTCTGTATCAACATTTGATGCGATTAAAACAGACTATACGACGAACAGTCAACGCATCTCCTATATGCATACAAAATCTCCAGAAATCAAGGTTCCAGAGGGAGTATCTGTCGAGCAGTTAAAAGCTACGTTACTATCACTGCCGTTTATTCCTGAAAATGTGAAAACACAGCTGGCAGGTATAGATAATTTGGAAACGACCTTGCCCATTCCAGTAGTGGAAACAGAAGGAGCGAAGGTGAGCGAAGTTCGAGTAGGTGAAGCTCAAGGCTTTGCTGTAGAAGGTGAGCAGCAATCATCCATCGTATGGGAGGAAAATGGACATATTCATGTAGTCGTTTCTGAAGGGAAAATGGGGAAAGACGAATTGACACAATTACTTACACAAATGAAGTAATAAGGAAGAGTTCAGGGCGCTCTATTTGCGCTCTGAATCTTTCAGCTTAGTTATGGGGGAAAGATGATGAGCGTGATTCAGACGAATTCTTTAACAAAAACATATAATGGAAAAGGTGGCATTTCGGATGTGACTTTATCCGTGGGTGAGGGAATAGTATATGGCTTTTTAGGTCCGAATGGCTCTGGGAAAAGCACATTCGTTCGTACCCTTCTTGGATTATTAAAGCCAACTAGCGGAGAAGGGTATATTCTTGGTGAACCCATCGGAACGACCAAATCACGGGAACAAGTTGGGTATTTACCAGAGTTATTTCGATACCCAGATTGGCTGACAGGAAGGCAATTGCTAGAATGTCATGCGGAATTATGTAAAATACCCGTTCGGCAACGAAAGAAACGAATCGAAGAAGTAGTAGAATTGGTCGGAATGACCGGAAGAGAAACGGGGCGGATCAGTGGATTTTCGAAAGGGATGTCGCAACGAATTGGGTTAGCTTGTGCCATTCTAAATGATCCTAAGGTCATTTTTCTGGATGAGCCCACTTCTGCACTGGACCCGATTGGACGGAAAGATGTACGAGATTTGATGGTCTATCTTCGAGATCAAGGAAAAACCGTCTTTTTAAATAGCCATTTACTTTATGAAGTCGAAAGTGTATGTGATACAGTTTCGATCGTTCATCAAGGGGAAATGGTGGCACAAGGACCGTGGCGAGAATTAATGATGACCGAAGCAAAAGTGGAAGTGGTCACCGATCAGCCTATCAATCTGCCGTTTCCTTCGTTTGTAACACAGTATCAACAAGTAAACGAGAAAGAAGCTCGTACTAGGTGGATCTTACAGCTTGAAAACGAAGGCGATATTCCAAAAATCATTCATTATTTTTCTTCCCATCAGGTGGCTATCTATGAAGTGAAACCCATCACGCCTCATTTAGAGGATGTTTTTTTGCATTGGGTGAATCAGAAAAAGGAGAACGCTCATGTGGACAATCAGTAAATTAACTTTTAAAGAAATCATCTCCAAACGGATCTTTTTAATTACGATCATTATGACGTTCGTTTTTCTGGCACTTTATGGAACGGCCATTTATTTTGCTGCCAAGGAATCAGCCGATGCGACTGGTGCTGTTCAAGGAACAGAACTTATGTTAATGCAGCAGTTTGTCGCTTCACAGCTTTTAGGTGTCGGACTATATTTTGCATCATTTATTACAGCGTTGCTTGCGATCCTGTCTAGTGTTAGTGCGATTTCAGGCGAAGTGTCTAGTCATCAAATTGATACATGGTTGATGCGACCGATCTCTAGAGCGCAATTTGTGTTAGGAAAGTTTGTTGGATTAGCTCTTCTCATGATTGCTTATGCCGTCGGTCTCTTTTTTAGCATCGTCGCTCTCCATCAAGGAATTGGAGGAGAATGGATGGCCCTCAACATCCAACCCATTCAGATGATCAAAGCTGTCAGTGTATTTGCGATTCAGCCGTTTGTTTTGATTGCCTTTGGAATCTTATTAAGTACAAAAATGGCCACTTTAAATGCAGGAATCGTTTCAATTATTTTGTATGGAGCGGCCTTTATCGGTGGCTTTATTGAACAATTTGGAGCAGTCATTGAAAAAACGAATCTACTTAATATCGGAATTATCATGAGTCTTATTTTTCCCATTGATTCAATGTACCGGAAAATGACCATTTTCTTATTTGATACAACGGATAATCCTTTGTCAGTAGCACAAGGTGGAATGTTCACTAGCATTTCTAGTCCTAGTAATGTCATGATCGTGTATGCGGTACTATATGGGGTTATTGCCGTGATGGTTGCAATTTCTAGTTTTAAAAAACGTGATGTGTAAATGTAATCAATGAGTGAAGAGGAGCAGGTTAAAATCTAGCTTCTCTTTTTTTATGTTTATTAAAAAGTAAAAAATAGACAAATATTTGGTATGATCGTTTACACTGAAGAAGACAATAAAAAGTTAGGAATGCCAATGAAGATTAGGGTGTCCCAAAAATGGACCACCCCTTTGCTTATAATAGAAAAAAACAAAACATCCTGTTTGGACGATAAAAAGGAGGACCAATGATGAAAATCAACCTCGGCTTTTGGCTGGATTCTGCCTCATATCCGGACGCGCTACATGGCCAAGAGGCATCTGCAGGTACAGTGGTCACGGGATTCAACGGCTTACTTGGGATTTTGGAAACACAGTTAGGCTTAACCTTCCCAAAGCAATCAGAAAATCTGCGAATTGCTGAATGGCAAGAGTTGTTGCGAAAACATGACAATGCGAATAGGTTATATTCGCAATCCTATCAAACCGATTCTTGGAACACAGCGAGAGAATTGCTGCGTCGTCGGGATGAGCTCGTCTTAGCTGGCTGGGACCCGACGATCCATATGGGCGGAAGCAATTGGTTGGAACTATTAGGAGAATTAGAGAAAACCAATCAAAACCGTACATGGGGATTGCCGGATCGCGTTCGTGCCCTATTAGCTAAGCTCGATGAACCGGTACAAGTACATATCGACACCATCACGCTCGTCGATGAGGACGAAACCTTATGGGACCCTTGGTGTAAGCAGTTGATTGAAAAATTGAACCATCATGGAGTGGAAATGGTGAAAGCTCCTGTTGAAAAAGAGAACCAAGAGGAGCGCACCACAGATCTTTCTCTTCTAAAAAGTGTTCTAGCTGGAGAATCATTGTCTCAAGAAGCAAAGGGGGACGGAAGTATACTTCTCGTTCGCTCCGAACAAGAATGGGATGCCGCTGATTTTCTAACGAGCTGGCTGCAGGAACATGGCACCGAACAGACGGTCATTATTAAGGGCGAAGGATCTCTACTGTTGGACGAGCTTCTTCACCGCCGCGGCGTGGCAGGAGCCGGGGCAGAGGAGGCTTCGAAATGGCGTGCGGTTCTCCAGGTGTTGCCTCTCACGATTGATACCTATTGGAACCCGATCCGAGTCGAGCGAATGATGGAATTGGTCACGATTCCCTCGTCTCCTATTCCAGGTCGGATTCGTTATCGATTGGCGACGGCTTTAGCGAATCATCCAGGAATTGGTGGTCCTGTTTGGACAGAGGCCATTGAGCAAGGACTTCACCATTATGAAGAAACATGGGTGGAAGAAGGGCTGGACGATCAGGAAAAGAAAAAGCGCCGGAAAAAGCTTGAAGAGAAGCTGGATTTGTGGGTTCGTCATGAGTATTATGACCCGAATGAAGGAATTCCGTTAGAAACCTTCGTTCACATATGTCAAAAAGTGAGCCAATGGGCCGCAACCACCTATCAAAGAACCCATGACCCGATCTATGCACAAGCCATCAAGCATGCGCAGGAAGTATTAGATGGAGTAAGAACGCTCGGTGTATCCTCCGTCTCTCAACTGCAAGTCGGACGAATCATGGACTCGGTTTTAGGAGAGAGAGCCAAGCTATCTCATTACGGAGAAGAAGTGGCCCCATGGCAGGTGGTTAATCATCCGGGGCAGATTTGGGGTCAAGCCGACACGATCCTTTGGTGGGGATTTCTTAAAAATAGGTCAGGACCAAGCATTCGAACGTGGACGGTAAAAGAACGGAATTGGCTCAAAGAGCAAGGGTTCTTCCTTACAGAGGAAGATGTTCGACGCCGTCGAGAAGCTGCTTCTTGGCAGAAAGCGATTCGTTATGCCAACCGAAAACTGATTCTGTTTGCTCCGGCCAAAGTAAAGGGAGAAGAAATCCCGATTCACCCTTTATGGGATGAAATTCGCTATGCGGTCGTGAAAGACCATCATACAGAGAAGAAACTCACCGTGGACCCAGCGGAATGGCGGAAGCAGCCAAGTGTGACTTTATTTGAAGAGCAAATTGATCGTGTGGGGTTGAACAAACGGAACATCCCGGAACCCATCCGAACGTGGCAGGTACCAGAAAAAGTGGTTCTCCCTCGTGAAGAGGAATCGGCAACAAGCTTTGAGAGCTTAATCGGTTGTCCGGTTAAATGGACGTTCCGCTATGCAGCCAAAGTGAAACCCGCTAGTGCCCTTTCGATCCCTCATGAATCGCTCATGTTAGGGAATTTAGGACACGTGATACTAGAACATCTGATTACGGAAAAATCCAGCTGGAGCGAGCAGGAAGTACGCTTAAGAGCAGGGGAATTATTTGATGAGCTGATGCCAAATTTAGCGGCCCCTCTATTAGAACCAAAAAATAGCATTCGTCGTAATGAAACACGAAGACATTTGCAAACTTCTTTACAGCAATTTTTCAAAGTCTTACATCAAGCAGGCGTTCAGATTCAACATACCGAGCTTGAATTGCAAAAACCGTGGAGCGAAGGTGTCGAGTTCAAAGGAAGATTGGATTTGGTTGGTGAAACACGAACCGGGAAAAAGATTCTCTTTGATGCGAAATGGTCGAGAAAACCGAGCAATTATAAAGAGCGCTTAGAAAAGGTATCGATCCAGTTAACACTCTATCATTGGCTGTTAGCGGATCATGAGGATGAAGAACTGCCTGTCGCGTATTTCATGCTTCGTAGCGGACATTTTTACAGTTTGCCACACGAAGACTTTCCCGAAGACTACCATGTGCCAGGACCATCACTTTTAGCGAATCATGACATGGTGCGAAAATCGGTAGAAGACGTTTGGACTCAGCTTCAACGAGGAACGGTTATTGCTCCAGGTGTACCATCAAGAGATGCAGAGGAAGCGGGCTCTTTCGCCTCCATCATTGACCCACCTTGTATGTATTGTGAATATCAGAATCTATGTGGAGTAAGGAGAGTGACCACATGAGCGGAAAATTAACGATGTTAAGTGCAGGTGCGGGAGCGGGGAAAACCTTTCGTTTATCAGCCGAAATTGTCAAAGCCATCCAAAATGGGGTGCCTCCGGAAAACATTATGGCCACCACGTTTACCACAAAAGCGGCCGATGAACTGATAGAAAGGGTGCGTCTGAAATTGCTGGAAGCAGACGATGCGGAATCAGCCGCGCGAATCCTCGATGGCTATGTGGGAACGATGAATAGTGTGTTTGGCCGGCTGTTACGAGAATTTGCACTTGAAATGGGCCTTTCTCCTGTTCAAATAGTGTTAGCCGAAACAGAAGCAACCGTCCTTTTTGATACGGTGGCCGTGGAGGAAATTGACAAATTTTATCGGGATTACCGACTCATTTTTGAACGCTTGGGTCAAGAAGATTGGCGTAAAAAGGTGCTTGAGATATTGAAGCTAGCTCGTGAGAATGGGCTGAGCGCAGAGGATGTGAAAGCCTGTGCCGATTATTCGTGGAATACGATGATTGAATGGCTTCCCACTCCACTAGAAAACCCTGCTAAGTTGGACAACGAGTTAAAGGCGGCCCTGAACTTTGCGAAGCAAGAACTTCCAGGGGAAGATACAACAAAGAAAACCTTGGATGCGGTAGAGTTGATCAAAACAGCGCTTGCCGATTGGGAGCGGAACGGCTCACTCACCTGGCAAATGTGGGCAAAACTGAGTAAGCTCGATGTCGGGAAAAGCAGTCGTGACGTCGCTTACCCTATACAAGAAACGGCTTCCGTTCATTTCCGCCATCCCGGCCTGCATCAAGATATGAAAGACGCCATTTATGGCTTATTTCTTTGTGCGTCGGAAGCGATGGAAACGTATAAAGTCGAAAAAAGCAAACGAGGCTTAATCGATTTTACGGACCAAGAGTCGCTCGCCCTTCAATTATTAAAAAATGAACCAAATATTGAGGTGTTAAAGGATCGAATTTCGGATGTGTTCATTGACGAGTTCCAAGACTCAAGCCCACTACAAATAGCATTAAATATGCAGCTTCGTGAAATCGCCCAAAAGGCTACATGGGTGGGTGATGTAAAACAGGCAATCTATGGCTTTCGAGGAACCGATCCTGAACTGATGCAAACCGCGATGACGAGCATTCCCGATTTGGACATCGAAATACTCGATGCGTCGTATCGTTCCCGCAAATCTTTAGTTGATTTCGTGAATGCGATATTCGTGCCTGTGTTTGAAGCCAGAGGGATGAGAGCAAACCGTGTCGCTTTAGACCCTAAGCGAGAGGACAAGCCTGAACAAGCCGTAGCAGTGGAAGCCTGGTCCTATCTGAATTCAAAAAATCAAAATGCCGACGCCGCTCATTTGGCTACTGGTGTTCAGAACATCTTACGTCAAAAAGAACAGTACATCCTTATCGATAAAACCACCCGTGAGCCTCGATCGCTAGAAGCTGGGGATATGGCAATTTTATGCCGATCCAATGATGAGTGCGTGAAAATCGCCACCGCACTTTCTAAGCTAGGCATTTCTGCGACTGTTGGAGAAGGCGGATTGATGGCCACCTCTGAAGTCGTATTTGCTGTAGCGGCTATGCGGTACTTAGTAGACGCGAATGATACGTTGGCACTCGCTGAATTGGTCCACTTTTCTTCAGACACGTGGGGAGAAGGACGTTGGCTGACTGATTGGCTACAAACTGACAAAGGAATGGACACGATTAAGACGGAGCCGTTGATCCAAGGTTTGGACCAGGCTCGTCAGAAAATCGTTCAAATGAGTCCTTCTGAAGTGTTGGATTTAGCCTTAGTTACTTCGAAGGCAGACGAAGTTTCACTAAGCTGGGGACAGGGAAATCAACGCTTAGCGAATTTGGATGCACTAAGGAAACTGGCTACCAAGTATGAGGATCTGGCTGGAACCAATGGCACAGCCGCCACCTCGGTTGGATTTCTATTATTTCTAAATGAAGTCGAAAGAGACAAAGATTTAAATCTCGTCGCTGAGTCCACGGATGAACATGCCGTAAGAGTACTCACCTATCACAAGGCAAAAGGGTTAGAATGGCCTTTCGTAATTATGAATTCCTTGGAAAAATCGTCTGAAAAAAATGGGCCTCCCCCGGTATTCGATCGACCGATGGCAGTCAGCTCCACCCCATTTAATGTGGAAAATCCACTTCATGGTCGCCGGCTATATTATTGGCCGTGGCCGTATGGAAAAACCTATAGCAAGGTGGGGCTAGACGCGCATGTAGCAGAGGCACCAGAACTACAGCAACGAAAACAGCAGCTATTAGACGAAAATCAACGATTATTATATGTAGGAATGACTCGAGCAAGAGATTATCTCGTCTTTGCCGCTCGTGATTTTTCAAAAGTAAAATGGATTCAAGAAATGACCGATAGTTCCGGCCGTCAAGTTCTATCCGCCATTGGGGTGCAAAACGAAGATCAAGAAGAAGTACCACTTCATAATCGAGACGGAAAAATGATCGTAAATGGTGAGGAATTCCCTTGTAAGGTAAGAGTACTGACAATGGAAGAAGCACCAGCAACAGCCTTTGAAATGAATGAAGAACAGGAAGTTGTCTATGTGGGGAAAACCGTTGAAAGGGTCACCTTTGTCCCAGCAAGATTTAGCCCTAGTGCATTAAAGGGTGAACTGGATGCTCAAGAAACACATGTAAACCTTGAAACAGACACGAATCGAATTCATCCAATCGGCAGCCGTCTGCCACTCTCAGGGAACCCGGACATGGCTCTATTGGGGGAAATGGTGCACGCCTTTTTAGCTGCGGACAATCAGAAGATGGAAAAAGAAGAGCGATTAAGCCTGGCTCAATCTATTCGGGATCACTATAAGATTTCAGCTCTATCAACCGAATCGATGCTAGAAGCCTCCGACCGACTGGAGGAGTTTTTAACTGAAAACTATCCTGAGCTACTGAAAAGACATAGTGAATGGCCCGTACATCTGCAAAAAGGTCTACAAAAAGCATCAGGCTGGATTGATTTACTCCTTTTAACGCCAAAAGGCTGGGTCATTGTGGACCATAAAAGCTTTCCGGGGAAAGAAGCCGACTGGGTCACGCAAGCGACGAGTTACCTCCCGCAATTGCGTATCTATGCAGAGGCCCTGCATAAAGCAACCGGACAACCTGTCTATGAAGCATGGATTCATATGCCAGTTGTTGGAGCGATGATTCACTTTTCAGAAGAAGAAATTATCTTTTAAGGAAATAGCCTATAAATCCGCAAAAATACTCGTACTCGTTCACCAACGATTACGGGTATTTTTTAATTTTTACAGGAGGGCGAGGGAGGGGGGAATGGGCTAGTGCGAACTTTGTACTTGGCTACCAAAGTATCAAATGAGATCATTAGTAACAATTTATTTGTACTATCACAACACGGATATGTAAAAATTCATAAGGAGCCCCCTTGCTAGTTATAATAATTAGGAACTATAGAACGATAAGAAGGAATTTCTAATGACGATTTCGTAAATGTGTGGAGGTTGGCATGTGAAAAATACCATATTTTATTCATTAGGGTTAGGGATTTTTGCCGTTGTCTTGGTTGTATTCGCTATAATTTTAGACCAATTTATTATTCACAAATTTTCCGATGTCTTTCAAATTCACCCTTATATCTTTCATGGAATCTTATTGATTATATTACTATTTTCTTTATTGATATTTTCGAATTACATAAAGAAACAACGTCACAAATACATTATTTCCCAAATAAAAATACAGCAATATAAATTAACACTGGAAAGCTCTACTATAGCCGCTTATATTATCAGCGATAAAGGGTTTTTGTATATTAGCCCTGCCTTTGCAGAGTTATTTGGATATTCCAGAAAGGAATTTTATGATAAGAAAATTGGACTTAGTGATCTTCTATTTGATGATTTTCAAGATTTAGTCTCTAAAAACATGAAAGATAGACTTCAAGGAAAAGATGTTAGTGCTAATTACCAAGTAAAGGCAAGGAGAAAAGACGGGGTTGAGATATATTTAGATTTATATCCATCATTAGAAATGTTTAACGGTATCAATGTTATTATAGGCAATGTTGTAAATATAACTGAAAAACATCTTATGGAAATTGAATTAGAAAAACGCGAAAAGGCTCTTACTCAGGCACAGAAAACAGCTGGTATTTTTTACTGGGAATACGATACTATACATGAAAAGCTTATTTGGAGCACCCCTATTTACGAACTTCTTGAAATCCCCAATAATGAAGAAGCGAGCTTTGAATTATTGTTATCAAAAGTTCATCCTGATGACCGTGAAGTACTTATAAGTAGTAAGGAACAGGAAGTAAAGGGGCACTCTGTCACCAATGTGTTTCGAATTCTTAGAAATAACGGTTCTATAAGCACGGTATATACCGCATCACAATCCATGCTAGACGAGGATGGACAACCTACTATGATTATTGGGACCATGCAAGACATTACCAAAAGACTCATTGAGGAGAATCGGTTAGAACGTTCAGAAATTCAATACAAATCCCTTTTTGAAAACAATTTAGATACTGTTGTTTTGCTTGATATAGAAGGAAATATCCTGTCTATTAATGAAATGGGGTTAAGAACGTTTGGTTATAGCAAAGAAGAGATCCTAAATCAAAGTGCCATCAATGTGGTATCTTCAGATTATATTAAAGCAGCAAACCATTTATTTGATCAGGTATTGCAGGGCGAACCGAAAAGAATTCAGCTGCAAGCCATTCATAAGGAAGGGCATTTTGTTGATTTAGACGTAACCGTTATGCCCATCACTGTGAAGTCCGAAGTAGATGGTGTCTTTTGCATCGCTAAAGATGTAACGGAACAAAAAGAACACGTAAAAACCATTGAAAAGTTAGCTTATCAAGACCATTTAACAGGATTGCCAAATCGTAGAAGACTATTGGAACTGATGACTTTACATCTTGAAGAAGCTAAAAATAATTCTCTTATGATGGGTATTTTGTATATAGACCTTGACCGTTTGAAATTTGTTAATGATAATTTAGGTCATGTATTTGGAGATGAACTAATCATAGAAGCGGGGAAACGAATACTTAATAGCATTCGAGCCGAGGACACCCTTGCCCGCATAGGGGGAGATGAATTCGTTGTCATCATCCCTAATATTCCAAATTTGACGATTACGACAAAAGTCGCCAAACGGATTATGGCATCTTTTAAGCCAGGTTTCATTATTGATAATAAATTGTTTCGCACGACGGCGAGTATTGGAATTAGTGCATACCCTACTCACGGAACGGAAATAAATGAACTGGTTAGCAAAGCGGATAAAGCGATGTATTATGTAAAATCAAGAGGGAAGGATTATTATAAAATTTTTGAGTCGAATTTGAGCGAACAAGAGGAAAGAAAGTTTATTTTACAGACTACATTAGAAAGTTCTCTTAAGAATAAAGACTTCTATCTGATGTATCAACCTAGAATGGATGTAAAAACAGGGAGAATTTCTACCTTCGAATCTTTAATACGCTGGAAACATAAGGAATTAGGTGTAGTAAATCCTGGTGAATTTATCAAGATAGCAGAAGAAACGGGGGATATTGTCCCTTTGGGCGAATGGGTACTTTCGGAATCTCTACGAACCATGAAACATCTTCATTTGTCTGGGAGGAAAGATTTAAAAGTCTCTGTCAATGTTTCGGTTAGACAGTTATACCATTCACACTTTGACCAAACGGTAAACGCCATGCTCCAAGAATATCAATTGCTTCCTAGTTCTTTGGAACTTGAAGTGACCGAGAGTATGCTCATAAATGAAGACCAAGAAATTTCAAAAGTTTTAAAAAACTTACGCGCCTTAGGCGTATGTATATCGATTGATGACTTTGGAACAGGCAATTCGTCTATCTCTTATTTGAAAAGATTGTCGGTTGATGTGCTTAAAATTGACCGATCGTTTATAACAGGTTTACCTGATGCAAAGGAAAATGCGGCAATTACTTCTGCGATGATCAATCTAGCACATGATTTAAATATCAAGGTTGTTTGTGAAGGAATTGAAACAGAAGAAGAGTTAGCAACTATTATTGAAATGAATTCTGATGAAGTACAAGGATATTTCATAAGTTATCCATTATCGAAAGAGGATTTGTATCAATTTTTAAAAGATGAAGAGGAGAAGGGGACTCTACTTCCAGAACGTTGGACTAAAAATAATAAGTCCCCTACTGACTAAAAGGCTATGCATCGTAGGATGTATGCCTTTTTTTACTTTTAGCTAAAATTTTTCTTGAAAAGAAATTACTCAACTATCGGGTAGTTTATGGTAAACTTCTAGGCAACTGATAGAAATGTAGATTCTTGTGGCTGTAATTAGTAGGGTTATTAATAAGAATCCTATAAAAGATCTGGAATGAAAAGAATAAGTAGATAAAAATTAATGTTTCAGATAATTAACTTAAAGAGGGAGAAATAATATTGATTAAAATGAAAGCAATACCTGAAGAGATGTCATTTGCTATAGGTTTATCTTTACTATTAGGTGGTGGAATATTGTTATTCTTGTTATCACTGTTATTTCCGATTGGTAAGTGGACTACGATGATGGTTGGAGGGATTATTTTTGGTGTGGCTTTTTTATTTATAGCCAATGCGGCTGATAAAAGACATCAGAACAAGTAACCTCTTTTTTGTTGGGGTTTACGAATAAGGAAATCTCTTAAGCTAAATAACATAATATTCACAGCGAAGTGCATAGTAGCACACAAAACACTCAGAGTTCAGCTCTGAGTGTTTTGTATGTGGCCATTTCAACTAGAATTCCCTTCATATGCTTGTCTTAATTTTTCCAGATCAATTTTCGCCTTCATTTGGAGAAGGGCTTTCATCACTCTTTCCGATTTTTCAGGATTTTCTTCACGAATCATCTCGTTAAGGGAAGCAGGAATCACTTGCCAAGAAACTCCGAACTTATCTTTCAACCATCCACAAACTTGTGCTTTTTCGTCTCCGCCTTCAGAAAGTTTGTCCCAATAATAGTCGAGTTCTTCCTGTGTCTCACAGTTGATAATAAACGAGATGGCTTCTGTAAATGTATAGGTTGGACCGCCATTTAACGCGACAAAAGGGATGCCTTCCAATTCAAATTCAACCGTCATGACCGCTCCTTCTGTACGGCTTTCATATCGTTCTTTTCCGTAGCGGGTGATCCTACGAATACTTGAATTCTTAAAGATGGATGTATAAAAGGTGGCTGCTTCTTCTGCTTGGTGATCAAACCATAAATTTGTGGTGATTTTTTGAATTTTTTTGTTTGAATTAAAAATCCATATCTCTCGGCAAGTGAATGGGGATGGCAAATTGACCCTAAAGGTTTGAGAGCAGCGTTAAATCAGTTGTATGATCGTTACCAAAAACCGTTATTTGTTGCAGAGAACGGGCTTGGAGCGGTTGATGTGGTCGAGGATGATGGTTCGATCCATGACGATTACCGGATTGATTATCTGCGAGCGCATATCGAGCAAATGAAAGAAGCCATTCAGGACGGCGTGGATGTATTCGGTTATACCTCTTGGGATGTATAGATATGGTCAGTGCTTCAACGAGTCAGATGTCAAAACGGTATGGCTACATTTATGTCGATAAAAATGACGATGGCAGTGGAACATTAAAACGCTCGAAGAAAAAGTCCTTCCACTGGTACAAAAAGGTAATTGGAAGCAATGGTGAGGGTTTGGATTGATTTTTTTAATTAAATGAATGGAAGTTGAAAAGATAATACTTCAGGATTGTTACTGTTCAATCAGGCAAAACCTAAATTTTCTGGAGCGGGGGTTCGTTTACCCTTTTTCAAGATCATTTAGGTTTTTGTTTTATCTACAGGAGGGAAAAAGATGACAAAAAAATATCAGTTCCCAAAAGGATTCTTATGGGGCGGAGCTATTGCTGCTAATCAAGCGGAAGGTGCCTATCTAGAAGACGGAAAAGGGTTAAGCATTGCTGACCTTATGCCAGGCGGTCTAATGAAAGGGATCCAAGAAAATAATAGTGAATTTAATCTATACCATGAAGCCATCGACTTTTATCACCGTTACAAAGAAGATATTGCTTTAATGGCTGAAATGGGTTTTAAAGCATTCAGAACATCCATTGCTTGGAGCCGAATTTTCCCAAATGGCGACGAACGAACTCCGAACGAACAGGGACTCCAGTTTTATGATGATCTGTTTGATGAATTAATCAAAAATGGAATTCAACCGGTTGTGACCATTTCCCACTATGAAACACCTTGGCATTTAGTAAAACATTACGATGGATGGAAAAATAGAAAACTTATTGAATTCTATACACACTATTGTGAAACCATCTTTAAGCGATATAAAGATAAAGTAAAAATTTGGATGGGGTTTAATGAAATTAACAATGCCCATACCATTACTACCGCAGCTGCGGGCATAGTAATAGGAGAAGAAGAAAATCGTTTACAAGCAATCTATCAAGCAAGTCACCATATGTTTGTGGCAAGTGCGATTGCAACAAAATTATGTCATGAAATCATTCCTGATGCTAAAATGGGTGCGATGTTATCACTTAGTGGGGTTTATCCAAATACTTGTCACCCGGATGATGTATTTGAAGCATATGAATTAAGACGCCGTTCCCTATTTTACAGCGACGTACTTCTACGCGGGGAATATCCAAATTATATTAACCGTATTTGGGATGAACAACATGATAATGTTCAGATGGAAGAGGGAGATTTAGAATTAATCAAAAATTATCCTGCTGACTATCTAGGATTCTCTTATTATCGTACGACAACACACAAAGCAGGTACGCCATTTATCGGGCACACAGGAGGTGTCCTTGGAACCCCAAACCCTTATCTAGAAGCTACTCCATGGGGTTGGCAAATTGATGCTAAGGGCTTCCGTTATGTATGTAATGAATTATACGATCGTTATCAAAAACCACTTTTTATTGTAGAAAACGGAATGGGTACGAACGATGAAGTGGTGAACGGAGAAATCAATGACGATTATCGAATCGATTATGTGAGAAAACACATCGAAGAAATGAAGGAAGCCGTACGCGATGGGGTTGATTTAATGGGTTATACCTACTGGGGTCCTATCGATATCGTAAGTGCTGGAACTGGTGAATTAAAGAAACGTTATGGTTTCATTTATGTTGATCGAGATAACGATGGAAACGGAACGCTTCAAAGAATGAAGAAAAAGAGTTTCCATTGGTATAAAAACGTCATTAAAACCAATGGCGAAATCTTATAAAAAGGACTTGCTGACTAAGATTCATGGTCCTATATAAATAGTACAAAGGAGGGTTGAAGGTTCACTACTAAAGTGAGCCTTCCTTTTCATATACTGGAGGGATCATAAGGGGGAAATCATGAATGGAATGATGCTGTTTTTATGTATAATTTGGGGTTTTAATTTTGTGATTATGAAAATGGGTAATGACGTGTTCCCACCAGTATTGTTTGCTGCCTATCGGTTTTTACTGGGGGCAATCGTACTTTTTGGGTTAACTTGGTTTAAAAAAATTCCTCTTCCAAGTAAAAGGGAATTAAAATGGTATATTCTTTGCGGGTTTCTGCAGACCACTTATTTTAACATTGCCATCCAAATTTCTTTGAATTATATAAACGCTGGACTTACTGCTGTTTTAACCTATAGCATGCCTTTGTTTCTTTCACTTTTGGCTCATTATTTCATTCCTGGTGAAAAATTAACGGTTACGAAAACAGGTGGAATCTTAATCGGAATAGTGGGGTTGTTCTTAGCGATGGATATTCAATTTGGAGGGAATATAGGGGCTCCCATTCTCGCGTTAAGCTCTGCTATCACATGGGCGCTATCTAGTTTAATTTTCAAAAAGAAACTACAAGGCTGTGATTCTATTCAATTTACTACATGGCAAATGGGTGCGGGAGCAATAGGCTTATTATTGTATTCTTTTAGCTTCGAGCATGGCGAATCCCATTGGAGTCTTATGGCTATCGTTTACCTTTTATATTCTGGAATTTTAGCCTCTGCACTAGCTTTTGTTATATGGTCTAATATTCTTTTTAAAATGGAAGCCAGTAAAGCATCCATTTCCTTACACATTGTACCCGTAGTTGGTACTCTTTCAGGATTTTTATTTTTAAAGGAAGATTTGAATACTATTACATTATTAGGAATCATTTTGGTTCTTTCAGGAGTATGGGTGGTAAATCATGCAGGTTCTGCCCGTTTCCCATTACAGAAGACATCTTCTCTTAATCGGTAAAAGATAAGTGCTGAGGATTAACCAGGGCGGAGCCCCAACATGACTGCCCTTTTTACAGAAAACTTGAAAAAGGAGTTTAAGTAGCTATATTTCTTAATCTCCTTTTGTTGAAGGGGAAAATTCACCTTAAATGGCGGCTTGTGTTCTTACTAGTTATAAGCACCATAACTGATTAGGTTAGCAAAAATACGATGCCCCCCAGGTACTTGAGCGCCAATGTGACCGTAGAATACTTGGTTGGTACAAGTAAGTTCCTTCACTGAATTCGGTCATTAAGATACCACTTGTGAAAATACCGATGTGGTTGTATTTTATCTAGATTTTTCCTTTTCTCCCATTATAGAAGTGATAGATGTAGTTATGACAAAAAACGTTCATAATTCGATCTCATAATCCTTCATTTAACTTATTAAAAATAAAAGGTGTAAATAATTTGAGAAGGGTGAAGGCCATTGAAAAGAAGACAATGTATTGCGATGCTTCTTGCTGGGGGAAGGGGAAAGAGGCTTCAAACTTTAACTCAATTTATTGCAAAACCGGTTGTGCCTTTCGGAGGGAAATATAGAATTATTGATTTCGTACTTAGTAATTGTAGAAATTCAAACATTACTACGATTGGTGTTCTAACCCAGTACCAGCCTCATTTGCTACAAAACTATATCGGGAATGGCCAACACTGGAACTAAAATACATTTGATAGTACCTTAACCATTCTTCCACCCTTTCAAAGTGATCAACAGACAAGATGGTATGAGGGAACAGCGAGCGCTATTTACCATAACATTCATTTTATAGAACAACATGACCCTGAACATGTGTTGATACTTTCAGGGGATCATATCTACAAGATGGACTACAATGACATGCTAAAAGATCATATCGAATCGAATGCAGACGTAACGATTTCGGTTGTACCTGTACCATGGAATGAGGCTAGCCGCTTTGGGATAATGAATTTAGATAAAAATAATAGAATAACAGAGTTTGAGGAAAAACCTCAGTTTCCTCGCTCTAATTTAGCGTCGATGGGTATTTATATTTTCAAAAAAGATCTGTTACTTCAGTACTTGGAGTCACCAGAGAAAAATGGCGGAGATTCTAAAGACTTTGGCATGGATATTATTCCAGCTTTACTATCGGATAGTAGGTTCGTTTATGCACATAAATTCGAAGGTTATTGGAAAGATGTAGGTACCATTGACACTTTGCGGGAAGCTAATATGGACCTTTTAAAGCACGAAAAAAGTATCCTTCTTAATCATAAAGATTGGAAAATATAACTTGTAATAATGCTCAATTCCCTTTGTATTTAGACAAACAAGCCTCTGTGGAGGAGTCTTTGGTTAGCGAGGGATGTGAAGTTTTTGGTAAAGTAGAAAGGTCTATTATTTCACATGAAGTAAAAATAGGGAGAAACTGTATTATCAGAGACTCTGTAATTTTACCAAATACAATGATTGAAGATGGAGTAATAATTGAGAATGCGGTAGTTGATAGTAATATAGTTGTGAAGAGAAGCTCCGTATTCAAATCTTCTAATGGTGATCATAAAAGAATAAAATTAATAGGTACAGCAGCCACAACTAGTTATCCTGAGTATATAAAACAGTATGTATAAACGTTTAATAGATAAATGGGTTCGTACAGTAAAAAATCAACTTAGTATGGTTGATTTTTTACTGTTCATGATGATAAAAACAGAACTAGACATAATTTTTAGACTATGTATTATATAGTTATAATTGAAGATGAAAAATGGTCGATTTCAATCTCGGAGTTAGTCAATGGGAATGAAAGAATGAATTCCGTCCCTACTTGTTTTTTACTTGAAATCTGAATAGATCCCCCCATTTCCTTTACAAGATGGAAAACGAGCATAGTACCTAGCCCTGTACCTTTTGCCCCTTTAGTAGTAAAATAGGGTTCACCTAACCGATTTACTTCCTCCTGTGTCATCCCTATCCCCGTGTCCTTTACTGAAATAATACCAAAACCTTCCTTAACCGTGGTTGATAGAGTGAGAGTCCTAGAAGATTGACTTGTCATGGATTCAATGGCATTTTTACAAATGTTTACTAAGCACTGTTGAAAAAGCTGTTTATTTCCTACTATATAGTATCTTTCTAGTTTCGAAGTTACTTCTATGACATTCATATTTGCAATAGGTTCAAGAATTTTTAATATCGTATGAATTTCTGCTTTAACATCCAACGTGGATTTAGATACTTCCACGTTTGGCTTAGCAAAATTCAGATAATCTCCAATGATTCCTTCAGCACGGTCGATCTCACCTAATGAAATTTCAAGGAAACTTTTTTCCTTTTCTTGTACATCCTTCGACTCAACAAGCATTTGGATAAATCCCCTTGCAGTAGTTAGCGGGTTTCTTATCTCATGTGAGATGGACGCTGCAAAATGACTAACTGTCCTCATCTTATCATACAAGGATTGCCGAAGAATCCATTGTTTCCGTACTATTTCTTCATTGTATATCACTATTACCAGCCCGAGGGTTTGTAAAGAAACATAAATTAGGACTAGTTCTATTGAAATAAATTTCTTGCTAAATAGTGAAATGACGAAAAGTGTTAAAAAGGATGAGGTTAAACTAAAGACAATGGCGAATAAAAGTTTATATGATATGGAAGTTATTTTTAAATACCATTTGCGTACCATGATTAGTATGACAATATGACTCGAAGAGATGATAACAGTCGTTACTACACCGATTCCTCCTTGAACACTTCTATAAGAAATATTCACAATACCCAGTATAATCGCTACGATGGGTCCTCCATAAAGTGAACCATATGTTTGGGCGATTAACCTTAAATCGAAAATAATCCCATTATCTAATTTTATGGGGAGACTAATACAAGCTATTATAGCTATTGAAGTAGAAACTGTTAGTAAAACAAGTTTTGTTTTGGGTTTTACCTCATTAAACATTAAAGTTAGTGGAACAAAACAGCAAAATAAAAATAAGAAAAATGCATTAACGAGTAGTTGATAAATTAACAATAGTTACCCCCCATAAAATATTATCAATAAAGATGTCCGCCCATCCTTATGGACAAATATTATTTCTTATTCAAGGTAAATAGTACCAAATATAATAATAATATCTGGGTTGAAATTTGAATTATATGAATTGTGAAATATTAATGAAATTTCAGTTTAATAATTATTTAAAAGATTCACATAATCGTAACTTACTATAGATTTATATGTTTTTTCGACAACATAAAATGGTATTAAAAAGTGAGAGGGGTTAAGAAATGAGAAGAAAATTAAATTTTAAAGAATTAGTTAGTGAAAACAAGAAGGAGCTCGAAAATAATTTACAAGCAATAGAAAAAATTGAAATAAAAATTGAGAATAGTTATTATAAAAAAAATATACTTAATATAAACAAATAAATGAAAAAGGAAGCACAGTATTTTGATGCTTCCTTTTTAATATAGGTATAAAAAATGAAAAGACGTGTATCCAAAAAATTTTTTTTCGTCGGTTGATAGTTTCTTAAAAATTGAATGGAAGGATTGTTTCCAGGTAAAACAACTGCTCCTATACGGACAAGTTCCCTTTCATGGTACCCATAGTCGATTATTTTCTCAATAGCTTCTGTCCCATATCCCATTCTCCAATATTCACAATCAATTTCACAGTCGAAATTGGCTCTTTTATAGTCTGTCTTCCAACCATAAAATCCGCAAATTCCAATTAATCTTTCTGTGTCCCTTTTAACTATGCCTCATCTTATACCACAATTGTTTTTATAGTCTTCAGTGTAAGTATGTAATATCTCTTGAACAGTGTAAATCGATTGAATCTCATTCATTAAAAAATATTTTGTTTTTCCTTCTTTTGATAAATATTGAAACATGGCGTTAACATCATTATGACGAAGTTCTCTTGGGATTAATTCTAAACCAATAAATAACCTTCATTAAAAATTCAAAAAGCCTTTGCCTTCATGTACATGTTGGATTGAATTTTATTCGTTATTTTAGATGAAAATATATGACGATTTCCTGAATTATTAATCAAGAAATATAATTAAAAGGATAAAAAATCAAAATTATTAAGGTACTTGGTTAAATTAAGAAGGTAATGTACATTACTTTTTTAAAAGAAATACGTTTAATCACAGGAGGGTTAATATGCCGGAAATTAATAATTTTGACCAGTGGAAAGATTTTTTAAAAGAAAGACTCATTGCGGCTAAAGAAGAAGGGCTTTCTGATAATATCATTTCGAATGTAGCCTATGAAATAGGTGGATATTTAAACAAGGAAGTAAATCCAGATATTCCAGAAAACAAGATATTATCAGAGCTTTGGAATGTGGCTTCAATTGAAGAGAAGCACGTAATTGCAAACACTATGGTAAAACTTGTTCAAAAATAATAACTCTATATTAAAAGTAAACATCTTTCTAACTTGTAAGGTGTTTACTTTTCATTTTTTTTTGAAGAACCAGTTAAAAAACTCAGACAAGTAATAATTTTGGTGGTTATTATAGGGGGACATAAAGACTTGAATATACTTTTTAGACTTAGTAAAGCAAATAAATTGTACAAAATAAATAAAGAACCCTTAGTGAAAATTAAATTCAACTTGGAGGATAGAAATTTAATTGATCTATTAGAAGATTATAATGCTGGCTATTTTGGTAAAGGAAACTTGGGATTTGATTGGCTATTTTATGAACTTAGTAGGGAGGGATATATGGTAAAAAGGCTTAAAGAAAATGAATATATTATCAATTAATTGTACGCATTCCTGTAATCTCAATATTGATAGCAATTGTAGATAATGCATGTTATCAGCAAGAATATCAATAAAATCCTCGGAGTAGCCTTTAATCCTCATGATTATATCTTTTGTATCTATACTTCATTATGGACAAACAAAATACCTATTTATTTGATCATTAGAAGGGTATTAAAGATTAATTTACAAATGCTTTATCGATTAATGCTACTCCCAAATTTTATCTTAAGATGAAACAATCCTAGCAAGCCAGGTAAAGTCTCTGTGGTCAAGTGCCAGATTAATTAATGTTTCTAAATCTTCTTGATCTAACTCAATGTCTTCTTTGGTTTGTATATTAATTAGTGGCAAAATAAATACTCTTGAGTGTTTCGGAACATATACTTTAGCCTCGAATTGACAGATGGAGAGTACATAACCAAGCAAAATTTCCTTTTTGCCTTTATGGTAAGCCTCCACCCAATCACCTATATCAAATGTTTTCCTTCTCATAATAGATCCCCCCAAAAAATACTTACGTGGTTAATGAACTTATTAGATGACTAGAAGTAAAAATAATTTCTAATATTAGATTATTGATTTTATATAAAAAATCGCTTTTCTTTTGTGAATAGTTCGTGACATATCACTAAACCTACTGTCTGGGATAAGGATTTTCTTGAAAATATTGGTAAAACAACCAACTAAGACATTTAAGATGTTCACAAATTTGACATTATATCCTAAGTTTTTTTTCATGAAGATTCGACAGGATTAGGGGTCCTTTTTGAATTCTTTATGAAAGCAATTGCAAATTAAATAAAATATGAAACGAATACTGTCGAATGAGTCTTAATTAGTCGTTTTTTCTTGATTTAGTACCTAAACGGAGTTTGTTAGAATGAGGAACATAATTGTTTTAATACAAATTCAAAGGGAGCAGGAGCATTATGGATATTGCATATGAAATCAAGGATCTTAAAAACTTAATGGTAGTGGATGAAAAAGATGAGGCGGACTTAGAAGAAGTATATTACAAACTTTGGGAAGATGATCGTTTATAAATGCTTTTATAGAATTGTAATATCAGGGGGATAAATATGAAAAGTAAAAAATGTATTGCAATGTTATTAGCTGGTGGCAGAGGCTCCAGATTAAAAGAATTAACCCAATATATTGCAAAACCTGCCGTTCCTTACGGCGGAAAATATCGTATCATTGATTTTGTTTTAAGCAACTGTCGCAACTCTGGTATAAATACAGTGGGTGTATTGACCCAATATCAACCTCATATTCTACAAAATTACATAGGTGATGGAAAACACTGGGATTTAAACCGGAGGGATGATGGAGTTACCATTCTTCCACCTTATCAGTGTGATGTAAAAGAAAGGTGGTATGAAGGGACGGCACATGCCATTTTTCAAAATATACAATATATCGAGAGTCATAACCCAGAATTTGTTTTGATCGTTTCTGGAGATCACATATATAAAATGGATTACAACAAAATGTTGGAACAACATATAGCCACAGGAGCAGATGCAACCATCTCGGTGATCAACGTTCCATGGAACGAGGCCAATCGCTTTGGCATTATGAATATAGACTCGCAAACAAGTAAGATAGTAGAATTCCAAGAAAAACCGAAGCAACCTAAATCGAACCTCGCCTCCATGGGCATCTATATATTTAATTGGAAAATATTAAAAGAATATTTAGTAAAAGAAGAAGCCAATCCATACTCCTCAAAGGATTTTGGAAAAGATATCATACCAGCCATGATTAACAACAACTGTCAGCTTTATAGTTATCGGTTTGATGGGTACTGGAAAGATGTTGGGACGATTGAAAGTTACTGGGAAGCAAATATGGATTTACTATCTACGGAAACCAATCCATTATTACTAGATGAAGATTTGAAGATTTATACACATGAATCCACTCAGCCACCTTTGTATATGGATGCGACCGCTTCTATCTACCAATCTTTAGTGGGTGAAGGTTGTAAAGTGTATGGAATGGTAGAAAATTCTGTTCTCTTTAGCGGGGTGAAAATTGGAAAGGGAGCCATGATTAAAGACTCTGTCATCATGCCAAATGCCATAATTGAAGAAAATGCCGTCGTTAATCGAGCGGTAATTGGAAGCAATACGGTGATTGAAAAAAATGCAATGGTTGGTGAAGCGAAAGCATACAGTGAAATTACGCTAATTGGAGAAAACCAAGTAATCGAAAAAGATGAAAAAATCAAAGAAAGAGCCATATAAAAAACTTTTAAAGTAATAATAGTGAAAAAGGCTAATCATCCAATAAGGTTTTGGATGATTAGCCTTTTTCTTTGCTTAATTTAAACTATAGTATTACTGTACTAGACGCCTATTTTTCAGTACCCATTCAATTTCTCGCTTAAACTACTTTTACAGAATCCTTATTTGCTGCTACCATTTCTCCTTCTTCTACATGTATAAGATCAAATTTTCTTAAAACATTCATGGGGAAACCTTGTGTCTGGAGCATTCCTATTATAATAAAGCCATCATACCTTATTTAAATAAAGAAATTGTGTCTGACTCAATCTTTTATTATATACAAGAGGGACTAGGATTGAAGGTTGGATTTTCGGATATGTACTTCCAAGCAGATAAATTGAATAAGGAAGAAGCGGAGTATTTAGGTCTAGAACCTGGCGACCAAGTTTTGCCTCGAAGTAATTTTTCATTTAACAAACGGACAGCCCTTCGACTATTCGAAATTAATTTCCTAAAAAGTGTGTATATAGCAACAATGTTTTAGAAAAGAGCCTTTTGAAAAAAAGGATTAATAGAGCATTTCTTATCTGCTCATTAATCCTTTTTTTGTTGCAGGAAAGCTACGGTTAAAAAGCTTTCTTTAAAATTAAGCTTTGTCTACGATTCTTGATTTTCCTCATCACTTCGATACTCCAAAATATCCCCAGGCTGACAGTCCAAAGCTTTGCAAATCGCATCTAAAGTGGATAATCGAATCGCCTTGGCTTTTCCATTTTTCAAGATCGAAAGGTTTGCCATCGTGATTCCCACTCTCTCCGACAGTTCGGTTACACTCATTTTCCGTTTCGCCAACATCACATCAACATTAATTATAATCGCCATTATATTCACCTCAGACCGTTAAATCATTTTCAGATTTGATATTGATTGCTTCTTTTAATAGGCGTTGGAGAACTGCAGCGAAGACGGCGATGACCAAGGAAGCAAAGATAGGAACCATTCCCATAAGGATGAGGCCAGGTGCATCATCAATTTCTGCGACCACATACAGAAAGGGCAGAACGATCACATACAAACCACTGAAGGTCAAAGCACAGAATTTGATCTTCTGTAGTGCTTTCACAGACAGCTCAGAAAAAGCTTTGTTTTTATCAATATAATTCAACAGCTTAAACGCCTGATACAAGGCACCGAAGAACGGAATCACCGACACATACATGCCGACTAGGATCGGATACAAAATATGGTCAAAATCGGCATTAAATGGATGTTTTGGTAACCACGTTAACCCAAATATAGATAAAGCAAGAACAGGAATCGCAATAAAAACAAGTGCCATCCTTAAAAATATAGTTGAACCTCGATTCATAAATAACACCTCGCTAATGTATTTTCATATTGATTCTAATACATTATTTATCGTTTTAAAATAAGTAATTGTTGTTTTTTTTATATTTTTTCTCTCGGCGATGTGAAATATTATTAAAAATCATACAAAGGGGGTCCGAAAGTGGACCACCTTTTCTCTTATACTTCAACTATAGATGAAGAAGAGGAGAGAGCGTATGAACCAACAGCAAATCAGAAGTGCCATTGGGGTATTGGCAGACTTGTTTTACTCTGACAAAAAAAATCAAGAACTCGCAATTTTAACGATGGAACATTATATTGACGATTTGAAGTTGTTACAAGATGTGGGTACGGTCGCAAGGGAGCTCGAGAATCAGCAAGCATTCTCGTTGCTCGCACCGATGAAATGGTTTGATATGAAAGCAGCAGAAGAAATTGAAGAAGTACTTAAAGGGCATGTTTCCTTTCGTAGGTAAAATGAAAGACTGGATCTGACAACTGGTAACTTACTAGTTTTATAGAAAAAATAATAATGAGGTGGATGATGATGAAAGGTTGGTTGAATGTTTTCTTAGCAGTAGCTTTAATGGTGTTTTTATCCGCATGTGGAAATGAACTTGCGGGAGATACCAATACTTCGGAAGGGACCGAGGAACAAACAGCATCTAAACAAGAAGAAACAAAAGAGGTTCAAGAGGAACCAAAGCTTGAAATAGTCCAGTCCACTGGGGGAGCCTGGAAGGATTCCATTGATAGCGTTTGGGTGCATTCTTCTGCGATCTTTGAAAATACGGGCGATGTGCCGATCTCCATTGGAGAAACGCAAATGAATTACAAAGATCAAGAGGGAGGCATTCTCGGAACCTCAACGATGTCTATTCTGTTCCAAGCGTGGTAGGTCCTGGTGAACAAGCCTATATTACCGAAACGACAATCCTTGAAGGAATGACCGACCCAGCACTATACGGGGAAACTACTTATAATTATGGGTTTGATCCAACCGAAGAAAGTGCTAATATACTAGAGGTGTCAGGAACGAAAGGAATTCCTTCCACCGATGAATACAGCACTCCGTACACCGTTACGGGAGTAGTGAAAAATACGACAAGTGATTTACAAGATGACATCCGAATTTCTGCGGCGTTATTTGATGAAAGTGGAACCTTACTTGGTGTGTTAAATGGTAGCGTGGATGTGGGTGTTAATCCAGGAAGCGAAGCGGGATTCGAATTAAATTATCCAGAAGTACCGAGAGAAATCGCTGGCAAAGTGAAAACCATTGATGTGAAAGCATACGGTTGGACTTGGTAATCTACAAAAAACAGGAGGAAAAATAATGAAAAAACTACTATTCATGTTTACTATACTCATCGTGGCTCTATTAACGGCCTGTTCGTCATCAGAATCATCGAATGCAGCTGACAAAGAGAACAGTGAGGCAACGGAGTACTGGCTTATTTTCTTTGCTCCTCTGTTTAAAGCGATTAATAAACTCAAAAACTGATGAAAAACCTCTCAATCGGCTTAAGTTCAGAATAAAAATGACGGACGGTTAAATTAATTTGGAAAGAAAAGCGTTCTAAGCTTTAAATAGCTTAAACAATTTTGTGGTCTTTAACTGTTCCGCGAATTTCACTAAGTTTGCAAAGTTTCCTTTTGCAAAAACATTACTATAATCCTCAATTCTATCTATTACTCGGGGATCTTTTATGAACTCATTAGTTAAACTTAATAGCCGTTCAATTTTATTGACTTAGGGTCTTCCTTATAATGGTCTATTTCTTTACTCTTATTATTTATGGCATTGAAGTTATCCACTCATTTTCTGAAACAAATTGTGGTTGATCTGAAGGAACTTTTTCTACGTTAAAGAACGCTTCTTATTAATCCTATTGTATTTGTTGTAGCCATTGACTGCACACCGATTAATAATCGCTAAAAAATAATTATCCAGTTACTAATCAGTGTGCGGTTTTGTTTGCTATTGCTGACACTAAAAAACCGACAGATAGATGTCGGTAAAATCCAACGTAATTAAAATTTTCCACAAACTATTTAAACTACACCATTTGATTAATAGTCCAGCTTCAATAGATACATGTACCAGTTATAAATTTATTCCTTAATTTTAAGAACAATCTTCCCCTTTGTACGACCACTTTCAATGTGCCGGTGAGCCTCTACAATCTGTTCCAAAGGATAGCACTTCTCAATAACAGGTTTTAGTTTTTCTTCCTCCACAAGACTGCATAAGAAATCTAGATCTCTATTATTTGGTATCGCAAAGTGAATTTTTGCTTTTTTTCCACCAATGAATGAACTTATCATTAATTGAACCGGGTGATATTTAGGGTAAAATAGGTGTTCAGTAATATAAACACCATTCTCGGTTAATGAGCGTTTACAACTGAAAAATGTCCGCTTCCCAACTGCATCCAGAATAACATCGTACTTTTTTCCATTATCCGCGAAATTTTCCTTCGTATAATCAAGAACGTGATGCGCCCCCAGTTCTTGTACCCAACCGAGATTAGAGGTACTACAAACAGCAGTCACCTCAGCACCAAAGTATAGTGCAAGTTGAACTGCAAAGTGCCCTACACCACCTGACGCACCATATATTAAGACTTTTTGTCCTTTTTTTACCTGTGCTACATCACGTAATGCTTGTAGCGCAGTTTGACCAGCACATGGTATAGCTGCTGCTTCTTCAAAAGTTACGTTTTTAGGCTTATGACTTAGGAATATCTCAAGCGAAGAGACATATTCAGAATGGGACCCGAAACAACTTCCAAAAACATGATCACCTACCTTAAATCTATGTACGTTTTTACCGACTGCCTCAACCGTCCCCGCAACATCTATACCCAGTATGGAATTTTTAGGTTTTTTTAGTCCATTATCTAACCTTGTAGGTAAATAGCCCTTTCGGTACAAATAGTCTAAAGCATTCACAGACGCGCTGTGTACACTAATCAGCACTCTATCATCATCCTTAATGTAAGGCTGTTCGACATCCTTTACCTCTATTACTTCAGGGGGACCATAGGTTGAATAAATAGCTGCTCTCACCTGCATTACCTCCTTTAGTATTCTTTTTTTCATTTGGTTAGAACTTGTCATCTCATGTTAATCTACGCTTTTTTATATAAAAATAGGGATATACAATCACAGTTGTATGTTTTCTATATGAAGTCATAGGATGGTAATAAGGTTATATATATTCGTCTAATTAATTTATATGACCTTAAGTAAACACTTTTAATGTTGAAAATAACCATGTTATATATTGTTATTTCGTTTCCGGGTACTTCAAAAGAGAAGTAGTTGGGTTCATTTTTTATATCCTCGAAGGAAAAGGTCTTTCTTAAACCTTCATATATTAATTTTGATTTTGTAAAAAAATATAAATGTAAATGCTTTTAATGTAATATGGTAAAATATTCATATCGATAAATTAATTAAAAGGTACTATGAAAGGTAATTTTTTAATGAATACATTAGAAATCATATCCATGCCATTTACTCATACTTCAATAGACTCCTTACATGGTAAACCTTATTCCGATTATCCAGTGGTATATTTTTTAAACAATCACACGATGGTTTACATTGGAGAGTCAGTAGCAGTAAGAAATCGTATGAAAAATCATTTGAATAATCCGGAAAGAAAATCATTGGATAAAATGACATTGATAGTTCATGAAAAGTTCAATCGTTCAGCAACCTATAATATTGAAACGAAGATTATTAATTATTTTTTGGCAGATGAACGCTATAAGCTTCAAAATAAGAGTCAGACAGCTGATAGTGTCAGCCACAATTATTATGATAAGCCGTTTTATAATGAAAAATTATTTAATGAATTATGGGACCAGTTAAAGGAAAAGGACTATTTTACCCACTCAAGGGAAGTCATAGAAAATAAAGATATTTTTAAATTATCTCCTTTCAAAGAGCTTTCGGCTGAACAAATTGAGTTGAAGGAAAAGATTATTGAGGTTTGTGAAAAACATATCAATGACGAAGAACCATTTGTTTTCCTTGTTAAAGGTGAAGCAGGAACTGGTAAGAGTGTGGTTTTAAGCGTCGTATTTAATCGGATTCAAGAGTTAGCAAAGGAGAAATCTTCAGCTCTTCATAACAGTAATAACTTTTTATTAGTCAATCATTCGGAAATGTTAAAAACGTACCAAAAAATTGCGGGGAAAGTAAAAGCACTTAAAAAGAATAATTTTGATAAACCGACTCCTTTTATTAACAAACGGAAAAAAGCTAACGAAAAAGCTGATATTGTGTTTGTAGATGAAGCGCATTTATTATTAACCAGACCAGACAGCTTTAATAATTTCAAAGAGAATAACCATCTAGAAGAGATTATGAAACATAGCAAAATTGTGATCTTGGTATTTGATGATAAGCAAGTGTTAAAAATGAAAAGCTATTGGGATAAAAATAAGCTACTCCGTCTTGTAGATAGTCAACATTCGAAAGAATATATATTAAAAAATCAATTTCGCATGCGGGCCAGTGATAAAATGATTCGCTGGATCGATCATTTTATCAAAAAAAGATCACTACTATTCCTGAAAAAGAAGAGTTTGATTTTCAAATTTTTGATTCAGCAGCTAAGATGTATAAAGAAATACGTGAGAAGAATAAGAAATATGGCCTAGCAAGAATGGTCTCAACATTTGATTATGTTCATAAAAAAGATGGTGAGACTTACTATATAGAAGAAGATCAATTTAAGTTGCCATGGAATACGACTGAGGGAGATACCACCTGGGCTGAAAGGGAAAATACCATAAGGGAAGTTGGTTCTATTTATACGATTCAAGGTTTCGATTTAAATTATGTGGGTGTCATTTTAGGACCATCTGTTTTGTTTGATGAGGAAAACAAAGAATTGAAGATTATTACAGGAAATTATAAGGATACAGAGGCTTTCAGAGGGAAAGATGAATTTGATGATCCTGAAAATATAAAAGAACAAATCATATTAAATTCGATCAATGTTTTATTGAAAAGGGGAATCAAGGGTTTATATATATTTGCAAGTGATCCAAAATTAAGAGCACATTTATTAAAGCTTTATCGTAATCGTACGAAGAGTTATGAACATATGATGGTTGCCGAGGAAAAAGGTGATTACCATTAATGGTTGCTTTTCGGATTGAATTCATACATAGTGAGCAAGTAAGAAGGGGCGGTAACCTTGGAGTATTTGGATTCATTTAAGTGGAGATAGTAACAGATTAGATAAAATAATTGCAGAATTAAAAGATCATTACCCTGAAATCGATTGGCAAACCAAATGGTACGACAATGAAGATATAAAAGGCAATCCAACAAGTTCTATTTCATTGATTGTTCCATCTTCCCAATATGAAGAAGCTGAACAAATTTACCAAGAATTAAAGGATGTAGGATTTGATTTCGAAACATCCATCTTTGATCCTTTAATTGAGGAGATTGTAGACTTCCGGGACGAAAGAGATTGGCAGCAATTCCATAATCCAAAGGATCTAGCTATATCCCTTTCATTGGAAGCAAGTGAATTGTTGGAAAACTTTCAATGGAAAACAAGTGAAGAAGCCATAGACGAAAATATTGATCCTATTACCGATGAAATAGCAGATGTGGTGATCTATGCATTACTACTATCAAATGAGCTAGAAATAAATTTAGAGCAGGCCATTAAAAAAAATCCGTAAAAATAGACTAAAGTACCCGGTTGATAAGGCATTTGGATCAAGTAAGGAATATACTGATTTATAAGTAAAAAGGAGTAAAAAGATGAATAACGCAGAAGATTTCAAAGACTCCGGAAAACACTTTTCGGATGAAAAATTTTGGGAGAAATTAAAAAAGTTTGCTAAAAAAGCAGGTTCTTCCGTTGTGTATGCAGTTTTACTATTATACTTTACTCTTCAAAAACCAGAAGTGCCAGTAAAGGCAAAGACCATCATCATTGGAGCATTAGGATATTTTATTCTTCCGCTTGATTTAATTCCAGATATAGCGGTAGGAGTAGGGTATACAGATGATTTAGGCGCTCTAGGAGTTGCTTTGTTCCAAGTGGCTATGTATATTGATGATGATATTAAGAATAAAGCAAAAGAGAAATTAAGAGAATGGTTCGGAGATAAGGTTGATACATCTGACATCGATGGAAAGATTGGATAATAAGTATGAAAACTAGGGATTATGCCCTGGTTTTTTCTATTTTTCAACGACTATTCTCTTTGCGGGAGATAGGGCTGGTCGGAAGGGGATTGATATAGAAAAGGAATTGGAGTGGATTCCTAATATTATAAGGGAGGAATATGAACTAATCGGATTAAGATCATTTCTGTCATCAGTTTGTTTGGTTCTCTATAAGACTATATTACTTAAAGAATATGTAATTATGTAGTTAGTCTGCTATAATAAGGGAATTATAGAGTGGGTCATTTGGAGGGTTATACATGCTTGAAATTTTAGAACCAATACTTATCAAGAGTGGATTAGCTAGAATGTTTGATTTAAGAATTAAGGATGATAACACAGCAAATTCAAGACCTTGGGTTTCTTATCGAGTTAAGAGTAATATATACAAAATAAGGGCGTTTGAACTATGGGGAGAAGGTCCCGAACTATTTAGGATTTATCACGCAGATAATATGAATGAAAGCCTTAAAACATTGTTGGATTCTTTTCCAGAGGTGTCAACCTCCAAAAGATCGTATACTGACTTTAAGACAGATGATTATGTTACTTTAGCTACTAAAATAGCTGATATTCTACAATCAGATGAAATCATACTAGAGAGCAAAGCAAACAGTAAACTAGCTCGTACATCAAAATTTGAGGGTCTTGAACTACCCGATGTAGATACATCACTAGAAAATGTCTTAGGACAAACCTTTACATGGAGAGAAGTAATTGCTATTTGGGAAGATAATTCAGAAGATAATAAGCTAAAAAAGGTTTTGCGTCAAAATGGGATTTACATTCAACGATCCGAAGATGGAAAAAGTAGATACATAGGAAGTGCCTATAACAGTGACGGAATTTTAGGTAGATGGATGGCTCATTTAAATTCTCTTAGTGATGCACAACATCTTAATTTGTTTGTTCTAGAAAACGGTTATAATTCAGTCATCTTTTCAGTCATTGAATTTATTGAAGGGACGGATTCTGAAATCATCAAGCGAGAGTCAATGTGGAAGAAGACTCTTGGAACAATCAACCGCGGACCATATAACGGAATTCAGTTGAATAATAATTAGGGGAATAAAAGCGTCCCGACTACGGTTGTCTCGGCGCTTTTTTCCAATGGTTTAAAGAGATTGTTATAGCAGAGAGGCTTTTGATTTATGTTCATAAACCAGCCTCTAATAAACTATGAGGTCTACAGTCTAAAATAAGTTAGCGATTGCTGTAAGCGGAAGACTCCTGCATAGAAAAGCGAATCTAGTATATAGCAGCTAGAAAAAACTAACAACGCTACATTGACTTTTAAATATATTCATTAAAAAGAGAGAGCTATCTGTTAGCTTTTTTTATTTTTGAGAGTTTTCTTGTTTGTTCGTCAATGATAGAATAGTAGAGTTAAATTCTTCCTAAAATATATTTGTTCATAGAAGAAACAAAGCGAAAATGCTATGTAAAAACGGAAGGATATAGGTAAAGGGTAGTATAGGAGGAGGGGGAGTTGTGGATTTTCATCTTTTTGCATGGTTAATACTGGTTTTTGTAGTAGGGAATTTTCTGTTTTTCTGCTTTGCACCATTAAAATACCATTTATCACTTCGTACATTAAGAAAGGCTTTATATACACTGTATATTGGAGCCGTTACGGTAGGTTTGATAATCGGTGAGGTTTCTCTTGGTAATTGGCAGTTTCTATTAACTTTGACTGGAACCATCATATTTATTGATATTGCGGTATTGCTTACACCAAGTATCTTAAAAATATGGAAAGCTGAGTTTCAGTATACAGATTATGTAGAGAACATCATTTTAACCAATAACAAGATTCAAAAGGCTACTATTAAACGGGTTGTTTCCATGTCTGATATGATTCAAAATGCAGGAGAGTATTTTGAAAACCTAGCAGAGGTTGAGACGGATGATAAAAAGAGAGAACAGTTGGAAGATTACGTAAAACTCTATACGGAGAAGTTTGGATTAATTTTTCAAATTTGGGAAGTGAATAACGAAGCTGTTTCCATGGATATACTTTCTGACCAGGAAGTGCAAGGTTTAAATGACGAGGAATTGAATGCTCTTCTAACGGAAATGGGATTCATGGAGGGTATTAAGACGACTCTAAATCGCATTGACGATCTAAATACTTTTGATGTTGCGGAAGAACTGGATTCGTATGTTAATTCCTTATATCAAGTAGAGATTGTTTCATTGATAAAAGATGACGCCATGATTATTCCTGTCTTTATGAATGAGAAAAATGTATTGGTAGTCTTAAAGACTGCTAAAGGGGAACTATTAGAAGTAGATGGAGTGCATGTAACGAACTTAATATATCTATATTACTCTTATGTTTAGAAATATGGTATAATAGGGAAAAGTTCACTCAAAAGGAGGGTTCTTGTTATGGGTAAAGAATTTGAAGTTGAGATTGTTTCAGAAAACAATGGCGTGATTAGAGTGAAGAAAGTCGGAAAAGCAAAAGCAAGAGCCGTATCTTCAAGACGCAAGAACAACACTCGCTTATCAGAAAAATCGACTACCAAAATGTCTCAGAATATTAAAGAACTAAATAATAAGGTCTTGCAATTTATTAGTGGCTGATATTGCAGGGTGAATAAACAAGGTGCTTTTAGGCATCTTGTTTTTTTTATGTATATTTCCTCTCGTTGTTGTATATATAGGTTAGTAGAAATCAGATTACAAGGAGTGAGGGATTTCTATGGGGAAGGCAAAGCCTAAAAACAAAGTTATGCCTAAAAAGACTACAAGATTTACGGGAGAATCCAAATTGGAGAAAGAGAATAAAAAAGCATTAAAGGTCATTCGTGCCATAAAGGGTATGTTTGGTTAATTCGCTCTTTAGTAGTACATTTGATGAACAGGAATCAGCTTGTTTATGAAAAAAGCACCTATCCGGAGATAAATGCTGTTATGAAACTAAGTATCAAATACAAAGGAAATCATCAAAGAATAGTAATTGTTCCATAATTCCAATCCCTCCGATAAATAGGAAAGTGTTCTGTGTTGAACAGGATGCTTTCCTTGTTTGTTTTTGGGACCGAGACATCATCCATTTGAAATTACACAAAAGTGAGTAGAGTAGTTTCACACCCGGGAGGATGATTGCTCTGAAAATTTAGGTTGTACAAAAAAGTACCCTATAGGCAGAATTTTCTATGTGTCTACTCTATAGGGTACTTTTTTTTCCAAGCTAGCTTTATCTTTATCCCTATTGCTGTAAATGATATTTTTTAATTTTAAGATAAAGTGTATTTCGACTTATTTTTAGGATCGTAGCTGCCTTACTAATATTCCAGCTTACATAATCCAACGTTCTTCGAATCACTTCTTTCTCTGAATGAACCAGAGAGGTAAGGGGATCCTTTTCTTCCTGTAGAGAGGGTTTATCCTGCTCGTATTCGATTTCAAAATCCAAGTCCTCCGCTTTAATCTCATTTCCATCAGCTAGAAATGAGGCTTGCATGAGAACACTATTGAGCTCTCTCACATTTCCAGGCCAATGATACGAAAGAAGCTTATCTTTTGCCTCTCTTGAAAGAGGTAAGGAAGGGTAATCTAAATTTTTCATTAAGTGATTGGACAATTCAATAAGGTCTGAACGCTCTCGGAGAGAAGGGAGTGTCATCACCACTCCTTTCAGTCGATAATACAAGTCTTCTCGAAAACGTCCGGCTTCTATTTCTCTTCTAAGGTTTTTATGTGTGGCCGCAATCACTCTTGTATTGATTGGTATGGGTTTAATTCCACCTACACGGGTGACTGATTTTTCCTGTAAGACTCTTAGCAAAACAGCTTGTGCCTTGAGTGTCATGTCACCAATTTCATCGAGAAAGAGGGTCCCACCATTCGCTGCCTCAAATTTCCCTATCACTCCTTCACGATTGGCACCGGTAAATGCCCCTTTTTCGTAACCAAACAATTCGCTTTCAATGAGACTTTCCGGTATGGCGCTACAATTAACAGCAATAAAAGGCTGATCTCCTCTTGGTCCAGACGTATGTAAAGACTGTGCAACTAGCTCTTTTCCTGTCCCGCTTTCTCCATATACAATAATTGGGAAATCGGTTAGTGCGGCTTTTTTAACGATCCTTCTTATTTCATTCATCTTTGGGCATGAACCGACAATATCCTTAATGGTATATAGATGATGTGGAGTCAATCTCTTATTCGTAGGTGTATTTAAAGCTAATATGGATCGATATTGTTTACGTGATGGATCAGATACCACTTTTGTCGGATATCCCTTTGTATTGTGAAATTCTTTTCCCAAACAGTCATCACCTAGTAATTTACGTGCTGACTGATTGGCACGAATGATCCTTTTGTCATCATCTAGTGAAAGAAGGGGAACATTTGCAAAGTTAGCAGTCGCTTCAAGCTCTTTAATGGTCAAAACCTTTTCATTTTTCGCCATGTCTAAAAGCAAGCCATTTTGAATAAAAGTCGCCATGATGTTTGTTAAGGAGAAAATAAATGGATGATACAATTCCTTTCTTGCACTGATATTAACGGCACCAATTAGTTCACCCATTGGTGAATAAATAGGGCTTGCCGCACAGGTTAGAAATTGATTTTTTACATAGAAGTGGTGATCCGCATGAGTGATAATGGGTTCTTTCGCAAAGATGGCAAGCCCCATGGCATTGGTTCCTTTGTTTTCTTCTGACCAATTTGAACCTATGGATAAAACATCAACAGAACTGGGTACATCCAATTGCCCTACTTTATGTATGATGGTTCCGTGTCGATCAACAATGGTGATCACTAGACCAGAATAGTAGTTGGGAAAGAGTGTGTTAATAGCTGAAGAGGCATGGTTGATTAACTGTTCATTTTCTTTAATCAGATCACTCAAAGCCTTACCAGTCAAAATAGAGTCCTCTAAAGGATCGGTTGGTGAGAGGCCGAAATCATGACAACGCTTCCACGATTGACTAATGAGATTATACTTGTCGAAAAGAACTTCTGTAACCATATGACAATTATTACCTCCTTTTCACATTAAGGCCATTCAGTCTTTGTCCATATTATACTATTATTTCAATATTCAGGAAAAGGTAAAAAATCATTTGTCTTAAAATAGGACACCCTTTGCTCATTTTATGAACACGCTTTCACTTGTGGATCCATAGAATCGTTTAAATAATAACTTTTTGAGTTGGCATAAAAATTGCAATGATATGTTTGTAAATAAAACTTCATAGCAAAGGGGAGGATTTTCACATGAAAGGAAATAGAGCAGTAGCTTACATGGGTCCAGGTAAAGTTGAGGTAATGGATATTGGTTATCCAGACTTAGTTTTAAGAGATGGACCTGGAGTAAATCCTTTAAACGTAGGACGTAAATGTGAACACGGTGTGATCTTGAAGGTGGTAACAACGAATATTTGTGGAAGTGACCAGCACATGGTGAGAGGGAGAACGACTGCTCCCGAAGGACTTGTGCTAGGGCATGAAATAACGGGAGAAGTCATTGAAGTTGGTCGTGATGTGGAATTTATCAAAAAAGGGGATCTTGTGTCTGTCCCGTTTAATATTGCGTGTGGACGATGCAGAAGCTGTAAAGAGCGCAACACACATATATGTGAAAATGTAAATCCTGATCGTCCGGGTTCAGCGTATGGTTATGTAGATATGGGAGGCTGGGTAGGAGGTCAGTCTGAATATGTAATGGTACCCTATGCCGATTTCCAATTATTGAAATTTCCAGATAAAGATCAAGCGATGGAAAAAATTAGAGATTTAACGATGCTATCTGATATTTTTCCAACTGGTTATCATGGGGCAGTGAGCGCAGGTGTTAAGCCAGGAGCTACTGTTTATATTGCGGGAGCAGGTCCTGTTGGGCTAGCAGCTGCCCATTCGGCACAACTATTAGGGGCTGCTGCCGTTATTGTAGGGGACTTAAATGAAGAAAGGCTTGCCCAAGCAAGAAGCTTTGGTTGTGAAACAGTAAATCTACGTAATCACCCTGATTTGGGAGAGCAAATTGATCAAATTCTAGGCAGTCCTGAGGTTGACTGTGCAGTAGATTGCGTAGGCTTTGAAGCATCTGCACATGGTGCAAATGCGACAGAAGCGCCGGCAACTGTTTTAAATTCCATTATGCAGGTCACTCGTGCTGGGGGACGACTGGGGATTCCAGGTCTATATGTAACAGGAGATCCAGGTGGAGTGGATGAGGATGCAAAAATTGGTACATTGAGAGTTCGTTTAGGATTAGGGTGGGCAAAAGCACATACATTTGTTACAGGTCAAACACCAGTTATGCAATACCACCGTGACTTAATGCAAGCGATCTTAAGTGGAAAAGCACAGATTGCAAAAGCAGTTAATGCAACGGTCATATCCTTAGATGAAGCGCCAAGGGGCTATGCAGAGTTTGATAAAGGGGCTTCAAGAAAATATGTCATTGACCCTCATGGACTTGTAAAATAATGGTGGCTGCTGATGGAGACAACCAGCCTGTTCAAACGATGTTTTGGTGAAGGTATCGGTACGGCTTTATTAGTTCTTATTGGTCCAGGTACAGCCGCTTTTAATGGAATGATTACGGCTAATAACAACGAGTCTACAACATTGGCTGATATTGGAGTGATAAGCTTTGCCTTCGCGATTGTTGTTATGGCAATGATCTATTCAATAGGAAGATTAACGGGTTGTCACATTAACCCAGCTGTCACAATCGCACTAGCTTCAACAGGTCATTTTCCTTGGAAAGAGGTAGGACCCTATCTACTTGCACAATGTGTGGGTGGTACCATTGGGGCGTTTGGAATTATAAGCGTTTTAGGCATGGATGGAGTATGGTTAGGAAATTTAGGAGCTACTGTCCTTGCACCATCTACCGGATATATTCAGGGGATATTTATCGAAGCCATTGCCGCGTTTATCCTTATGTTCGTCATTATGGGAGTTGCAGTCGACTCCAAGGCCCCAAAGGATTGGGGTGGGCTTGTCATTGGTTTAACGGTTGGAGGGATCATCATGATGACCGCCGGTTCTACGGGAGCATCCTTTAATCCCGCAAGAACCTTCGGACCATATGTTGTCGATAGTTTAATCGGCGGTAATATCAACTGGATTCAATTTCCTGTTTATGTAATTGGTCCAATAATGGGTGCTGTTGCAGCGGCGGTACTTTATAAATATATGACTAGTTCGGAAAAGTTACCGGTAATAAAAGAAAAATCTCATAAAGAAATAGCAAAATAGCGTAAGGATGAAAACTAGGGGATTACTCCCTAGTTTTTTCTTTTTATTTTGTATGTCTAATTGCTGTAAGTTAAATAGTATTTCAATTTTGAAGTCACAACTTTTTTCGTTTGCCGTGTCTTAGAAAAAGCAAGTAATCCTTGATTTTCTCCCTTCAAATTTGACAATCAAGTGAAATATGTCTTTACTGTGAGCTAAATCACACCTACTTTTTCTGATCGTTGTTAAAGTGAAATCATTATTGAATAAATATGTAAGTTCACCTAATGATTAGAAGGTAGGGGGAAGTTAAATGAGTATGTTTTGTTATCAATGTCAAGAAACAGCAAATGGAACAGGCTGTACGATTGCAGGTATTTGTGGAAAAAAAGATGATTTAGCGAATATGCAAGATTTATTGGTTTATGTGGTAAAGGGTCTGGGGATTGTTCATACAGAAGCTAGAGAACTAGGATTGAAGCATAGTAAAGTAGATGAGTTTATTGTGAATAGTCTTTTTATGACGATTACAAATGCCAACTGGGATAAGAATGACTTTTATAACAAGGTTAGAGATGGTCTGAACATTCGTGAAGAGATCAAGTCCTCAATTGAAAAGGCTGGCTCACAATTAGCTAATAATAGCGATTTTGTAACCTGGTATGGTGAGACTACTCTTGAGTTTGAAAACAAAGCCGCTTCACAAGAGGTAAGCATTCTTGCCACAAGAGATGAAGATATTCGCTCATTAAGAGAACTAATTACATATGGCCTAAAAGGATTGGCTGCGTATCTTCAGCATGCCGCGTATTTAGGCTATAAAGAGGACACTCTGTATGCTTTTATGCAAAAGACATTGTCGCAGATCACAGATGATACATTAACATTGGACGAATTGATTGCCCTTTCTATGGAAGTTGGAAAGTATGGAGTATATGGGATGGAATTATTAGATACTGCCAATACATCCACTTATGGACATCCGGAGGTAACAAAAGTAAACATCGGTGTTGGTAAAAACCCAGGAATTTTAATAAGCGGACATGACTTGAAAGATATTGAACAATTATTAAAGCAAACCGAGGGCTCGGGTGTTGATGTTTATACACATAGTGAAATGCTCGTCGCCAATTATTATCCAGCATTTAAAAAATATGATCACTTTGTAGGTAACTACGGAAATGCTTGGTGGGAACAAACACGTGAATTTGAAAGCTTTAATGGTCCGATTCTCATGACAACCAACTGTATTGTACCACCAAAAGCTTCCTACAAAGATAGAATGTATACCACTGGTGCAACAGGAGTAGAAGGTGTTACTTATATCGCGGAGAAAGAAGATGGAACAAAAGACTTCTCAGTGATGATTGAGCATGCGAAACAATGTGAACCTCCGATTGAAATTGAGACGGGGGAAATTATTGGTGGATTTGCACATAATCAAGTCGCTCAAGTAGCGGATCAAGTAGTCGACGCTATAAAGAATGGAGATATTAAACGATTCTTTGTTATGGCAGGCTGTGATGGACGCCATAAAAGTAGAACGTATTATAAAGAGTTTGCTGAAGAGCTTTCTAACGATACCATCATCTTAACAGCTGGTTGTGCGAAATATAGATACAATAAGCTTGATTTGGGTGATATCAATGGTATACCAAGGGTACTTGATGCTGGTCAATGTAATGATTCTTATTCACTTGTCATGACCGCATTAAAACTAAAGGATGCCCTTGGCTTGGAAAGTATTAATGACCTTCCATTGTCTTATAATATCGCATGGTATGAGCAAAAGGCAGTTATTGTATTCCTATCACTTCTTTATCTAGGTGTGAAGAATATTCATGTTGGTCCTACATTACCAGCATTCCTTTCCCCAAATGTAACAAACTTCTTGGTAGAAAACTTTGGTGTAGGAAGCATTACGAATACAACGGATGATATTGATATGTTTATGAATGTGGTTGCAATCTAATTTTCAGTCGCTTCATTAATATGATAAAAATAAAAGCGGGAAAACCTGAATGTTCCATGTTTTTCCCGCTTTTTATTAGGCTGTTTTCTAAAACATTGTTGCTTTTAGCACTACTTTATTGAAATAAAACACTTATTTTCTAAAAAGTCATAAGTTCATTGAACGTTTTAGAAAACAGGG